>NZ_JBWKUP010000007.1:0-320233 GCF_059420905.1 Janthinobacterium sp. GW821-FHT03C08 | reverse complement strand
CGGTGTATCAACGTTTATCCAATACCACGGTGGAATAGTATGGCCAATTTACGCATCATTTACGACAATGCGGCCGATCGCGCCACGCTGACGGCCAGCACCACGGCCGGCGCGCTGGGCGTGGCCAACTTGCAAAACAATCGCAAGGGCCGGCCATGGCGGGCCACCGGCACCACGGCGCGCCTGGCTGCCACCTGGGCCGCGCCAGAGCGCATCGGCGGCGTGTTTCTGCCGTTCTGCAACCTGTCGCCGACGGCGACGATGCGCGTGCGCGTGTCGAATGAGCCGGCGGGCCAGAACCAGCTGACATTCTCCGATCATTTTACGAATCCTGCGCTTTGGCAAATTTCTGGCGTTTCCATCGTTCCCGATATTGCCATCACACCAGAGGGTAGTACAGGCGCTGCAAAGCTCGTGGAAGGGACGAACAATGATACCTTGCATGAGTTGTATCGGTCCTTCGCCGCTGTTGCGGCGCGCCGCACGACGGTATCGATCTGCGTCAAGGCCGCAGGACGCAGTAAGGTGCGGCTGTCTCAGGTCACGACCGGCTTTGCTATTGGTGCAGCGGCGATTTTCGATCTTGCTGCGGGTACGGTTGGTGCGGTTTCTTATTTTGGAGGGATGACGGGCGCCCTGGCGAGCATCGTGCCGCTGGGCAACGGCTGGTATCGCTGCGCGATTGAGCTGACTGCATCGGTGAATGGCACTTGGTATCTTGCTCTGGACCTTGTGACGGGAACGAACACCTTGGGCTACCTTGGAGATGGAGTAAGCGGGGTCTATATCACGCATGCGCAGATCGAGACTGGCGGGCTGTCTTCCTACTATCCGGCGACGGTCAGTTTCACCGGGCGTGCGTCAACGGGCACATTTATTGGCAACAACGGGCTGCTGCAGACGGCGCCGGCCAATGTGGCGCGGATGCAATACAACCCGGTGAATCTGGCGGCACCTCCATTTTTATTACTGGAGCCGGCAGCGACGAATCTTGCCGTGCAATCCGGGGATATTTCCAGTGCAAGTTGGGGTCTCCGCTGGGGCGGTGGTGCATCTGTAGTGGCAGATGCTGCCGTTCTTGCCCCTGACGGCACGCCAGCGTACAAGGTTACGTCGACGTCCGGCGGTTCTGGTATTGGGCAGGGCGTGGTGCTGACTGCCGGGGTAACCTACACGTTCAGCATGTGGATTGCCTCTGGAACCGCTCCTCGTAGTATGGGGGTCTGGCCATCATCCAGCGGAGGCGTCGCGCTAGTCTTCGCGGGCATTCCAGCAAATTTGCCTTTGACGAGGTATAGCATTACCTACACAGCGACAGCGACAGGAACGTATTATTTTGGGTTGCAGGGCATTTTCGTCGGTGATTCCCTGTGGTGCGCCTGCGGACAAGTCCAGGCAGGTAGCTATGCCGATTCATATATACCGACCACGACCGTCGCTGTGACGCGCGCAGCCGACGTCGCCACCTCCGCGTCAGGCGTACGCCCGGCCGGCTATATCGATGCCTGGCAGACTTACGGCTACGACAGCGGGATGCTGCCGGCATGCCCTGCCGCCGCCGCAGTAATCGACGGCTTCACGCCGTTGCAGGCCGCCAGCGCGTATGGACATGGCGGTGGCGCTTATGCGCGCCATTGGCTGCCGGAACCTATGGCCGCGCGGGGCCTGGCGATCGACATCAAGGACCCGGCCAACCTGCAAGGATATGTCGAGGCCGGGCGCCTGGTAGCGGGTGCATACTGGTCGCCCGCCAACAACCCGGACTATGGCGCGCCGGTGACGATCATGGACGCCAGCACGCATGCCCGCAGCGACGCCGGCGACCTGTGGACCGATTTCGGCACGCGCGCGGGCAAGATGTCCCTGCAGATGAGCGCGCTACCGGCAGCCGACCGCACGGCGTTGTTCGGCATCGTGCGCCGAAATGGCATGTCCGGCGCCATGCTGGTTAGCTTGTTTCCTGAATCGGCCGACCCGGAGCTGGAGCGCGACCACACCATCTTCGGGCGCCTGTCGTCGGTCTCGGCGATGAGCATTCCGTACTACGAAAACTACGCGATGCCGCTGGAAATCGAGGAACTTTAACAGCTGTACCGCTTGCATCACCACAAACCCGCTTCGGCGGGTTTTTTCATTTCCACCACCTGAAAGGCATCCATGGCCATCGAAACAACCGCCGCCGGCGGCGCGCTGATCAAAATTTTTGGCATCCCGGTTCTGGCCGGCGCTGCCGCAACCTCACTGGGATTCATGTTTATGTGGCCAAAAAACGCCAAGGAAGCGGGCGTTCGCTTCTTCGTCACCATTCTGTTTTCCGCCCTGATGGGGCCGGCCCTGGTCGTGGTCGTACGCAACTGGATGCCGGGCCTGTTCGATAGCGCGCGCGCCGTCGCCGTGCTTTACGGGAGCGACCCGGCGCTGGGCTTTCTCTTCATCGCCGCGCCGCTGATGGTGGCCGCCGGTCTGCCCGCCTGGTGGGTGCTGGGCGCCACGGTACGCTGGCTCGACAAGCGCCGCGACAAGGACATCGGCGAGCTGGCGCGCGATGCGGCCGCTGTCGTCCGTGACGTGCGGGGTGGCCTGTGAACCTGAGCCCCCATTTCAGCCTGGCCGAACTGGTCGCCTCGCAGGTGGCCACCCGCAAGGGCATCGACAACACGCCAGCGCCCGCCATCGTCGCCAACCTCACGCGCCTGGCCGCGCTGCTCGAGCAGGTGCGCGCGCTGGTGGGTGCGCCCGTCGCCATTTCCAGCGGCTACCGCTCGCCTTTGCTCAACAAGGCCGTGGGTGGCGCGGCCAATAGCGCCCACGTGCTGGGCCTGGCTGCCGATATCAGCACGGCCAGGCTGGCGCCCAAGGCGCTGGCCCTGCTGATCCGGCAAAGCGGCATCGTCTTCGATCAGCTGATCTACGAGGGCACGTGGGTGCACATCGCCCTGTCGGCTGGCGCGCCGCGGCGCCAGGTGCTGACGGCCAAGTTTGCCGGCGGCGGCGTCAGCTACGTGGCGGGCATCGTATGAGCGCCCTGGCCACGCTGCCGGGCGCCGCCGTCAGCGGGATCTGGAAGGCGGCCGCCATCGTGCTGGCCGCCGCGCTGCTGCTGGTGGCCAGCTCCACCGCGACCGGCTGGTGGCTGGCCGCTGGCGACCGTGACGCCGCGCGCGCGGCGCTGGTGCGGGAGCAGGGCGTCGGCGCAGCGCTGCGGGCCTCGATCAGCGAGCAAAACCGCGCCATCGATGGCATGGCCAAGGCAACCCTGGCGGCGCAGGAGCGCGGCGCGGCGGCACGGGCGGCGGCTGTTGCCAAGGGCAGGAAGTACGATGCGGCTCTAGTGCAGATCGCGGGCGTGCACGCCACAACCTGTGACGAAGCAATGCCGGCCGTTAGGTTGCTACTGGAGAATGTGAGATGAGGCGGAATATTGAAAGCATGGGGCGGGCTGCTGAGCAGTCAAAAAAGGATGGCGCGTCTCATGGACGCCTGCTCTTGCCCGGACGCTTAGCAGTCATTTTCAGCGTGTTGGCGTTGGCCGGTTGCGCCAGCGCGCTACCAGCGCCAGTTGGGGTCAAGGTGCCGGTGATAGTGCCGTGCATCAGCGAGGTGCCGCCGCGCCCAGCCTACGAGCTCGACAAGTTGCCGGTGGCAGCAACGGATGGAGAGGTCATCCTGGCGCTGGCGCGGGACTGGGCGCGTGGGCGGAAATACGAGGGCGAACTGCGGGCGGCTGTAGCTGCCTGTGTATGGCCGTCATAGTCGCAAATAAATCTCAGAGCCGCCTTACCATTTTTTCGTGCCACTCCTTCAGTAATTTTTCATAATTCCACGTCCGCGTAGGAGGGAGTCTCTTTGGCAGGGAATACCTCTTACGCAGTTTTTCCGCTAATAGCAGGGCCTCTAAACCACAATATCCAGCTTGTAATTCTGGGGTATTGTTGTCCTCGTCAGGTGCGTAATAGTTAATGCTCCAATTAATATCCCCATTTGCATACTGGATTGTATTTTCGAAGGCTAATACGTGATTGGTAATTTTATTGTCTAGCAGCTTCCATTCGATCTCGTTAGGTAAGGAAAGTGTAGGTAGCGTCGAAAATGTTTTTCCGTTCGATTGTTCGCTTGCTAGGAATGTTAGATGATCTGAAATTGCAGCGGAACATCCAATCGAAAATTTCTCTAAGCTAAGTGCTATTTTTAATGCTGCATGCCTTTCCTCGATAACTCTAAGTTTTCTGCCGCTCCAGCTTGAATACAATGAGTTTAGAATGAAGGTAACTATCCCAGATGTTAGCGAGAAGCCAAGGAGCTGAGCTAGCGTTAATTCAATATTTGGCATGCAATTAAATTTTCTATTTTTGCGACAATTATCATCAAGTATTATGCCTTGTTTCTTTTCTTGTAGGGTAGCCGCCCCGCCTCTGAAATACATAGAATTATGCCGTTCACGCGGACTCACCATATATTAGAGTTACTTTCGGCACCGTCGGTACCGTTGCCGTGTAGTCGGTCCATATCTTCATAAACAAAACAGCCTTCTCCAGCGGTCTCAATTTTAACCGAGCATATCAAGGCTGGGCAACCTCCCCACAATGAATAATATCGAGAAAGAAGGAGCGGGCACTGATCTTAGCTTCAAACAACTGAACAGTATGCCCACGCTGGGCCAATAGTTCTTTTACTCGTTCGCGCTCCTTAGTCTCCATGTCATATCCGAAGATGACACCCTCAAGCAGTTCTTTCGGGTACGGGATCAGTCTAGCCGTTCCTTGGGTATCTACAACACGCCATTCTTTCTCGTATTCCCAGCCTCTATACTTTGTGAGGAATATTGAATCATACTCCGCTTCGTGATTGTCATCGGCGAAAAAATCAATGACTGGGTAGTTGTCCGAATAAAGTACCTGAGATGCGTCGGCGAGAAAATCATCGACCTTAAATTTTAGACACAGCCCTTTGTGTTTATCTCCATAGTGATAGAACATGACTGGATCATTGGGAGCCTCTGACAAACACAAAATACCTATGTCCCTCACGTAGTCCTGCGCCACCGTCTGCGCAAACTCTATGAACGCATCGTCTATGGATGGATATTTTTCTTGAAGGCTTACAAAGTGTGCCATCCATTCTGTGGTCCCCGATTTATGGCAACTCATATTGCAGGAGTTAGCGAAGGTTTTACGCCGGAACTGTTGACGCGCCGTTTCGTCGTCAGAATCGAAAGTAAAATGTGGCCGGCAATCCATTGGGTCGTTAAATTTTTTGGGGCATGCAAACCATAAATTGTTATCGCTAAGGATGGCATCTTTTCTATCCTGCTCGGCCTCCTTTTCTGCTAGAAATGACATGTACTTGTAAAGGTAGACTGGGGGCATGGCTTATTCTCTTCGTTAACTGAGGGGTTCACAGATTACCTTCGATGATGTGCGAACTTCCATAGGCCACCGCTATTTTCGTGGGGAAAAGGCCCCAGTAACACTATCGAAGTCAATGCAACGTTCTCTACCAAAACCCTGCCACACCATATCAAGAAGGGTTTGTATCGTGCTATCAACGTCGATTATATCAATGTCTTCGATCCATACATCTGGTGGAATTAAATGTGGACGGTCTGCCGAAGAATGACGACGCTGGTAATAAAATTGATCTATGCCTAGTTCGTATCCTTGCACATTAAGCAAGGCGATGCTAAGGACCGCTGGCCCTGAGAATCCTAATTTTTTAACGGATGTCAAAAATAATTTTATTGAGTCGTAAAAGAATTTTGACATGTCAATAGACCATATTACCGATCGCTCCTCATTTGGCCTTGTTTCTATTGTTTCACCTCCAAGACTTACACCTTCTAGTGCGCCGTTTCGGAATATATGATGATAAGTATAATGTTCATCATCCTGAGAGTTGCTTGGATGAAGAATTAATCCATCAAAATTGAATTTTCGATTGACAGTATTCCAATTCCCTCCGATGAATTCGCCGTAGGTTTTTGAATATACGATTTTTAAATCTGCAACTTTCCGACCGGATAATCCCGCTACAGGTACAAGGTGAATTACCCATTGAGGGCCTGTGTACAGCGGCATGCTTGTTTTTTTATTGGCGATTAATTCAATTCGATCAGAAATAAAACGGCGCGCGAGCTCTGCAAGCGTTGCGGTGCGGTCGAATGCCGCACGCAATTGATCATATGACATATCAGCAATCCCTGTCCCATTACGCATGACAAATCGTCTATTGTTATTCATCCGAATAGAATGCGGCCCGTCAAATGAAGCAGGTATACGTAGGACAACCGCATATCCTCCTTCTATATTGATTGGGCGCATCTTCACCCCGATAATTCTTGGTTCGATAGTTGCATCGAGTATCTGGGAAAGTCGTCGCAAAGCAGCGTCTGCTAATTCTCCTGTGATCGGCACCAGTATTCCTGCACATCCATCTTTCTCCTCAATGCCGTACACCAAATCACCGCCATCGCTATTTGCCAATGCAGCGACGTCCTTACAAAGTTCATGTTTTTCTTTATCAGAATTATTAGGAAGCTGACGCTTAAATTCTAATCTTTCTGACTCTGGGCAGCGGTCTTGGCAGAGGGCTTGAAGATCGGACGATTCTATTTGATCAAGTGGTTGAAGGATCAAGTCAGTGCTCCGTCTGGAATTTAAATGCGAAGATTGTAATAGATTGGTATGAGTCTATTAGTAAAGTCAATTTTTCGCAATCATTGTTATCATGTTCGTCTTGATGCATCATTGTTGCGTGGTGCTAACTCTGCCCAACAAGTGCCCGCCTAAATGGTAGTCAGCAGTTCAACTTTCCGCAGCGCCTGGAAGCGCAAACAGTTTTGCATCATCCCGGCGGCCAATTTCTTCGAACCCAACTACGAAACCGGCAAGGCCGTGCGCTGGCGCATCTAGCGCGCGGATGGCGGCCCGGTGGCCATTGCTGGGATATGGGAATACCGGCAGGCTGACCAGTTGCTGTCGTTCTCGATGCTGACGATCAACGCCGACGGACACCCGTTAATGCAGCGCTTCCACAAGCCGGATGATGAAAAGCGCATGGTGATGATCCTGAACCCGGATCAGTATCAGGGCTGGCTGGACGGCTCGCTGGTGTCGGAAGAGGACGTTTATCGGCAGTATCCTGCTGGGCTGCTCGTCGCAGAGCCTGACTCTATGCAGCCGCGATCCCGTTCAAAAACACCTGCGCCGGCCGCGCCAGCGGAACAGGGCGGACTCTTCTAGTTACAAATTTCACCTTCTGGTTTCTCTTGCTCGCCAATATACTGTGTTTTTGTACAGTATATTTGGGATGGATGATGAAGGTTTGGGCATCAAGGCGTCGAGAGGATGGGGCGGTGCTGGCAGCCCCTGCACCGGTAGTAGAAGGCGCCATGCTGCTCGAACTGTTGGTGGTTGATGTAACGCTGGAGGGGAATCGACGCCCTTCAAAAGTGGCGCGCCTGCAAACGATAGGCGCGCCGCGCATTCTGGCGCAGCTGGCCAAGCTCAAACTGGTGCGGGTTCAAGGATGGAATATGGTGCTCAGCGGCATTGAGGTAACGAGGGACGAGTCCGGCCGCACCCGCGAGGTCGCCCAGACTTGGGTATGCAAACTTTTCGTACCGGAAAACGCTATCGGATTCCGCGCCAGGGAGCTATATAGATCTGGAGTGGCGCTACCGAAAAAACTTGCGCGTGAGAGCGGTGGCTCGCGCGGGTTGCTGGCGGTGGCTGATAATTACTCAAATGTGTTGCAGCGCCACGCAACCTGCGCTGAGCTGCGCGGCCATCAGATTTCGACATTTCCGGAGGGCCGCCTGATCGACTGTTATATCGAGTGGATGTCGGAAGAGTCGTTCGAACTGGGCGGCCTACAGTTGCGCTCGAGTTTCGAGAGCCATCCGGAGCAGCTGGAGCGCGGCGGGTGGCTGGTCAGCGTCGACATGAAAGAACGCGAGCTGACGAAGGGCGAGGCGCGCATGCTGCGATAGGGTTCATCCGGCATGTTTGAAGGTTCGCCAAGCCTACACTACTGCTCCGTGTATGGCCGTCACGCTGGCGACGACTGGGACCGAATTGCAGTAGGTCGACCAGACCTGCATCAGCAGGATGCGTTTCTCCAACAGGTCGCCCCGGCGATACGCTGCCTCAACCTTATCTGGCAAGCTGTGCGCCAGCGCATGTTCGCAAACCTCGCGTGGGAATGAGTTTGCAACCGATTCGGAGCACCAGTCGCGGAACGTCGACCGGAAGCCGTGCACGGTGATATCGCGCCGATCCATCCTGCGCAGCACGGCCGTCAGGCTCATGTCGGATAGGGGAGTGGCCTTTTTACTCCCTGGAAACACGTGCTTCTCTACACGGGGCATCTGCTTGAGCAGTGCAATTGCCTCGGCCGATAGTGGGATGCGGTGCTCCCGGCCGGCCTTCATCCGGACCGCCGGTATGGTCCACAGTGCACAGTCCAGGTCAATTTCCTCCCACACCGCGCCACGGACCTCGCCAGATCGGGCGGCAGTTAGGATCGCAAATTCCACGGCGCGCGCCGACATGCCCTCGCGCGCGCGTAACTCTTTCATGAACCCGCCCACATCCTGCCACGGCAGGGCAGGGTGGTGCTTGACCCTCCCAAGCTTGCCGGGATCCGCCAGCAGGTTATCCAGATGGCCGCGCCACCTGGCCGGGTTTTCGCCCACGCGGTACTTGCTGACAGTTGCCCAGTCCAGAATGCTCTCTATGCGGCCTCGCAACCTGGTGGCTGTCTCCGTCTTTTCCTGCCAGATAGGGCTGAGCACTTTGACCACCTGGCCGGTGTCGACGGCGGCGACAGGCAAGTCTCCGATAAAGGGCGCAGCGTAGGTCGCCAGCGTGTTCTCCCACTGATCCGCGTGCTTGGCGTTTTTCCAGCTGCCGCGGTGCGCGGCGATATAAGCGCCGGCGCATTGGTTGAACGTGATTGCGCGCGCGCGGTCCAGCGCATCACTGAGCTTGTCGGCGGCACGCGTTTCCAGTGGGTCTTTCCCTTCCAGTAGCAAGGCGCGGCAATCCCGTGCCTTGCTGCGCGCCGCTGCCAGGCTTACAGTGTGCACGGCGCCCAGGCCCATCTCGCGTTGCTTCCGCTCACGCGTATAGCGGAAGATCCAGCTCTTGGTTCCCGTCTTCGACACCTGCAAATACAAGCCGGCCCCATCACCAAAATACCCGGGTGTTTTTGCCTTGCTTACCGCCAACGCCGTCAATTTTTCGACCGTGCGCGCCATCGCCTACCCCCATTCCTACCCACATATAGAGTGTGGATTTTAGCGCACTCAAGCGATATCAAGCGGACTACTTGGCAGAAAAAATGCATAAATTCAAGGGCGTAGAGGCATTAAGCGACTTTTTCCGGACGCCAATTAGGCGGACACCGTCTCCGCCAGAATCAAATAAAAAAGCCTCCCCTATGGGAGGCTTTTTTATTTGTCTGGACGGAACGGCGGGATTCGAAGGGCTGGGCCGTGCCGGCCCAGCCCTCTCCGAATCGCCCAGCCACCGCGCTGCGCGCGGCAAGTTGGCCGCGCAGCGGCCAACGCCGCCCCCTCATCTCAGGCTGTAGCAGCCAGCGCCCACGCAGCAAATGCAGCAAACCAACCGTGCGCCGCCCCCCCCCCCTGCGATACAGTGCAGTCTTCGCAACCCCCATCTCAAACGCAAGCCCCATGACCACAAACAAACACGCCGCGGCAGCTCTGGCCCTGTGCGCCACCCTTGCCCCCGCGATGGCGACGTCCGCCGCCACCGCGCCACCGTTCCTGGACGTGCTCGCGTATGAGTATGGCCAGTGCGTGCAGCCCGCGTATCACCTGGCCGATCTGCAGATCTATGACGGTCCTGGCAGTTACCAGCTCAAGGTGAAGGACGAGACTTACACGCTTGCCTTGCAGGAACGCATGGGCTTTTCCTTGCAGGCAGGTATCGACGGTCCCGTGGTGGCCGTGGTCAAGCTGGAGCGTCCGCCGGCGGTGCAGTTCCAGGAGCAGGCGCAGTGGCGCGAGCGGGGCTTGCGTGACGTGGCCGCCCGCAGCGGCGTCGCGCTGGAAGCGCGGGTGCTTGCAGACGGCGCGCGCCTGCTGATCGTCAACAAGAGCGCGATCACGGGTGCTTACGTGGGGCAGTCGCTGCTGATCGACCCGCGACGCCAGTTGTTTGTCGGCATGGCGTGGCCGAACAGGTTGCCGGGCTACCAGGGCCCCGACGGCATGGCGCTGGTGCGCAAGGTGCAGGATGACGTCTGGCAGCGCATGCATTCCTGCCCGCCCGCTGCCTGACGCGAGCGTCGCACCGCCTATACCCCTACACCGCGCACGCGCATCAATAAATAATAATGATTCTCATTTATAATGCAATGCAACGGGGTGATGCGGGACGGGCGCCTGTGCGCCGCGCGCAGTGGAGGAGGCAGAATGGGCAATTCGTACGACATCGACGACAACATCGCGCACGAGCACCGTGTGCTGCTGCGCGAATACGGCCGCGCGCAGGCGCGCTGCAGCACGATGCAGGCCGAGCAGGTGGCACAGCTTGACCGCATCGCGCAGCTCGAAGCGCAGCTGATGCGCGCGCGGGCGCAGGTGCTCATCCGCGACACGAAGCTGGCGCTGGCGCGCGAAGAGCTGGCGGAGCTGGCCGCCGCGGCGCCTGGCTTGCCCACGCGGGCGAGGCTGGCGCGCAAGGTCGAATGGCTCAGCGAGCGGGTGCAGGACCTGATGCGTGAATTGCTGCGTTTGCAGTGGGTGCCATCGCCATCCGTCGCGCCCGTGCCTGCATTGCAGCCCGACCTGCTGGCCGGCGTGCGCGAGAAAGCCGTGCTGTACGTGGGGCAGTATGTCGACCGGGCCGTCAGCGACGATGCGCAAGGGGCCAAGGTGGCGCAGCAAGCCATCGAGCAGGCCGGCGGGCGCTTCCTGCACCATGCGGGCGGCGATGACGGCGCCGACGACGTGGCAGCCCTGGAAGCGAGCCTGGTGGCCGCCGACCTGGTGATCTGCCAGACGGGCTGCGTCAGCCACGACGCCTACTGGCGCGTGCACGACCACTGCAAGCGCACGGGCAAGCAGTGCGTGCTGGTGGACCAGCCGCAAGCCATGCATTTCGTGCGCAAGGAAGCGCTGGCCGCGTTTTAGCGTCCGTTTTAACGCCCCTTTAATTCGCATCGGGCACAATGGCCGTTCATTCGACGTCCATGAAAGCGCCCATGCTGTCCGTGCAAATCGGTCCCCTGGCCTTGCCTGCGGGCCTGGTCCTGCTGTTCCTTGCCCTGTGCACCGCCTACGGCGTGGCGTGGTGGCTGCGGCGCTACCGCCAGTTGCCCGACGCCGGCCCCCTCGTTTCCGACATGCTGATCGCCGGGCTGCTGGCGGCGCGGCTGGCCTTCGTCCTGCGCTGGCATGAGCAGTATCTGTCGACTCCCTGGTCCATCCTCAATATCCGCGACGGCGGCTTCATGGCGCCGGCCGGCATCGCCGGCGCGCTGGCCATCGCCGCCTGGCGCTGCCGGCGTCCCGCCACGGCGGCCATGCGCCGTCCGCTGGCGGCCAGCGCGGCGGCAGGCGCGCTGGCTTGGGGCGTGCTGAGTGCGGGCCTGGGCCTGGCGTACGACAGGCCGACGGCCTTGCCGGCCGTGGCCCTGCAGACGCTGGACGGCACGTCCACCAGCCTGGCGGCGCTGGCCAGCGGCAAGCCCATGGTAGTCAACCTGTGGGCCGGCTGGTGCCCGCCATGCCGGCGCGAGATGCCCGTGCTGGCCGCCGCGCAGCAGGCGCGCGCGGATGTCGTTGTCGTATATGCGAACCAGCGCGAGGATGCGGTCGCCATCGATGCCTTCCTCGCGCCGTCCGGCCTGGCCCTGCGCAACGTGGTGCTCGACGGCGAGGCCGCGCTGGGCAAGGCGGCCGGTTCCTCGGCCCTGCCCACCACCCTGTTCTATGACGCGCAAGGGCGCCTGGTCGACACGCATCTGGGCGAGCTGTCCGATGCCTCGCTGGCCAGCAAGCTGCAGAAGATCGCGCCGCCCGCGCCATAGCGCCCATGCCTGCTTGCCCGGCCGCCCATCCGCGAGGATGCGCGGCTTTTTTTTGCGTCCTGCCGCAGGCTGCGCGCTTTCTGATAGTATACCCCCCTATAGTATTTATCGGAGCGGGACATGGGACACACGGCGCACAACAAGACCAAGCTGCTGAATCGGATCAAGCGCATCAAGGGGCAGGTGGAAGGCCTGGAGCGGGGGCTGGAGGAAGGGCGCGACTGCGGCGAGGTGCTGCAGCTGATCGCCGCCGTGCGCGGCGCCGTCAACGGGCTGATGGCGGAAGTCATCGAAGAGCACTTGCGCGAACACGTGGCCAGCCCCGACATCGCCAATGAAGAGCGGGCCAGGGGCGCCGACGAGATCGCCGGCATCCTGCGCACCTATCTCAAATAAGGAGAACACCATGCAAACGCAATCCCTCGGCGAAGACCTCTCCGCCTGGCAGCACGAGCACGTTTTTGGCAGCAGCAATGGCCGGGCCGAGAGCCGCGCGCGCCTCGTCATGTGGATCACACTGGCCACCATGGTGCTGGAGATCGCTGCCGGCTGGTGGTACAACTCCATGGCCCTGCTGGCCGATGGCTGGCATATGAGTTCGCACGCGCTGGCCATCGGCCTGGCCGCCTTTGCCTATGCCGCCGCGCGCCGCTATGCGCGCGACCCGCGCTTCGCTTTCGGCACGTGGAAGATCGAGGTGCTGGCCGGCTACACCAGCGCCATCCTGCTGCTGGGCGTGGCCGTGCTGATGGTCGGGGCCTCCGTCGAGCGCCTGTTTTCGCCGCAGGCGATCCACTATCCGCAGGCGATGGCGGTGGCCGGCTTCGGCCTGCTGGTGAACCTCGTGTGCGCGCTGATCCTGGGCGGCCACCATGACCACGGCCATGAGCATGGACACGACCACCACGGTCACGATCATCACGACCACCATGGCCATGGCGAAGACCTGAACATGAAGGCCGCGTATGTGCACGTGCTGGCTGATGCCGCCACGTCCGTGCTGGCCCTCCTTGCGCTGGCGGGCGCGTGGGCTTATGGCTGGCGCTGGCTCGATCCCGTGATGGGCATCGTCGGCGCCGTGCTGGTGGCCCTGTGGGCGAAAAAGCTGATGCTCGACACGGGCAAGGTCTTGCTGGACCGCGAGATGGACCACCCCGTGGTGGCGGAAATCCGTGAAGCCGTGGAAGTGGAAAGCGCCGGCGACACGCCGCGTGTCGTCGACCTGCACGTCTGGCGGGTCGGCAAGCAGTTGTACTCGTGCGCGCTGTCTGTGGTCAGCCGCGACGCCAGCCTGACGCCCGCCCTGCTGCGCGCGCGCATCGGCAACCATGAGGAGATCGTCCACAGCACCATCGAGATTGTGCGCAGGACTTGATAATGATGGGGAAAAAAGCCCGCTGATACGGGGCGTAGGCGGTATAATGTCGGCTTTTACAGCACAGCGCTGTTCACCAGACAGAGAGAAGTATGAGCACATTACCACCATGCCCCCAATGCAAGTCCGAATTCACGTACGAAGACGGCAGCCAGCTGATCTGCCCTGAATGCGCGCATGAATGGTCGGCCACGGCTGGCGAGGCGGTGGAAGAGGGCGCCCGCGTGTACCGCGATGCGGCCGGCAACATCCTGCAGGATGGCGACACGGTCAGCGTCATCAAGGACTTGAAATTGAAGGGCGGCGGCGGTGTCGTCAAGATGGGCACCAAGGTCAAGAATATCCGCCTGGTCGACAGCGATCACGATATCGACTGCAAGATCGACGGTTTCGGCTCCATGAGCCTGAAAACCGAGTTCGTGAAAAAAGTCTAAGCCGTAAATTGCCATCCGCGGCGCGCCTCGCATTGTTGCCGGCGCGCCGTTCTTCATTCAGACGCCATGCAAATCGACCATCTCCGCCAGCGCCTGCGCGCCCTGGGCGCCAAACCCCTGCACGAACAGCGCGTGCTGCGCGACTGGATACAGGCGCAGCCGCACGACCAGGGCCGGCGCCGCGCCGAGGATTTCCTGCCGCTGCCCGTGCGCGAGGCGCTGCCCGCGCTGGACGCCGAATTGCAGGGCATGCTGAAACTGCTCAGCACCCATCCCGGTGCGGACGGTTCGGCGCGTTTGCTGGTGGGACTGCACGATGGCCAGACGGTGGAAAGCGTGCTGCTGCCGCGCGACGGCCTGTGCGTGTCCAGCCAGGTGGGGTGTGCCGTCGGCTGCCAGTTCTGCATGACGGGCCGCGACGGCTTGATCCGGCAAGTCACCAGCGGCGAGATCGTGGCGCAGGTGGTGCTGGCGCGCACCCTGCGGCCCGTGAAAAAAGTCGTCTTCATGGGCATGGGCGAACCCGCGCACAACCTGGCCAATGTGATGGAAGCCATCGAGCTGCTGGGTACCGAGGGCAATCTCGGCCACAAGAACCTCGTGTTTTCCACCGTGGGCGACCCGCGCGCCTTCGAGCGACTGCCGCAAGGGCGGGTCAAGCCGGCGCTGGCGCTGTCCCTGCACACGACCAAGCCCGAGCTGCGCGCACAGCTGCTGCCGCGCGCCCCCCGGCTCACGCCGCAGGAACTGGTGGACTTCGGCGAGTCGTATGCGCGCTTGACCGGCTACCCGGTGCAGTACCAGTGGACCCTGATGGAGGACGTCAACGATGGCGCGGACGAGATGGACGGCATCGTGGCGCTATTGAAGGGCAAGTACGCCGTGCTGAACATGATCCCGTATAACACCATCGCCGACTTGCCGTTCCGGCGTCCCAGCTGGGAAAAGGCGCGCGCCATCGCCGCCGCCCTGCACGCGCGGGGCGTGCTGACCAAGCTGCGCGATTCGGCCGGGCAGGACGTGGAGGGCGGCTGCGGTCAGCTGCGGGCGCGGGAAGCCAAAGGCAAGGTCATTGCCATCCGCGCGGCGTAACGGCACCCCAACGTCAACTACCGGAGTCGGCCCCTCAGGGTCCGACTCCGGATGCGGATTTCGGGTCAAATCCCGCCCAGCAAATCGTTTTCATTCAGGATCGCAAAGGCGATTTCGGGATGCGCGGCCAGGCAGCGGCGCACGGCGGCGGGGATGGCGGCGCGGGTCTTGCGGCACAGGCCGGGCCGCTCCAGCAGGCGGATCTGGAAGCCGCGCACGGTGCGTACTTCGCCGCTGCCGGGGGCGATCTGCAGCTCCACGCCCAGGTTGCCCTTCAATCGCTCTTGCAGTTTCTTCAGCTGCGCGTAGCTGGCGATCTGCTCGATATGCGCGAGCAAACGCTTTTCTTCCGTCAGGTTCAGGCGCAGGATGGCGATATCCGCCTGCGGATCGCCGAGCAGCTGCTCGCGCTTGCAGTCGCACAGTTGCGGCGGGCACTCCTTGCGGACTTCAAAATCGACGATGCGCATGCGGACGTTCCAGTGGCGACGGCTGAAAAATCAAGTATCGGCCGGTACCTGGCGCCTGTCAATCTGCGCCGCAGCACGATGCCGCATCAGCGCGGGCTGACGATCAGGCGCCAGCGGATCGGCCCCTGCTCGCTGCTGTGCTGATGGTGGTTTTGCGGCGGCATGACGTGGCCTTCCGTGGAGACGATTTCATGCGCGCAGCCGTCGCAGCGGTAGATGCCCGAATACGGCACGGCCTCGCCCGGCGACGTCAGTTCATCGAAACGCGGATGCATGGAGCGGGCCACGTAGCTGGGGTTCTTGTAGTCGGCCATGGGTTCCTCGGGAAGTGGACAAGGCCCCATTCTGGCACACAATCGCGCGCGGCCTTGACGGCGTGCCTTGGCGTGCGCGCCACCCTGTGTTGTAATGTTGATCATCCCAACGGAGCACGCCAGGCCATGAGAACCCGCATCAAGATCTGCTGCATCGCCTCCATCGACGAGGCGCAGCTGGCCATTGCCGCCGGCGCCGACGCGCTGGGCCTGGTGGCGGCCATGCCGTCCGGTCCCGGTCCGATTCCTGACGCGCGCATCGCGCAGATCGCCGCCTGGACGCCGCCGCCCGTGGCCACGTTCCTGCTGACGTCCGAGACGACGGCGCAAGCCATCGCCGCACACGTGCGCGCCACGCAGCCGTCCACCGTGCAGATTGTCGGCCATGTTGATCCCGGCGAAGTCGCTGAGCTGGCGCGCCTGCTGCCGCACGTGCGGCGCGTGCAGGCGATCCACGTGGAAGGACCGGAGGCCTTGGCGCTGATTCCCGCCTATGCGCCCCATGTCCACGCTTTTTTGCTCGATTCGGGCCGCCCCGGCGCGGCCGTGCCTGAACTGGGCGGCACGGGCCGCACGCACGACTGGAGCATCAGTGCGCGCTTCGTGCGCGCCAGCCCCCGTCCCGTCTTTTTGGCCGGCGGCCTCGATGCCAATAATGTGATGGAGGCGCTGCGCCAGGTGCGGCCTTACGGCATCGACCTGTGCTCGCGCGTGCGCACGGACGGCAAGCTCGACGTCATGAAGCTGGCCTTGCTGATGGCGGCCGTGCGCGACGCCGATGCGGCGCTGTATGCGGAAGGCTAAGCGGCCGGCAGTGCAGCCATCTCGCGCACGAACGCTTCCGTAAATGCGGCCACCATGCCGCTGGCCGCGCGCGGCGAGATCAGGCCGACGATGGAATGCGATTCCTCGTCGGGCAGGGGGATGAAGCGCACGCCGGGCGGCGCCACCAGGCGCATGCTGTCCGGGACGATGGCGATGCCCATGTTCGCCTCGATCAGGTTCAACTGCGACGTCTTGCGCGACAGGGCGCGCGCCGCCTTCGGGAAGAAGCCCTGCGCCAGGCACAGGCCCGCCACCAGGTAGCTCAGGCCTCCCCGGTCCTTGTGCGGGATCGAGACGAAGGCTTCGTCGCGCAGGGCTGCAATCGTCGTGCTGTCCAGCGATGCCAGCGGCGAGGCCGACGACACGGCCACCACCAGCTTTTCCGCAAACAGTTCGCGCACGACGATGTTGGCGTGCTTGCGCAAGGTAGGCAGGCGCACGAGGCCCAGGTCGGCGCGGCCTTCCTCGATGTCGGCGGCCTGGTTTTCCGATGAGCCTTTTGATATGTCGAGCGAGACGCCGGGAAACTGCGCCAGCAGCCGGTTCAGCACGGCGCCGATGGCGGGCGTGAGGGTGACGGAACTCGAATGCAGCAGGCGGATGATGCCTTGCGCTCCTTGTCCCACGTGGCGCGTCTGGCGCACGGTTTCCTCGATGTCTTCCAGGATGCGCCTGGCCCGCTCATAGAACACCTGGCCGGCCGGCGTGAGCTCGATATGGCGCGCGTCACGCGTCAGCAGCAGCGCCTGCACTTCGCCTTCCAGCTCCTTGATCTGCCGGCTCAGGGCCGACTGCGCAATATATAATTTTTCCGCCGCGCGCGAGTAGCTGCCCGCATCGACGATCTCGACGAAGTACTTGAACTGTTTGAGAGAAATCAATCGTATGCCTTTTCGAGATCGGTGACTGCCGGATTTGATATTAGCCTGGCCCCGGTGTTCGCGCTACAGTGGGCTGGTCTGCTGTCACTGCAAAGGAAAGACCATGCTGGAATTGATCGGGGTGTTGGGGCTGTTCGTCAGTATTATCGCAAAACTGATTTTCGTCCAGATCGGCGGCGCTGCCGAGGGCAAGGAGGATTAATATGCCAGCGTTGCCACGTAGGGCGCTGGCAGGGACAACACCTGCAGGCGGCACGCCGGCGCCGAGCCGTCCCACTCCGCCAACTGCTTGCCCGCCCACTTGAGCGCCGCCTCGCGCGCCGTCCACGCCTGTGCCAGGCGCCGCGGGCGCTGGTTGGCAGGGCAGGCGGCCAGCTCCTGCGCCACCTGCGGCCCCAGGTAATCGCGTGCCAGAATGAACCAGTCGGCAATGTCCTGCACCCGCATCACGTCGATGCCGACGGCACCATGCAGGTGGATGGCGGCCAGCGACAGTCCCTCGTCATGGCTGAACGACAGGCCGGCCGGGCGGCCAGCCAGCAGCAGGCGGGGAGGGGTGCCGGGCGTCGACTCCACGGAAATCGCCTCGCTACCAACATTCAGCGACAGCGCCGCCGCTGCGCGCACGGCGGCGCGCAGGCGCAGGCGCGCCTCGGTGCGCGGCAGCACGGCGGCGACGCTGATGACCAGCACGCCGTCGCCCGACAACAGAACCGTATGCTCCATCAGCTGCAATCAGCTACGCAAAGGCGCTGCCGGGCAGCCCGCCCAGTTGCTGCCGGCGGGGATGTGCTCGCCCTTCATCACCAGGGTCAAAGGACCCAGGCGCGCATTGTCGCCCACCTTGGCGCTGTACAGCACGGAACTGCGCGGGCCCATGTAGACGCGCTGGCCGATGTCCACGTGGTCGATCTTCATCACGCGGTCCTCGAACAAATGGGTTTGCGGGCAGGTCAGGGCGTTCAATTCGCTGTAGTCGCCGATGTGCACGCAGTCGAATTCCGTGATGTCCGTCGTGTCCATGTAGACGCCGCGGCCGATCTTGCAGCCGAACAGGCGGAAGGCCAGCGGCAGCCACGGCGTGCCGCGCAGGTAGCGCATGAAGTTGGGCACGGCGATGCCCTCGTACAGGTTGGTGACGCCTTCGGAAATCCACACGAACGGCGTCCACATGGGCGCCGCATGCTTGCGGTAGCGTCCCAGCAGCAGCCACTTGAACAGCACCACCACGAGGAAATTGCCGATGCCGTAGGCGATGCCGGCTATGGCCAGGTCGCCCACCACTTCGCCCCAGCGTCCGGCGCCCGCGATGGGCATCACGTCCAGCACCAGCGTATAGCCGACGGCGATCACCACCGCGTGCGGCGCGACGATGCGGAAGGCCTCGATCAGGCTGCGGCCCAGGCGGCGCAGCATGGAGGGCTTGAAGGTCAGGTGCTCGGCAAAGCCGCTGACCTGTTCGCGCGCGGGCAGGTGCATGGGCGGGGAACCGAGCCAGGTGTCGCCGCTATGCATCTGTTCATTGCGCGGCGCGTGCGTGTGCACGCCGATCAGCACGTGCTCGGGCAGCACGGTGCCGTCCGGGATATAGCTGCCGTTGCCGACGAAGCTGCGGTGCGAGACGACGGTGGGGCGCATGGTCATCCAGCCGCCGTCGATCTGCTCGTCGCCCAGCATGACGGCGTCGGCGATGAAGGTGTCGTCGCCCAGGGTCAGCATGTCGGGCACGACGCCCAGCGCCGTGGAAATCTCGGCGCCCTTGCCCACCTTGGCGCCCAGCAGGCGGTACCAGTACGGCGCGTACACGGTGGCGTAGATGCCGTGCAGGACGTTCAGGCTCGATTCCTGGATATGGCTGACGAGCCATTTGGCGCAATAGATATTGCTGTGCACGGGAGATATGCCGGGTTTGAGCCGCGGCAGCGCGCCCCAGCGGATGGCGGCCGACAGCAGGGCCGTGAGCACGATCAGCACGGCGCTGGCGGGGAAGGCCAGCAGGAAGTAGCGGGCCAGCTGGGTCGTCACGTCGCGGCCCTGCAGCCACGGCATCATTTCACGCTCGTCGAACCAGTCGATCAGCACGAAGCTGGGGAAGACGGGCATGAAGAACAGCACGGCGATCAGGACCATGCCGAAGCAGAAGAACAGCGTTTCCCCCGTCAGGCGCAGGCGCGAGACGGCGGGGCGGGGCGGCTGGCTGGCACGGTCGTAGGGACCGATGTCGCGCGCGGGCGAACCGGTGTACACGCGCCCGGCCGGCACCGTGGCGCCGTCGGCCAGCGCCGATTGCCCCTCCAGGTGGCCAAACGCGCCCATGCTGGTATTGCCCTCCAAAATCGCATAGGAACTGATGCAGCAGTCGTCGCCGATGCTGATCTGGCCCAGCAACAGGCGGCCCCGCTCGACCCGCGCGTTTTCAAAGTTGACGGCATTGCCCACGCTGACGTTGTCACCGATGGACAGCAAATCGGGCGCGCGCAGGGTCATCGAGCCGATGACCACTTCCTTGCCCACCTTGGCGCCCAGGGCGCGCAG
This sequence comes from Janthinobacterium sp. GW821-FHT03C08, assembly GCF_059420905.1. NCBI lineage: Bacteria > Pseudomonadati > Pseudomonadota > Betaproteobacteria > Burkholderiales > Oxalobacteraceae > Janthinobacterium > Janthinobacterium sp. GW821-FHT03C08. The sequence continues at coordinate 300,250 of NZ_JBWKUP010000007.1, read as the reverse complement.
CCACCAGCTGTTCAGCGAGGAGCCGCTGAGCAGATAAGCGGGCGCCGATTCGACGAGGCGGTCGGCCAGCCACCAGCGGTAATACGTGACGCCCCAGAGCGGGTAGCTGCCGGGCTTCAGGCGCCCGGCGATCAGCCACTTGCCGGCAATCGCAATGACAAATTCGGCCAGCGTCGCGAGTAAAAACACGCCGATCGAGGCGGCGATGGCGCGCGGCACCGTGTCGCCCGCGTCGCCCGTGAAGAAGTGATAGGTGAAAAACGGCGCCATCCACTGCGCCATGCGCAGGGTGACGAGGCCCGGCACGGCGGCCGCCTGCGCCGCGCCGCAGATCCAGCGCTTCCAGGTCGACGGCGGCGTCCATTCCGCTTCCGGCGTGGCCAGGGCGGGCGCTTCGCCCAGCACGGCCGCGATCTTGCCGATCTCGCGGTTGTGATAGATGTCGCGTACCGTCATGTGGGCGTAGGCGGGATCGGCGCGCAGGGTGGACGCCAGGCGCGCGGCGAGGAAGGAGTGGCCACCGAGGTCGCTGAAGAAGTCGAGCCGGCGCAAGATCGCCTGGCCCGGGAACAGCTTGGCCAGTGCCGCGAACAGGGCCGCTTCGGCAGGCGTTTCCGGCACGTCCGATTCGCCCGCCTCGCCGGCCGGCGGCGCGGACAGGGGCATGGCCTTCAGTGCCTTGCGGTCGATCTTGCCGGATGTCAGGCGCGGCATCAGCGGCAGCAGCTCGAAGCGGCCAGGCACCATGTAGGGCGGCAGGTGCAGGTTCAGGGCGGCGCGCAGGGTTTTTGCCGCCAGCGCGTCCTCGGGCGCATCGTCGCTGCCGACGATGTAGGCCACCAGCTGGTCGATGCCGTCATCCTTGCGCAGCAGGACGGCCACCGTGCCCACGCCTGCCTGCTGCGCCAGCACGGCTTCGATCTCGCCCAGCTCCACGCGGAAGCCGCGTATCTTCACCTGGTCGTCGGCGCGGCCCAGGCACAGCACCTGGCCGTCCGCATCGATGCGGGCCAGGTCGCCAGTGCGGTACAGGCGGGCGTCATCTTCGTTGGTGGTCCAGGGATTGGGCAGGAATTTTTCCACCGTCAGGTCGGGCCGGCCCAGGTAGCCCTCGGCCAGGCCGGGACCGATGATGCACAGTTCGCCCGTTTCGCCGCGTGGCAGCAGGGTCAAGGGACGGTTTTCCCCCGTTTCGGCCACCTGCAGCACCAGCAGGCCGTAGTTGGGCAGCGGCGTGCCGATGGTGACGGGCTCGCCGGGCCGCAATCGCGCCAGGCTGCACGAGACGGTGGCCTCCGTGGGGCCGTAGGTGTTGAACATGGCGCGTCCCGGGCGCGACCACCGTTCGACGAGCGATTCCGGGCACATCTCGCCGCCCAGGTTGATCAGGCGCAGGCTAGGCACGTCTTCCGCGAACAGGGCCAGCAGGGTCGGCACGGCGTGCAGCACCGTGACGTGGTTGGCGGCCAGCGCCCGTGGCAGCGCTTCCGGGTCGCCCGAGATTTCCTTTGGCCCCAGCCACAGGGTGGCGCCCACCAGGTAGGCAATCCAGATTTCCTCGAACGACATGTCGAAGGCGACGGAAAAGCCCTGGTAGACAGTATCGGCCTGCGTCACTTCCAGCACGGCGTTTTCGCTGCGCAGGAAGTGGCAGATGCTGCGCTGATTGATCAATATGCCTTTCGGCTTGCCCGTCGAGCCGGACGTATAGATCACGTAGGCGGGGTGTTCGGGCAGCACGGTGGCGCGCGCGGGCAGGTGTTCGCCCGGCGTAGCGGGTGCCAGCAGGCTCTCCGCCGTCCATACGGGGCGGCCCACGCCGGCATCACGCAGGCGCGGCGCGAAGTGGGCGCAGCTGACGACGCCCGCGCCATTGGCATCGTCCAGGCACACCTGCAGGCGCTCGACGGGCGTGTCTTCATCGACGGGCAGCCAGGCGGCGCCCGCCTTGGCAATCGCCGCCTGCATCAGCAGCAGGGGGGCGCCGCGCGGCAGCCACAGTCCCACGATGTCGCCGGGCTTGACGCCGGCCGCCACCAGGCGCGCCGCCGCCAGGCTGGCCTGCGCATCGAGTTCGGCATACGTGATGCGGCGCGCGCCGTCGATCAGGGCGATTTGCTGGGGGTAGCGGCGCGCCGTCGCCTCGAGCAGGTCGGCCAGCACTTCCTCGCGCAGCAGATCCGGTCGCGGCGGGCCGTACAGGATGTCGGCGTGGGTGGAAGGGGTGTCTGGGCTGACTGCGGTGAAATCGTTCATGGATGACGCTTATCTGTAATGCGGTGTGAGGAATCGAACGGGCTGCGCGTGGTGCGCGGCACAGTTGATACATTACAGCACGCAAGCCATTTCAGCGTTGCAGAACGGGTAATTTTGCGGGGCTTTCGGAAATTATGTGTCTGCCGCTTCAAATGCCATGATTACGGAATGTAAAACGGGGAAACATGGCGCCGATTTGCGCCAGGGTGCGCGCCGCCGGATAGCCGTGCAGGGGACGGCCGGCCAGCGCCGCATCCTGGCAGCCGTCGGGCCGGAACTGCTGCAGCACATAGTGCTGGACGCCGCTGGCGGCCAGGGTGGCGGCCAGGGCCAGCAGCTGTTCGTCCGGCAGCAGATCCGGGTGCGCGGTGGTGCGGCATTCATGGGCCACGCCGCTGGCCAGGATGGCGTCCAGGCAGGCGCGCGCCGGCTCGCCGCTGCCGGCCACGCGGGTCACAAGACGATAGTCGGCGAACGGCGCCTTGATGTCGAAGCCGACCCAATCGACCAGGGGCAGCACTTCCTGCAGGCGCTGGGGGTAGATGCAGGCCGTGTGCAGGCCGATGCCGAAACCCAGCGCCCGGGCGTCCAGCATGGCTTGCGCCAGGCCCGGGTCCATGCAGGCTTCGCCGCCGCTGAAGACGACGGCGTCGACCAGGCCCACCCTGCGGCGCAGCCAGGTCAGGACGTCCTGCCACGGCATGGCGCCGTCCCGTGTGCGCGGCTGCAGATGGGGATTGTGGCAATAGCCGCAACGCCAGGGGCAGCCCTGCACGAAGACGACGGCCGCCAGCCTGCCTGGATAGTCGCTGGCGGAAAAGGGCGTCAGGCCGCCCACTTTCAGTTCAGCCGCCATGGCAAGCGGGCAGGCCGACCTTGGCGCTCGCTTGCGTAAAATACTGGCGCTCGTGGAATTCGCCCTGCTTGCCGATGTTGAACGAGGCGATGGGGCGATGGTAGCCCATCACGCGGGTCCAGATTTCGCAGCGCTGGCGTTCGCTGTCGGGCAGGGTGGTGGCGGGAGTGAAGTCGGGACGTGCATTCATGGCGTTTCCTCAAGTGATGGAGCAGGGTGGGCCTGCTTGCGGGCGATCAGTTCCGCGTCGCAGGTGGGACAGAATTCATGCTTGCCTGCCAGGTAGCCGTGGCGCGGACAGATGGAAAAGGTGGGCGTGACGGTGATGTAGGGCAGAGAAAAGCGGCTCAGGGCGCGTTTTACCAGTTCGCGGCAGGCGTTCGCGTCCGACAGCGCTTCCGTCATGTACAGGTGCAGCACGGTGCCGCCCGTGTACTTGCGCTGCAGCGCGTCCTGCAACTCCAGCGCCTCGAACGGGTCGTCCGTGTGGCCCACGGGCAGTTGCGAGGAATTCGTGTAGTACGGGTTGTCGGGCGTTCCTGCCTGCAGGATGGCGGGATAGCGCTTGCGGTCTTCGCGCGCGAAGCGGTACGTCGTGCCTTCGGCCGGCGTCGCTTCCAGGTTGTACATATGTCCCGTCTCTTCCTGGAATTGCAGCATGCGGGCGCGCACGTGGTCGAGCAGGCGGATCGCCAGCGCATGGCCCTCGGGACTCGTGATGTCATGGGCGTCGCCGCTGAAATTGCGGATCATCTCGTTGATGCCGTTCACGCCCAGCGTGGAAAAGTGGTTGCGCAGGGTGCCCAGGTAGCGCTTGGTGTAGGGGAACAGGCCTTGTTGCATCAGTTCCTCGATGGTGCGGCGCTTGATTTCCAGGCTGGTCTTGCCCAGTTCCAGCAGGCGGTCGAGGTCCGTCATCAACGCCGCTTCGTCGCCGCGCCATCGGTGGCCCAGGCGCGCACAGTTGATCGTCACCACGCCCAGGGAACCCGTCTGCTCGGCGGACCCGAACAGGCCATTGCCCCTTTTCAGCAGTTCGCGCAAGTCCAGCTGCAGGCGGCAGCACATGGAGCGTATCATGTTCGGCTTGAGTTCCGAATTGATGAAATTCTGGAAGTAGGGCAGGCCGTAGCGGGCCGTCATCTCGAACAGGCGTTCCGCATTCTCGCTATGCCAGTCGAAGTCCTCGGTGATGTTGTAGGTGGGGATGGGGAAGGTGAAGACGCGGCCCCTGGCGTCGCCCGCCATCATGATCTCGATGTAGGCGCGGTTGATCATGTCCATCTCCGCCTGCAGCTCGCCATAGCGGAAGTCCATCTCCCGGCCGGCGATGACGGGCACCTGCTCGCGCAAGTCCTCCGGGCAGACCCAGTCGAAGGTGAGATTGGTGAACGGCGTCTGCGTGCCCCAGCGCGACGGCACGTTGAGGTTGAAGATCAGCTCCTGCATGTATTGGCGCACGTCTTCGTAGCGCAGGCTGTCCTGGCGGATGTACGGCGCCATGTAGGTGTCGAAGGAACTGAAGGCCTGCGCGCCGGCCCACTCGTTTTGCAGGGTGCCGAGGAAATTGACGATCTGCCCGATGGCGCTCGACATGTGCTTGGGCGGGCTTGACTCGATCTTGCCCGGCACGCCGTTCAAGCCTTCGTGCAGCAGGGTGCGCAGCGACCAGCCGGCGCAGTAGCCGGCCAGCATGTCGAGATCGTGGATGTGCAGGGCCGCTTCGCGGTGCGCCGCGCCCACGTCCGGCGGATACACCTGGTCCAGCCAGTAGTTGGCGATGACCTTGCCCGACACATTGAGTATCAGGCCGCCCAGCGAATAGCCCTGGTTGGCATTGGCATTGACGCGCCAGTCGCTCCGTTCCAGGTATTCATTGATGGACGCGGCGACATCGACCTGGCCGCGCGGGGTGGGAACTGCGTTTGTCGTCATGAAACCTCCAATAAACACAACATGCGGTGTTTTCATGGAGATTAGTCACTAAATGTAGTGGCGTCAAAGGGCGCGCGCAGCGGCTTGCCGAATCCTTGATGCAGGTGAAAAAAAGCGCCTCAGCGGCTTTTTTTCGCGCCCACCTGGCGCAGGATCAGCCAGGCGGCGCCAAACCAGGCAGCGCCGCAGAGGGCGATGCCGACGACGGAGGCGGGCAGCACGTGCATCCAGATTTCCAGCGCCGAGTAGGTGCTCCAGCTGGCCACGCGCGCGTCGAAAGTGACGTAATTGGCCAGCAGCCAGTACACGGCCAGCATGCCTGTGCACAGGCTGGCCTGGCGCAGCGCGGACACCTGGCGGCGCGCAAGGACAGCTTGCAGGAACAGCAGCAGCACGCCGGGCCAGGCGCCCAGCACCTCGGGCGACAGGATGGAGAGGGACTCGGCATCGTAGCCGTCGGCGGGCGACGCCCACTGTATTTGCAGCACGGTGAGGAACAGGGTCAGCAGGAAGATGAGCAGCGGTTTGCGGGGCATGGCGGTCGGGGGAGCAGGGGGAAAGGTGGGGCATTTTACAGCCAGGTCAAGCAAGTTGAAGGTGCGCCAGCCGTGCGCGCATTCCTTCACCTGCGTCAAGGACTGGGCGGCATGGGCGGGGCTATAGTCTGCACCCTGAGCCGATACAGGACTGAGAACACCATGATGCTTGAATCAACCCCCGCCACCTGCGGGGCCGGACCGCTGGAACTGGTCTGCCCCGCCGGCAGCCTTCCTGCCTTGAAAGCGGCCGTCGACAATGGCGCCGACACCGTCTACCTGGGCTTTCGCGACGCCACCAATGCGCGCAATTTCGCCGGCCTCAATTTCGACGAAAAGGCCATCGCCGAAGGCGTGCGCTATGCCCATCAATATGGGCGCAAGGTGCTGCTGGCGCTGAACACGTATCCGCAGCCGCACAACTGGGCCGTGTGGCGCAGCGCCATCGACCGCGCCGCCGAAGCCGGCATCGACGCCATGATCGTGGCCGACCCGGGCCTGATGGCCTACGCGGCCCAGCACCAGCCGCAGCTGCGCCTGCACCTGTCCGTGCAGGGCTCGGCGACGAATTACGAGGCCATCAACTTCTATCGCGAGCACTTCGGCATCGCTCGCGCCGTGCTGCCGCGCGTGCTGTCGATGGCGCAGGTCGAGCAACTGATCTCCAAGACGGACGTCGAGATCGAGGTCTTCGGCTTCGGCAGCCTGTGCGTGATGGTCGAGGGGCGCTGCGCGCTGTCGTCATATGCGACGGGCGAGGCGCCAAATACGCACGGCGTGTGCTCGCCGGCGAAATCCGTGCGCTGGCTGGAAACGCCGAACGGCCTGGAATCGCGCCTGAACGGCGTACTGATCGACCGCTACGCGCCCGGCGAAAACGCCAGCTATCCCACCCTGTGCAAGGGGCGTTTCGAAGTCAACGACGAAGAGTATTACGCCATCGAGGAGCCGGCCAGCCTGAACACCCTGGCGCTGCTGCCGCAGCTGATCGCCATGGGCGTGCGCGCCGTGAAGATCGAAGGACGCCAGCGCAGTCCCGCCTACGTGGCGCAGGTGACGCGCGTGTGGCGCGAAGCGATCGACGCCTGCCGCGAAGGCAATGCGCGCTACGTCGTCAAGCCGGGCTGGATGGCGGCCATGGACAAGCTGGCCGAAGGGCAGCAGCACACCTTGGGCGCGTATCACCGCTCCTGGAAATAGAGGATGAACATGTTAAAACTATCTTTGGGCCCCTTGCTGTACTACTGGCCGCGCGCTACCGTCTTCGAGTTTTACCAGCAGATGGCCGCCACGGCCGTCGATATCGTGTATCTCGGCGAAACCGTGTGTTCGCGCCGGCACGAGCTGCGCCTGGCCGACTGGCTCGATATCGCCGACATGCTGGCCGCCGCCGGCAAGGAGGTGGTGCTGTCGACGCAGGCGCTGATCGAGGCGGGCGCGGAACTGGCGACCCTGCGCCGCATCACGGGCAATGGCCGCTACATGGTCGAGGCGAACGACATGGGCGCCGTGCACTGCATGGAAAAGGGGGGGGCCTTCGTCGCCGGTCCCCATTTGAACCTGTTCAATGGTCCCAGCCTGCAATTGCTGGCGCGCCTCGGTGCGCGGCGCTGGGTGATGCCGCTGGAAATGGGGCAAGCGGCGCTGGCGGAAATGCAGCGCCAGAAGCCGGACGGCCTGGAGACGGAAGTCTTCGCCTATGGCCGCATGCCGCTGGCCTTTTCCGCGCGCTGCTTCACGGCGCGCAACCGCAACCTGCCGAAGGACGATTGCGGCTACAGCTGCCTGGAAGAGCCGGACGGCCTGCTGCTGCGCACGCGCGACGAAGTGCCCTTCCTCGTGCTCAACGGCACGCAGACGCAGTCGGCGCTCGTCTACAACCTCGTGCGCGAACTGGACGCCATGCGCGACATGGGCGTGGGCGTGGCGCGCATCAGCCCGCAGGCGATGAACACTGAAAAAGTCATCGCCATCTTTGACCGCGCCCGGCGCGGCCAGGTCAGCGGCATCGGCGCCCAGGCCCAGCTGGCGGCCTGCCAGCCGGCCGGCGCCTGCGACGGCTACTGGCATGGCCAGCCCGGCATGGAACAGCGCACCGCCCATTGATCGCCTCGAAAGGAACTACCATGCAAGAGCAACTGGAAAGACTGCCCATTCCCGTCCCGGCGCCCGTTGCCGCCACGCCCGGCCCGTGCAAGGGGGGACCGTCGTACCGCCTGCCCGAACCGCTGGCCGAACTGCTGTCCAAGCTGCCGCCGTATCCCGCTTCCTGGCTGTTCGTGCAGGGCTTGAACCGCTTGCTGGCGCCGCAATTGCCCGATGACGTGCGGCGCAGCCTGGAAGGGCGCTGCCTGCGCCTGCGCCTGCTGGACGCGGGCATCGCCTTCGATTTCGAGTGGCAGGGCACGGTATTCGTGGCCGAGCGCTATGTGGACGTGCCGGAGCTGTGCATCGCCGCCAGCGTGCACGACCTGATGCTGCTGGCGCGGCGCCAGGAAGACCCGGACACGCTGTTCTTCAGCCGCCGCCTGAGCCTGGAAGGCGATACGGAGCTGGGCCTGCTGTTCAAGAATACGCTCGACGCCATCGAACTGCCGCCGTTCGACCTGCATGCGCTGGGGCCGCGCCGCGTGCTGGCCCATTTGCGCGACCGGGGTGCGCGGGGAGGGTGAGCGGCAGGAGCGCGGCAGGCGGGGTTCAGTGGCGGCAGTGGCCGCAGGCGCCGCTGCACGAGGCCAGCTGTTCTTCCTCCGTCGTCTCGCCCATGAAGCCGGCGTCGTTGACGGCCGCCAGCAGGCGTTCCTGCGTGGCCAGCCGTTCGTCGAATTGCACCGTGGCGCCGTGGCGGGCCAGGGAGACGCACACGGTGGCCACGCCGGCGACCGCTTCGAGTGCGCCCGTCAGCCGGTCGGCGCAGCCCTCGTGGTCCATGCCGATGATGTTCAAGCGTGCTGTTTGCATGTGTTCCTCTTGTTTTTCAAATAAAAAAACAGCGTAGGCGAGGGGCGCGCATGCCGTCCAGCGCCGCACGCAAGATTTATTTTCTATTTGCGCTTTTATTGATCTGGATTAATTCTTCCCTGCCCGGTGTTCCCGTCTATTGCTGTTGTTTTGTACACAGTTTCCACATTCCAGTCGACAAGCCATCCTCGCTGCGCGATACTGTCATTCTGATAAGAACGCGATGAAAGCGCTGGAAAGGAGGGGCCATGCGGCGCCGTCCCGTGCTCATGCTTGCCTGCCTGTGGCCGCTCGACAGGGTCCTGGCTGCCCCGGCCGCGGTGCCGCAGCCGCAAGCGCTCGTCTATCCGCGCCACCAGGCGCTGGACGATCCCCAGCAAGCCTATGTCACGGCCTTGCTGCAGCTGGCATTGGAACGCTCGGGGCACGCTTACGCGCTGCGCCGCTCCACCTTGCGCATGGTGCAGACGCGCGCCATGCAGGAGATCGCCACGGCGTCGGGCAGCGTGGATATCGTCTGGGCCATGACCAGCCGCGCGCGCGAAACGCAGCTGCTGCCGGTGCGCATCCCCATCGACCGGGGACTCATCGGCTGGCGCGTGGCCCTGATCCAGGCGCGCCAGCCGCAGCTGCTGCGCCAGGTGCGCAGCCTGGCGGGCCTGGCGCGGCTGTCGGCCGGGCAGATGAGCGACTGGCCCGATGCCGCCATCCTGCAATCGAATGGCTTGCGCATCGATACTTCCAGCACCTACGAAGGCCTGTTCCAGCAACTGGCGGCGGGCCGCATCGATTACTTTCCCCGTTCCGTGATCGAGGCGCAAAGCGAACTGGCCAGCCATGCGCAGCTGCCGCTGGCGCTCGACAGCCACCTCGTCATCCGCTACCCGGCGGCCCTGTACTTCTTTGTCGGCAAGCACCGGCCGGAGCTGGCGCGCCATCTGGAAACGGGGCTGGAGAAAATGCTTGCCGATGGCAGCTTCGGCCACTTGTTCCAGCGCCATTTCGGCCGCCTCGCGGACGCACTGAAACTGCCGCAGCGGCACGTGCTGGACTTGCTCAATCCCGACTTGCCGGAGGAAACGCCACTGGCGCGCAAGGCACTCTGGTATCGTCCCAAACATTACTAATAGTATTGTTGATCAGTGTCAAACAAGTCATTCAATCGTGCGCAGCTTGTTTGATGAAACGCAAGACGAGTTCAACAGAACACCTGTTGACACTTATAAAATTTTCACCGAACATCATTCCTGATAACAACTTTTCCCCAGCACGGCCCCCAGGGCCGGTGTGGCGCGGGACTGTGTACGCCCGTTCAACAGCAAGCCTCTGCCAGCCTGAGAACGCCCGGATTTCCGTAACCATCGGTCTCTTTTTCGAAGGTTTGCCCATGCTCGATTCGATCGCGTCGGTATTGCACCAGGTTCCGGAACTGGCCTTGTTTCTGGCGCTGGCGCTGGGCTACGCGGTGGGGCAGATACGCTTCGGACCCATCCAGCTGGGCGGCGTGTGCGGCACCCTGATCGCCGCGCTGCTGATCGGCCAGGTGGGCATCACGCTCGACGCCAGCGTGAAGAACGTCTTCTTCATGCTCTTCATCTTTGCCCTCGGCTATGCGGGCGGCCCCCAGTTCTTTGCCAACCTGAATGCCAAGGGCTTGCGCCTGGGCATACTCTGCCTGATCGAAGTGGTGGCCGTGCTGGCGCTGGTCTTGCTGGCCACGCGCCTCATGGGACTGGACCAGGGCACGGCGGCCGGCATGATGGCGGGCGCGGCGACCGAGTCTGCCGTCGTCGGCACGGCCACGGACGCCATTTCCAAGCTGGCCCTGCCCGTGGCGCGCATCGCCGAGCTGCAAGCCAACGTCGTCACCGCGTATTCGATCACGTATATCTTCGGCCTCATCACCATCGTCATCATCACCAGCCAGATCTTCCCGCTCTTGCTGCGCGTCAACCTGCGCGAGGAAGCGGACAAGCTGTGGGCGCAGATGGGCGGCGCGCAGGCGGGCGCCGACGACTTGCCGGCGACGCCGGAAATGGTGGGCCGCGCCTACCGCATCAGCCGCGGCGCGGGGCGGCGCCTCGACTCGCTGCAAACTATTTTCGCGGGCCGCGCCAGCATCACGCGCGTGCGCCGCCATGGCAAGGTGTTGCCTTTGGAACCGGCGCTGCGCCTGCGCGCCAACGACGAGGTGCTGGTGATCGGCCACCGCCCCGCGCTGGTGGCGGCCGAATCCATCCTCGGCGACGAATTTGCCGATACGACGGGCCTGAACATGGCCGTCTCCGCCGTCGAAGTGGTGCTGCAGCAAGCGTCGCTCGTGGGCCAGCCGCTGCGCCAGCTGGCCTTGCCCGCCGGCGTGCACGTGGCGGCCGTCATCCGTGGCGAACACAGCATGCCACCGCTGCCCGACCTGGCCATGCAGCGCGACGACGTGCTGCGCCTGTACGGCACGACGGAAGGGCGGGAATTGAACACGGCGCTGGCCGCCATCGGCAAGCGCGTGCCCACGGGCGACCGCAGCAATATCGTGTATGCCAGCATCGGCATCGTGCTGGGCGTGTACATCGGCGGCTTCAGTGCCAAGCTGGGCGGCATTCCCTTTTCGCTGGGCACGGGCGGCGGCGCCTTGCTGACGGGCCTCGTGTTCGGCTGGTACCAGGCGAGAAAACCGGGCATGCCGGGCATCCACCCGAGCGCGCTGGACATGATGAAGGATATCGGCCTGGCCACCTTCATCGCCTGCGTGGGCCTGGCGTCGGGGCCGCAGGCGATCGACCTGATCCGCCAGTACGGCCTGTCGCTGCCCCTGATGGGCGTGCTGATCGCCGCCGTTCCCGCCACGATTTCGCTGTGCGTGGGGCACTTTTTCCTGAAACTGGAAGCGCCCGTGCTGCTGGGGGCCATTGCCGGCCAGCAATGCAGTACGCCGGCCCTGTCCGCCGTGCAGAACGCGGCCGGCAATTCCACGCCCTTGCTGGGCTACACGATCACGTATGCCATCTCGAACGTCGTGCTGCCCCTGCTGGGGCCGCTCATCGTGGCCCTGGCCGGCTCCGTGCACGCCTGAGGCGGGGGCTGGCGCATGGGACAGCAGTAAAGAGTTGTCGTCGCAGTAAAGAATTCCTTCAAAACGAAAGGCGGTCAGCATGGAATGGTTGCACGAGTTATTCAAGAAGTCGCCTGAAATTGCCCTGTTTCTCTCCCTGGCAGTGGGCTACTACATCGGCAAGATCAAGTTCGGCTCCTTCCAGCTGGGCGGCGTCGCCGGTTCACTCCTGGTGGCGGTGCTCGTCAGCCAGGTGGGCGTTGCCATCGATCCTGGCGTCAAATCGGTGCTGTTCGCCCTGTTCATCTACGCCGTCGGCTATGAAAGCGGGCCGCAGTTCTTCAATTCCCTGGGCCGTCAGTCCGTGCGCGAAATCATCCTGGCCGTGGTGCTGGCCGTGACGGCGCTGCTGACCGTGGTCATCATGGCCAAGATCTTCGACCTGGACAAGGGCCTGGCGGCCGGCGTGGCGGCGGGTGGCTTGACGCAGTCGGCCATCATCGGCACGGCGGGCGACGCCATCGCCAAGCTGGGCCTGGCGGCGGACGAAGTGGCGCGCCTGCAGGGCAACGTGGCCGTCGGCTATGCCGTGACCTATGTGTTCGGCTCGTTCGGCGCCATCATCGTCTGCGTCAACATCTTGCCCAAGCTCATGGGGCGCACCATCCGCGAAGACGCGATCAAGGCGGAAACGGCGTTGCAGGCAGGCGTGCAGGTGCTGGGACCTGGCCAGACGCCGGCCGCGCCCGACCTCATCGGCCGCATCTATGAAGTGGGCCCGGGCGCCGGCCGTTCCGTGACGGAAATCGAAAGCGCCAATCCGAACACGGCCATCACCATCGAGCGCGTGAAGCGCAACGGCCAGGTCATCGACGTCAGCCCCGACCTGGTGCTGGCGGCCGATGACATCGTGCTGCTGGTGGGCCGCCGCGAAGCCATGCTCAGCGTGTCTTCCCAACTGGGCAAGGAACTGCATGCCGTCGAAGGCATGGAACTGGTGATGCAGCGCCGCGACATGGTGCTGACCAACAAGATCTATCACAACAAGACGGTGGGCGAGATCCGCAACGCGACGGCGCCGGGCGTGCGTCACGGCATCTTCGTCGTGCAGCTGAGCCGCATGGGCAAGATCCTGCCCATGCAGTCGGAAACCGTCGTGCAGACGGGCGACGTGGTGACCATCTATGGCGCCGAGCAGGACGTCAAGCGCGTGGCGGCCGAAGTGGGCTACATGATCGTGCCAAGCGCCAAGACGGACTTCGTCTACATGGGCGCCGGTCTCGTCGTCGGGCTGCTGGTGGGCTTGCTGGTGGCGCGCATCGGCTCGATTCCGCTGACCCTGGGCAGCGGCGGCGGCGTGCTGCTGTCGGGCCTGGTTTTCGGCTGGTTCCGCGCCAAGCGCCAGACCTTCGGCTACATGCCCAGCGGCGCAGTGCAGATCCTCAAGGATCTGGGCCTGGCCGGCTTCGTCGCCGTCGTCGGCCTCACGTCCGGCCTGCAAGCCGTGGAAACGGTGCGCCAGCATGGCCTGACCCTGTTCGGCGTGGGCGTCGTCGTCACCATCCTGCCGATGATATTGACCATGCTGATCGGCCGCTACGTCTTGCGCTATGACAACGTTGCCGTGTTTGCCGGTGCATTGTCCGGCTCGCGCAGCGCCAATCCCGCCTTCGGCGAAGTGCTGAACGCGGCGCAAAACTCGATTCCCACCGTGCCATTTGCCATCACCTATGCACTGGCCAACGTTTTCCTGACCTTGCTGGGCCCGCTCGTCGTGGCCTTTGTCTGAGTCAGCGAGTATCTGTACTATCCAGGCCGCCCGCACGGGGCCTCCTCACTTGTCTAATAAGGAGTAGCAAAAATGGATTTCAGTAACCCAAGCAAACTCGCCCTGTTGAGCCCATTCGAACTCAAGGATGCGCTGATCCAGACGGCCAAGCAAAGCAACCGCCTGATGCTCAACGCGGGCCGCGGCAATCCGAATTTCCTGGCGACGACGCCACGCCACGGCTTCTTCCAGTTCGGCCAGTTCGCCATGACGGAGGCGGAACGTTCCTATGTGTACATGGAAGGCGTGGGCGGCTTCCCCACGCGCGACGGCATCGAGGCGCGTTTTGAAATCTTCGTGCGCAAGAACGACGGCACGCCGGGCGTGCATTTCATCGAGGCGGCCGTGTCCTACGTGCGCGACCAGCTGGGCCTGAGCGCAGGCGACTTCATCTACGAGATGTGCGAAGCCATCCTCGGCTGTAACTATCCCGTGCCGGACCGCATGCTGCGCCTGTCCGAGAAAATCGTCGGCCAGTATATTCACCGCGAAATGGTGGGCGAGCACCCCTTCGTCGGCAATTTCGACATGTACGCGGTCGAGGGCGGCACGGCGGCCATGACGTACCTGTTCGCCAGCCTGAAATCGAACCACATCATCCAGGAAGGCGACACCATCGCCCTGGGCATGCCGATCTTCACGCCCTATATCGAAATTCCCCAGCTGAACGACTACAAGCTGAACACCGTACACATTGATGCGCCGCAATCGAACAATTGGCAATTCACAAAGAAAGAGCTGGACAAGCTGCTCGACCCGAAAGTCAAGGCCTTCTTCCTCGTCAACCCCAGCAATCCACCGTCCGTCAAGATCGATGACGAGACCCTGGAATACATCGCCAAGATCATCAAGAAGCGCCCGGACCTGATCATTTTGACGGATGACGTGTACGGCACGTTTGCCGACAATTTCGTCTCCCTGTTCGCCATCTGCCCGTACAACACCATCCTCGTGTATTCGTTCTCGAAATACTTCGGCGCGACGGGCTGGCGCATGGGCGTGGTGGCCACGCACGAGAACAATATCCTCGACGAAAAAATCGCCAAGCTGCCGGAAACCGTCAAGAAGCAGCTCGACGCGCGCTACCATTCCATCACGACGGAGCCGCGCAAGCTCAAATTCATCGACCGCCTGGTGGCCGACAGCCGCACCGTGGCGCTGAACCACACGGCTGGCCTGTCCACGCCCGTGCAGGCGCAGATGACCCTGTTCTCGCTGTTCTCGCTGATGGACGAGGAGCAAAAGTACAAGCAATCGATGAAACATATCGTGCTGCGCCGCAAGCAGGCGCTGTACCGCGAACTGGGCTTGCCGATGGTGCACGACGCCAACTCCGTGCGCTACTACCATCTGCTCGACATGGAATCGCTGGCCGCGCAAATGCATGGCGAGGAATTCTCGCAGTGGCTGCTGAAAAAACTCAAGCCGAACGAAGCGCTGTTCCGCCTGGCCGAGGAAACGGGCGTCATCCTGCTGCCGGGCCGCGGTTTCGGCACTACGCACCCGTCGGGCCGGGTGTCCCTCGCCAACCTGAACGAATACGACTACGCCAACATCGGCCGCGCCATCCGTGGCATGGCGTCGGAATTCTTCGCCGTGTTTGAAAAGGAAAAAGGCGGCAAGGGTGCCAAGAAAGCGAAAAAATAAGCTTTTTACGCATTGATCGACGGTAACGGGCGCCCCGCAAGCGGCGCCCGTTTTTGTTTGTCAGCTTGCGTAACCAACAGTGCAGGCTGGAATGGACATCCGTGGATATAATTGCTATTGTGAAAGTATAAACATGGCAACCCCGTGCTTTCCCCTCATTCATTGACTGGACGCTACATGGGCAGATTGCAAGGACATTTATTATTGGCTGGCGCGCTGGGTATCGCGTTGCCGGCGCTGGCGCAAGTGCCGGCCGGCGCGCCTTTGAGTTTCAACGAGGCGCTGCAGCAAGCCGCTTCTGCCTCGGGTGCCGTGCAGGGCGCCGTGCTCGACGTGCGCGCGAAAACATTAAAGGCCGAGGCGCTGTCGAACATCGACGGCCCCTCTGTGGACTTGACGGCGTTCCGCGGCCGCCTGTCGACGGACTTGAATATCGATACGAGCGGCCTGTCCGGCGTGGTGGGCGGCATCGAATCCGTGCTGCCGCCCATTCCCGGCTTGCCCAAGCCACAGATTCCCAATTCCCTCAGCCGCGAAGTGGTGACGGACCTGACCTCGTTCGGTTTGCTGGGCATGTGGCCCATCTACACGGGCGGCCGCCTGGACGCCGTCAAGGGACTCGCGTCCAGCCTGACCCAGGCGGCGCAGGCGGAGCGCGTGGAAGCGGAAGAGCAGCTGACCACCCTGGTGGCGCAGCGCTATTTCCAGCTGCTGCTGGCCAAGCGCGTCGTCGCCGTGCGGGCCGAAGTGACGGCCGGCGTGACGGAGCACCAGCGCGACGCGGCCAGGCTGGAAAAGGGCGGCCTGATTTCGCGCGCCGAGCGCCTGCGCGCCGACGTGGCGCTCGACGGCGCCCGCAGCGACGAGGCGCAGGCGCGCAGCGACGAGGAAATCGCCCAGGTGGCACTCGATCGTTTGCTCGCCGTCAATACGCAAGTGCGCCCCAGCACGCCATTGTTCGTCAACAGCTTGCCCGTCGGCACCTTGCAGTCGTTCATCAGCACGGGCATGCGCGAAAATGCGAACTGGAAAAAGATCGACAGCAAGCGCGCGCAGGCCGAACAGGCCCTGAAGCTGCACGGCAAGGAATACACGCCCACGGTGTTTGCCGTCGGGAACTACAACTTGAACCGCGGCAGCGAAAAACTCGTGCGCTCGAACTGGGCCATCGGCCTCGTCGTGGCCGTGCCCCTCGTGCACCGCATCAACACGGGCAAGATGATCGCCGCCGCCAAGCTGGACCAGGAGCGCGTGGAAGTGGTGGCGCGCCAGGCCGAGCGCGACATTCCTACCCTGATCGAAAAGAACTGGCGCGCGCTGGAAAACGCCCGCATCCAGTACCTGTCCACGGCCTCGTCGGTGGAGCTGGCGCGCGAAAATATCCGTTTGCAGACGGTGGCCTTCCAGCAAGGGCAAGTGACGTCGCTGGAAGTGGTCGATGCGCGCCTGAACCTGGCCAAGGTCGAGACCCAGCGCGCGCAGACGGCCTATAACTATGTGATGGGACTGGCGCAACTGCTGGAAGCGACGGGCGAAACGCAGCGCCTGGGCAGCCTGGCGGCAGCGGCCGATATCCAATTACCTGTGGACACCAAATAATGAGCACCTCCAAAAAACCATTGGCCATAGTCGCCGCCATCCTCGTCCTGGGCTTCGTGGGCTGGGGCTTGTACCAGGCGTTCCAGCCGCAGCGCCTGCCCTTGCAGGGACAGATGGATGCGCAGGAAGTCAATGTTTCGTCAAAAGTGCCGGGCCGGGTGGGCGAGCTGTACGTCAAGCTGGGCCAGAACGTGGCCAAGGGCCAGCTGCTGTTCCAGCTGACGAGTCCGGAAGTGCAGGCGAAGATCGCGCAGGCGACGGCGGCCACGCAGGCGGCCGATGCCGTGGCGAAGAAGGCGGAAGCGGGGGCGCGTCCCGAGGAAGTTGCCGCCGCGAAAGCCAACTGGGAACGGGCGCAGACGGGGGCGAACATCGCCAGGACCACCTATACCCGCGTCAACAATATGTATGAGCAGGGTGTGATCGCCCAGCAGAAGCGCGACGAAGCGCAAGCCCAGTGGCGCGCCGCCGAGCAGCTGGCGCAGGCGGCCCGCGCGCAATATGACATGGCGCAAAAGGGCGCCCGTCCGGAAGACAAGACGGCCGCCGCCGCCCAGGCGCGCCAGGTGGGCGCCGTGCTGACCGAAGCGCAGATCGCCCTGGCCGAAACGAAGATCGCCGCGCCGGTGGCGGGCCAGGTCAGCAAGATCCAGATCCAGCCGGGCGAACTGGCGCCGCAAGGCTTCCCCGTCATTACCATGGTGAACCTCGATGACGCCTGGGCCGTGCTGCAGGTACGCGAGGATGAAATGGGCGCGTTTTCCATGGGCAGCACGCATACGGCAAATGTGCCGGCCTTGAAGCAGCAGCTGAGCTTCAAGGTCAGTTCCGTGGCCGTGCTGCCCGACTTCGCCACGTGGCGCGCGGCCCGTCCGGGCGGCACGGACTTGCGCACGTTTGAAATCCGCCTGCGGCCTGCCATCAAGGTCGACGGCTTGCGCCCGGGCATGTCGGTCGTCTTTCCGCCGCTCTGATAGCCGATGAGCGAAGCGGATAAAGGGCAGGGTTCGGCGCTGGCGCGCGAGTGGGCGCGGCTGCGCGGCGACTTCTGGGACTTCGGTATGCTCAGCTGGATTCCGGTCGTGCTGTGCGGCATCCTGTGGCTGGTGTTTTCCGCCGGCATCGCACGCGACTTGCCCATCGTCGTCATCGATAACGATAATTCCACCCTGTCGCGCCAGCTCACGCGCTGGCTCGACGCCTCGCCCGGCATCGCGGTGGCGGCGAAGGTGGCCTCCAGCGACGAAGCCCTGCATCGCTTGCGCGAGCGCACGGCCTTCGGCTACCTGGTGATCCCCGGTGATTTTGAGAAGAAATTGCTGGGCGGCCGCCAAGCCACCGTGCAATGGCTGTACAACGCGCAGTTTTCCTCGCACGCGGGCGCCTTGCTGCGCGACGTGCGCACGGTCAGTACGACCTTGTCGGCCGGCATCGAGATGACGGCCCGGGTCAAGAAGGGCATGGCGCCCCTGCAGGCGGCGGCCCAGTTCGAACCGATACGCACCACCCTGAACAGTTTATATAACGAAAACATCAGCTATGAAGCCTTCCTCACGCTGGCCTTGATGCCGTCCATGTTGCAGATTTTCATCGTCGTCGCCATCGTCACGAGCATCGGGCGCGAATTGCGCGACGGCACGGTGCCGCATTGGCTGGCCTCGGCCCATGGCAGCTGGCTGCGCGCCGTGGGCGCCAAGCTGCTGTTTCCCCTCGTCGCCTACTGTGCGCTGGCGCTGCTGTACCTGCTGTTTTTCAGCCTGGCGCGGGGCTGGGCCGTGGCGGGCAGCCTGCCGGCGCTCCTGCTGAGCATGCTGCTGCTGGTCCTGGCCTATTGCGGCCTGGCTACCTTGCTGATCGCCGCCACCCTGTCCATGCGCCTGGCCCTGTCCGGCGCCGCGTTCATTACGGCGCCGGCCTTCGCCTTCGCGGGCCAAGCCTTTCCTTTGCTGTCCATGCCGCCGCTGGCGCGCGCGTGGGCGGAAGCCTTGCCGCTCACACATTACCTGCAGCTGCAAACGAAATACTGGCTGGCCGGCGCGCCGTGGCGCTATGGCGTGCAGGAAATGCTGATACTGGCCGGTATCGCCATCGGTTGCGGCGCCTTGGGCCTGTTCCTGCTGGCGCGCCGCGCCAACGCCCCGGCTGCCTGGGGGCGCACATGATGTGGGCCGCCTTCCGCGCCACGTGGCGCGCCATGCTGACGGACAAGGGCGCGCTGACCTTGCTGTTTATCGGCGGCATCATTTACTCGTTCTTCTATCCCTTGCCGTATTCGACGGAAATCGTCCAGCGCGTGCCCGTGGCCATCGTCGACCAGGACCGCAGCGCCATGTCGCGCCAGCTGACGCGCTTTGCCATGGCCCATCCCTCGCTG
This sequence comes from Janthinobacterium sp. GW821-FHT03C08, assembly GCF_059420905.1. NCBI lineage: Bacteria > Pseudomonadati > Pseudomonadota > Betaproteobacteria > Burkholderiales > Oxalobacteraceae > Janthinobacterium > Janthinobacterium sp. GW821-FHT03C08. Next base: position 281,209 of record NZ_JBWKUP010000007.1, on the reverse strand, counting down.
CAGGTGATTGCCGTCACGCCGGACTTGCCCGTCGCACAGGATTTATTGTGGCGCGACAAGGTCATGGGCGTCTTGATCATTCCCGACGGCTTGCAGACGGACGTGCTGGCCGGGCGCGCCGCCCACGCGCAAGTGGCGGGCAATGGCTTGTATTTGATGCTGAACAAGGTGGCCTTGAATGGCCTGGCCGAAGTGGTGGGCACGGTGTCGGCCGGCATCGAGATCAAACGCCTGGGGGCGGGCACGCCATCGACGGTCCAGGCCAACGAGCAGCGCTCGCCCATCGCCTTCGACGCCGTGCCCCTGTTTAACGTGCGCGAAGGCTATGGCGCCTACGTCGTGCCCGGCGTGGCGACACTGATCGTCCAGCAGACCTTGCTGATTGGCATGACCATGCTGTTCGGTACCTGGTACCAGCGCAAGAGTTTCCCTTTTGCAGGCAAGCGCACGGCCGGTGGCTACCTGGGCATGCTGCTGGCGTTTGCTTCCGTGGCCTTCCTGAATTGCTGCTATTTCTTCGGCTTCGTCTTCTGGTTCCAGGATTACCCCCGTGGCGGCAATTTCGGCGGCATGCTCTTGCTGCTGGTGCTGTTCTCGCTGTGCGAGGCGGCGTTCGGCATGCTGCTGGGCATGCTCTTCCGCACGCGCGAGCGGGGCACGCAGCTGATGATCGCCACCTCGATGCCCGTGCTGTTCCTCGCGGGCCTGACGTGGCCCGTGTCGTCCATGCCCATCGTGCTGCAATGGCTGCGCTGGCTGCTGCCGTCCACGGCCGGCATCCAGGGCTTTGTCGCGCTCAACCAGATGGGCGCCTCGCTGCATGAAATCCGCCATGAAGTGGCGGGCTTGCTGGCCTTGCTGCTGGCCTGCGTGGCGCTGGGCTGGTGGCGCTGGCGCAAGGTGGACGAAACCGTTGTCGATTTGAACAAGGCCGAAGGCACTTGATATGCAATAATTTCATTTCCACATTAAATAACAACGCCTGACAAAACCGTAGCGAGCGGAAGGAAGGCTCGGCGCCCCCGTTGGCTCGAGAAGTGCAACTGTACGAAGGTACGGGGACGCCGAGTCAGTGAGCATCGCCGGCCGCAAATACCGACGCGCAGTAGGTTTTGACAGGCGTTAAGCAAATATGTCTGCATTCAATTTGTTCCAGCGCCTGTCCCAAGCCCCCACCAAGCCCAAGGCCGCGCCCGCCGCGCGGCAGTTCGACGTGGCGGATTTGTACCAGGGGCCCATCGCGCTGGGCGCGGAAGGCGAGGCGCAAGCGCGGCCTTTCGATGAAAAGCTGCGCCAGGCGTATTTCTGGATCGTCAACCACGCCATCATCAGCCCCCATTACGATATCGAGTACAACGACGGCCCATCGCAGACGTATTCCGTGGGCGACAGCCGCCGTACGCTGAACCTGCCGTCGGCGCAAAGCTATTCCAGCTTCATTTTGCTGCCCCTGCTGACGTTTGCCACGCGCCGCAAATGCCTGTTCGTCGGCGGGCCGGGGCGGGGCAAGACGGCCAGCGCCTTGCTGATGGGCGTGCTGGCCGGTTCGACGGTGAAAGAAGTGAAACGCGCCATGCAGCATGGCCATCCGCAGATGACGGTGGCCGACTTGCTGGGCAACCCGCTGCCGGCGGACCTGGTCAACGCGCAAAGCATGGACGACATCCGCATCGCCTGGCGCGCGTGGCTGGGCATGCGCGTGAAGATCGTCGATGAATACAACCGCATCCCCACGCGCACGCAAAGCGCGCTGCTCACCGTCATGGGCGACAATTACGCGGAAGTGCTGAACCACATTTACGAATGCCCGGAAGCGGCCTGGTATCTGACGGCCAACGACGACCAGGGCGGCGGCACCTACCAGGTGATCGAGGCGCTGCGCGACCGGGTCGACGTGACGGTGCAGGCGCTGGCCTTCAACCCCCGCTTCTTGAATGAGCTGCTGCTGCGCGTGGAAGAAAACGTGCGTCCCGAAGAGCTGGTGCCGCCCGATATCATCTTCACGGAAGGGGAAGTGGACCAGATCGGCAACGATATCCGCCAGGTCGTGGTGCCCGAGGCCGTGCGCCGCCGCCTGGAATTTTTCGCCAGCCAGTTCGAGCTGTTCGAGACGGCGGGCGGCCAGTTCGAATACATGACCAAGGATACGGCCCGCCTGGCGGGCGCCGACCGGGGCGCCGCGCAGGCGGCCGACAATGGGCGCGACCGCCTGAAGGACCTCGGTTGCCAGACCTTGAACGGCATCTCCGTGCGCACCTTGATGGCGCTCCTGATCTACGCCAAGGCCATGGCATATTTTCGCGGCAATGGCGAAGTGGCGCTGGATGACTTGCGCCAGGTGCTGCCGTTTGTGCTGCATAACAAGCTGCAGCCGGACCCGGACGCGCCATTCTTCGCGCTGCCGGAAAATGCAGCCTACCGCAGCGACAGGCTGGGCTGGCTGCGCCGCCTGTTCGACTTGTCCAACGATGAATTCAACCGCCTGGACCTGGACCGCGACGATCCCGTGGGCGTGCTGTCCGCCGAATTCGACCTGGGCCTCGACGGCGTCAGCGAGCGCGAAACCCTGGCGCGCCTGAACCGCATCGAAAAGCTGATCGGCGATCGCACGAAGGGGCGCAAGCTGTACGGCCCCCTGTACGACGACCTGCTGAAATTGAAGTATCTGCATCAGCGCTATACGAATTACCGCAGCTGGCTGCGTTCGCAATGAATGACGCGCTGAATATCGATCACTGTCGGGGCTTTCTCGATGCGCTGGCCAGGTTGAACAGCGAGGCCAGCGACCTGTGCGCGAGCTACGAACTGCAGCGCCTTCCCGACGCGCCCGACCTGGCCACGGCGCTGGGCATGCGCGTGGAGGATGACGCCTTGCATATGAGTGCCCCGGCGCGTGACTTGCCGGCCCCCCTGTGGCAGATCACGGTGGCGCCGTGCGGGCGCGCGCAGCTGGAGCAGATATGCCAGCGCTGGTTCTTCTCGTCGGAGCACATGCGGGCGGCGCCGCCGGAGCGTTTTCGCGCCTGCCTCGTCAACGTCTTCCTCGAAGCGCTGGACATGTCGCTGGCCGGATTCACTACGCACGCGGTGACGATGGCCTTGCCGCCCGGTGTCTGGTATGCGATCCACTGGGACGAGATCGCGTTCGAATCCGGGAACGAGCGCTATCTGCTGCATTTTTCGCACAGCGATTGAGGAGGAACAATGATTTCTCCTGCCTTTGCGGCCATCCTGGCCAGCGGCCGCGCCCAGTTCAATGCCCGCGCAGCAGAAGCGCGCCGGCGCTTTCCCGCGCTGGACATGGTCGCCTTCGGCGCCTTTTTGCGCGACGGCGTCGATCCGCTGGTGGCGGCCATGGCCGCCGCTGCGCCCGAGCGCGCGGGCGGCGTCACCCTGGCCGCCTACGACATGGCGCTGGAACTCGTCGGCCATGGCCTGGCGGGACCGGCCGCGAAAAATCCCTTCTTAAATACCGTCTGGCGGGAGCTGGCGCCACAGTTTTCTTCGCTGCTGGCGGCGGCGCCTGTCGAGGTGCTGGGCATGCTCAGCAACGCGGCCATCCACCTTGGCGCCGTGGCGGGCGCGCGGCCCGCGCAGTGGCAGCGCGAGCTGGCCGCCCTGGCGCCGCAGGTCGCGACCGTGGCGCAGCTGCGCGCCGTGGGCCAGGTGCTGGCCTGGCGTGCCGGCGTGGCACATTTCCGCCAGGGCGCGCTGGCCGCCGCCGACACCTTGCCACAAGCGCTGGCGCTGGCCGCCTTTGGCGAGCCGGGCGCGCAGTGGCCGCAAGTCCGCGCGCAGTTGCTGGCCAACCCCTGGCGCGGCAATGCCGATGGCCGCGAATTCGGCAGCTTCACTGGCCTTGGCGGCGACTTTGGCACGCCGCCGCAGGTGCGCGCCACGCCGGACGGTTTTGCCGTGCGCAGCGGGGAGCGCCATTATCTGCTGGTGGCGGACGCCTATGGCGCCGTGCTGCATGGCGCCACGGCGCAGGAGTTTGATCATGCGCAAACGGGCGCGCCGGCGTCCGTGCGCCTCGACGGGGCGGCCTTGCACGTCGGCGCGCGCAGCATTGCGCTCGACCTGCCGCCAGGCGACATTGCCATCGCCGCCAATGCGCATACGGTCGCCGTCACGTCACCGTGGACGCATGCCATCCGGCTGCTGCCGCTCGCATGAAGAACGATGCCGACACCGCGCTGATCGACGCCTGGCGCGCCGCCTGGCCCGAAGCCCTTGCCGTGTGGAGCAAGTTTACGCGGCTGCGCGATCCCAGCCTGTGCGCCAGCCGCGTCGAAGCCGGCGAGCAGGGTTTGTCCGGCAGCTTCGCCATGATCCGCCTGCTGGACCAGAGTGTGGTGGTCGACTTGCCGCTGGTGACGGAACTGGGCCTGGACGACTATGCGCTGGAAATCCTCGCCCATGAAATCGGGCACCACATCCTCGCGCCGGGCAGCGCCAGTGACCAGTTCCGCCTGCTGGCGCGCATGCGCCGCGCCTTGCCCACCCTGGAGCAGCACGCGCCCATGGTGGCCAACCTGTACACGGACCTGTTCATCAACGACCGCCTGCAGCGCCAGGCGAACCTGCGCATGGCCGACATCTACCGCAAGCTGCAGCAGGGGCGGGAGGCGGCGGAGGATGGCAAGGCCAAGGCCAGCGGCGGCGTGTGGACCCTGTACATGCGCATCTATGAAAACCTGTGGCAGTTGCAGAAGGGCGACCTGGGAGGAGGGCAGGCCGATGAGCGGCTGGATACGGATGCCTGGCTGGGCGCTCGGCTCATTCGCGTGTATGCCAACGACTGGATGCTGGCGGCGGGCCGCTTCGCCACCTTGCTGCTGCCCTATCTGGTGGACGATACGGACGCCCTGGACCCGAGCCGCTATCTGCAGGACACGCGCGACGCTGCCCGTGGCTGCCAGACGTATGGCGCGCAGCAGATCGAGGATGACGAGGAGGGCGGCGCCATCCACCCCGTTCACGACAAGCGCATCTCGGGCCTCGATGGCGATGAGCCGCAGGCCGAGGCGCCGGCCCGGCCGGGCGGCGGCCAGCTGCGCGAACCGTTCGAACTGGGCGATATCTTGAAGGCGTCGGGCGTGGACTTGAGCGACCATGAAATCGCCATCCGCTACTACCGCGAGCGGGCCTTGCCGCACCTGGTGGCGTTTCCCCGCCGCCCGGCTCCCGAGTCGCAGGAACCGCAGATGGAAGGGCTGGAGCCATGGGAAATCGGCGACCCGCTGGAAGACATCGACTGGCTGCAATCGGTGCTGCAGTCGCCGCGTCCCGTGCCGGGCGTGAGCACCGTGCGCAGGGTCTATGGCCGCGAACCGGCGCGCGCCATCGACGCCGTGCCCGTCGACCTGGACATGTACGTGGACAGCTCCGGCTCCATGCCGAACCCGCAGGCGCACACTTCCTTCCTGACCCTGGCCGGCGCCGTCATCGCCTTGTCGGCCCTGCGCGCCGGCGCGAAAGTGCAGGTGACCCTGTGGAGCGGCAAGAACGAGGTGATGCAAACGCCCGGCTTCGTGCGCGATGAAGACCTGATCCTCGGCGTGCTGACGGAGTTCTTTGGCGGCGGTACCTGTTTCCCCATCCATTGTCTGCGCAAGACCTATGCGGCCAGGCGCGAACGGCCCGCGCACATCCTGATGATTTCCGACGACGGCATCACCACCATGTTCGACAAGGATGAACTGGGCAACAGCGGCTGGGATATATCGGCGAAGGCGCTGGCCCAGGGCGGCGCGGGCGGCACCATGGCCCTGAACCTGGCGCGCGACTGGGAAGGCGCGGCCAGCCACACGTGGCTGCAGCAGACCTGGCTGCAGCAGATCTACGACGACCTGAAACGCGCGCGCCGCGAGCAGGGCTGGGATATCCACGCCGTCGAGCGCTACGAGGACTTGCTGGACTTTGCGCGGGCGTTCAGCCGCAGGCATTATGTGAAGAGTTAAATAAGATGAATATGCGCAGCAAAATTCCGGGGTCAGACCCGGCGGGTCTGACCCCAGCATTTGCCGTTGGGTTGAGGTAATGACATCATGATGCAAATCGGTCCCCACCTCGAAATATTAACCCACCGCCTGGCCGACACGCCCGTCGAATTCCTCGCCGAACCGCGCATCGCCGGCATTGCCAACGCGCAGGCCGTGTCCGTGGCGGCGCTGGTCAACGATATCCTGCTGCTGCATGGCGCCCGCGCGCCGGCTTCTTCCCTGCAGGGATTTATCGGCGCGCAGGTGAAGGCGGACCGCAACCGCCTGGCGCTGGCCATGATCGCGTGCTGGCTGCTGGCCGACGCGTGGTTCATCGGCCGGCGGCTGGCGCAGCAGGATCTGCTGCAGGTGCTGGGAGAGGCGGCGCGCGAACTGGCCGCCGTCACGCCGGCGCACCAGTTCACGCAAGACCCCGAGCGGCGCGAGGAGCTGGCGCGCATCGTGCTGGCGCGCCTGGGTTTTCGTCCTGCGGAGGAAAGCGTGGCGCAGGCGACGGACAGGCTGTCGGCCATCAGCGGCACGGAACGTCGCCGCCTGCTCGAAGCGAGCCGCCTGGCCGAGCAGCGCGCGCGGGAAATCCGCGAAGCGCTGGCGAAGAAGGCGGCCGAGGAATCGGCCGACAAGTGGTCGCGCGAATGACGCTCGCAGGCAAACCTGACGTCAATCTGCCGGACGGCGCGTGGGAATCGGACCGCGATTACTGTCCCACCCTGACGCCAGCGGGCGCGCGCATGCTGGAAACACTGCGCAGCCATCCCGCGGCCCCCCGCTACCGCAACCGCAGCGGCAACAAGCTGCAGGCGGCGGAAGTGGCGGCCTTGCGCGCCTACGAGCAGGAAGTCATGCAGGCGGATATCGGCTGGAGCACCGCTGCGCCGCCAGCCTGGCTGCCGGGGTTCCTCAAGGCGACGTATGCCACGGTGCCGCATTACCGCGCCTGCGGTTCACCGCCGGCGCGCTTGCAGGACGTGCAGCCCATCAGCCGCGCCGAGCTGGCGCACGACATCGCCGCCTTCGTGCCCGACGACGCGGACCTGGCGCGCATGATCAATTTCCAGACGACGGGCACCACGGGCCATCCGCTGCTGATCGCCTCGCACCCGCTGGTGGCGGGGCGCTACCTGGCTTTCCACAAGCGCGCGCTGGCGCGCTTCGGCGTGACCCTGCGCCATGGCGCGGGGCAGGTGGGTGTGATGCTGCTGGGTCACCAGCGCCGCTGCTTCACCTATGTCTCCGTCACGCCCACGATGGGGGAATCGGGCCTGGCGAAGATCAACCTGCATACGGACGACTGGCGCCACCCGGACGACCGCGCGCGCTACCTGGACGCCATGGCGCCCGAGCTGATCGCGGGCGACCCCATATCGTTTGCCGAGCTGTTGACCCTGCCGATGACGCACAAGCCGGCCGCGCTGCTGTCCGTCTCGATGATGCTGTTGCCCGGCATGCGCGCGCGCCTGGAACAGCGTTTCGGCTGCCCCGTGCTCGATATCTATTCGCTCAATGAGGTGGGGCCGGTCGCCGTGTACGACGAGCGGGCGGGCGGCCATGTGCTGCTGCAGCACCGGCTGTACGTGGAAATCCTCGACGCGGACGGCCGGCCCGTTCCAGAGGGCGCGCGCGGCGAAATCACGGTGACGGGCGGTTTTAACTTTTGCCTGCCCCTCGTGCGCTACCGCACGGGCGACTACGCGTCGCTGGCGCATGGCCCGCATGGTCCCGTGCTAGTGGGGCTGGCGGGCCGCAGCCCGCTGCGTTACCGCACGGCGCAGGGCGAGTGGATCAATAATATCGACATCACGCACGCCCTGAAGCCTTTGGCCATCGCCGTGTTTGGCGTGCACCAGCATGGCGATGGCAGCATCGCGCTGCGCCTGGCGCCGAACGCCATGCCGCAGGCAGGCCGGGCGCGCGCCTTGCTCGCGCCGTTTTTCGGCGCCATCGCCGTCGAGACCTTGCTGGTGGAAGACAAGATCATTCAATACACCTCGGATTTGCGGGAAGCGGCAGTATGAGCACTTATAAACGGGGCCTCGTGGTGGGCAAATTCTGCCCGCTGCACCTGGGCCATGAACTATTGATACGGCGCGCCACGGACGCTTGCGGGGAACTGCTGGTGGTCAGCTACACGAAACCTGAATTTCCCGGGTTGGAGCCGGCGCGCCGGGAAGGCTGGCTGCGCGCGCAATTTCCGCAGGCGCATGTCGTGGTGCTGGACGATGCGCGCCTGGCTGCCCTGTGCGCGGCGCGCGGCGTGCCGGCGCGGACCTTGCCGCACAACGACGACGATGGCGAGCTGCATCGCCACTTCATGGGCTGGCTGTGCTGGACGGTGCTGGACTTGCCCGTCGATGCCGTGTTTACCAGCGAGGACTACGGCCCCGGCTTTGCCCGGGTGCTGCAGCAGCACTACGCGCTCGGCGCCGTGGCGCATGTCAGCGTGGACCAGGCCAGGACGCGCGTCTCCGTGTCTGGCACGCTGGTGCGGCAGGACCCGCATGCGCACGCTGCGTTGTTATCGCCTGTCGTGCGCGCCGATTTTGTGACGCGCGTGTGCGTGCTCGGTGGCGAGTCGAGCGGCAAGACGACCCTGGCGCAAGCGCTGGCACGGCATTTCGACACGACCTGGGTGGCCGAGTATGGCCGCGAACTGTGGGAAAGCCAGGATGGCGTGCTGGCCTATGACGATTTGCTCAAGATCGGCAGGGAGCAGCTGCGGCGCGAAGCCGCCGCTGCCGGACAGGCGCGCCGCTGGCTGTTTTGCGATACCTCGCCCCTGACGACGTACTTTTACTGCATCGAGATGTTTGGCCGGGCCGAAGCGGCACTGCTGGACCTGGCCGGCCATGGTTACGACCTGGTCGTGCTGTGCGCGCCCGATTTTCCCTTCATCCAGGATGGCACGCGCCGCGACGACAGCTTCCGGCTGCGCCAGCATGCGTGGTACCAGGCGGAGCTGGCGCGGCGGGGGATCGCCTTTGTCGATGTCTCTGGTTCCGTGGACGAGAGGGTCAGGCAGGTGGCGCAGGTGCTGGGGTAGGCGCATACGCGGCCTGTACCGCCGCCAGGATCTCGTCCGACAATGCGCCATCATCGACGGCGCGCGCCAGCGCCACGGCGCCCACCATGGCCGACAGCATGACGATGGCGTCCTGACGGGGATTGCGTTTTTTCCGCCACGGGAAATGCGCCGCCAGCTTGCCGATGATGGCTTGCAGGTGGATGCCAAAGGCGGGGCGCACGGCCGGCTGCTTGCGCGCGTCGCCGGCCAGCGCCGCCAGCAAACAACCGTTGCCCGGCGCATCGCGGTGGGCCGCGCTCACATAATCGCGCACATACTGGCGCATGGCTTCCGGGCTGGTGGTTGCCGCATCGAGCGCCGCGCGCGAGTGTTCCGAGCCGTGCAGGGTGCTTGCCGCCATCAGCGCTTCCTTCGATGCGAAGTGGTTGTAGAAGGGGCCGTGCGTGAGCCCCGTCGCCTGCATGATCTGTCCCACGCTGACGCCGTCAAAGCCCTGTTCGCGGAACAGGCGCGCCGCTTCCTGCAGGATGCGCTGGTGTTTTTCTGCCGTCTCGGCTGCTGGGTATCGCATGGCGTGTTCCGGGTCATCAATTAATTTCTGTTGACATCATACATGACGTGCGTCATGCTTGCGACATTAATCATGATGATCGTCATGTTTAATGTCGTGTCAAAGCATGATGAGCATCATGCTTGCTATCCATGCATTTTCAATTTGAAAACCTTAAAGGAACCATCATGAGCACAAACACTACGCAGGGCACGGCCCTCGTCACCGGCGCTTCTTCCGGTCTGGGCGCCGTCTACGCAGACCGCCTGGCCGCGCGCGGCTTCGACTTGATCCTGGTGGCGCGCCGGGGCGAGCGCCTGGATGTGCTGGCCAAGTCGCTGGCGGAAAAATATGGCGTGGCCGTGCGCGCCATGGCGGCCGACCTGGCCGACGCGGATGATCTGCGGCGCGTGGCCGGCGAACTGTCGTCGAACGCCGCCATCACCATGCTGGTGAATAACGCGGGCGCCTCGACCCTGGGGGCCGTGGTGGATGCGCCCCGCGAGGGCATCGCCGCGATGGACAAGGTCAACGTCACGGCGCTGGCCGAGCTGAGCTACGCAGTGCTGCCGCAGTTCAAGCAGCGCAACAGCGGCACCATCGTCAACATCGGTTCCGTGCTGTCCTTCCATATCCTGCCCGTCAGCACGATCTACAGCGCCACCAAGGGCTATGTGATGAATTTCACGCGGGGCTTGCAGCAGGAACTGGCCGGCACGGGCATCCGGGTGCAGCTGGTGCTGCCCGCGTCGACGGCGACGGAAATCTGGGAGTTGAGCGGCGTGCCGCTGGCGCAGCTGGACCAGGCCACCATCATGCGGGCGGAAGACTGCGTCGATGCGGCGCTGGCGGGCCTGGACCAGGGAGAATTGGTGACCCTGCCTTCCGTGGAAGAGCAGGAACTGTGGGAGCGCTTTGACGCGGCGCGCCTGGCCCTGTTCGCAGGCGCGATGCGCGGCAAGCCGGCATCGCGCTACGGCGTCAGCGTCAGCGCCAGCGCTGGCATTTAAGCGGCGTTGAGAGCCTGTTCCAGGTCTTCGCGCAAGTCGTCGATATGCTCGATGCCCACGGACAGGCGCAGCATGTCTTCCGACACGCCCGCCTTGGCCAGTTCTTCGGGATTGAGCTGGCGGTGCGTGGTGGACGCCGGGTGGGTGGCCAGCGACTTGGCGTCGCCGATGTTGACCAGGCGCGTAAACAGCTGCAGGGCGTCGAGCACGCGGGCGCCGGCCGCGCGCGGATCTTCGCCTGCGGCCAGCTTCAGGCCGAAGGACAAAATGCCCGAGGCGCGGCCACCCATGTATTTTTTGACCAGCGCGTAATCAGGGTGGTCTTCCAGGCCCGCGTAATTGACCCAGGCGACTTTCGGATGGTTTTTCAGGTGTTTGGCCAGGGCCAGCGTATTGTCGCAGATGCGGTCCATGCGCAGGGCCAGCGTCTCGATACCCTGGATCAGCTGGAAGGCGCTCAATGGCGAAATGGCGGCGCCCATATTGCGCAGCGGGACGACGCGCGCGCGGCCGATGAAGGCGGCGGGGCCGAATGCTTCCGTGTAGACGACGCCGTGGTAGGACACGTCCGGTTCGTTCAGGCGCTTGAAGCGTTCCTTGTGTTCTGCCCACGGGAACTTGCCGCTGTCGACGATGGCGCCGCCCACGGTGGTGCCGTGGCCGCCCAGGTATTTGGTCAGCGAATGGACGACGATGTCGGCGCCATGCTCGATGGGGCGGAACAGATAGGGGCTCGGTACCGTATTATCGACGATCAGCGGGATGCCATGCGCGTGCGCGATCTCGGCCAGTTTCGCCACGTCCGTCACATTGCCCAGCGGGTTGCCGATCGATTCGCAGAAGATGGCCTTGGTGCGCGCATCGATCAGGGCGGCGAAGGTCTCGGGCTGGCGCGCGTCGGCGAAGCGCACTTCGATGCCGATCTGCGGCAGGGTGTGGGCAAACAGGTTGTAGGTGCCGCCATACAACTGGCTGGCGGAGATGAAATTGTCGCCCGCTTCCGCGATCGTCTGGATCGCGTAGGTGATCGCTGCCATGCCCGAGGCGACGGCCAGCGCGGCCACGCCGCCTTCCAGCGCCGCGACCCGCTTTTCCAGCACGTCCTGCGTGGGGTTCATGATGCGCGTGTAGATATTGCCGGCCACCTTGAGGTCGAACAGGTCGGCGCCATGCTGGGCATTGTCGAAGGCGTAAGCCACCGTCTGGTAGATGGGGACGGCGGCGGCCTTGGTGGTCGGGTCGGGGGTGTAGCCGGCGTGCACGGCCAGGGTTTCGATTCTCATGTGGTCTCCGGTTCTCGGTCTGCGATGGTGTAGCGTTTGACATCCGCAGCCATTGTGCCACGCACCCGTTACCAAGTTATCACGCTTGATAGAATTTTAAGTCATAAGCTAGTGCTGTCTTGATATAAGTCATGCAGCTCTTCGCGCCCGATGAAGCGTTCATGCGTTCCATGCTGGGCGCAGGCAAACGCGCCGCCGATGGCGCCACGGCGCATGGCGGCGTCGATGCCCGCGCCAGCCAGCCAGGCGTGCAGGAAGGCGGCGACGAAGGAATCGCCCGCGCCATTCGTGTCCACCACGGGCAGGCCCAGTTGCGCGCAGGGGAAGTGGCGCACAGTCTTGCTGCCCCGTTCCAGCAGGTAGGCGCCATCCGCGCCTGCCATGGCGATCACGGCGTGCGCGCGGCCTTGTTCCACGATGGCGCGCATGACGGGGTCCGTGCGCTCGCCCAGTGCCGCCGTGCTGAGGAAAACCAGGTCGGCGCGCAGGGCAAAGACCTTGTGGTGGGGATTGATGCCGTCCCAGTCGTGCAAATCCGTCGACACGGTGGTGCCGCATACGCGCGCATCGTCAAACAGGTCGGCCACCCAGCCCATGATGGAAAAGTGCGCGTGGCGCGCCGGCCCCAGGTAGGGCAGATAAAAGGCGGACGGCATGCGCAGGTCTTCCGGGTGGCGGCCGTCGTACAGCGACATCCGGCGCCCCTGCGGGTCGACCAGGTTGACGCTGCGCCGCGTGCCGGACGGCTCGAGGATGTGCGAGAAATCGAGTTTGGCCTCCTTGTAACGCTGCAGGATGGCCGCGCCTTGCGCATCGTCGCCGATGAAGTCGATGAACTTGCAGCGCAGGCCCAGCGCGTGGCAGCCGAGGGCCACGCCATTGCCCGTGTGCGCCACGTAGTCGCGGATGGGGGGTACGTGCAGCGAATCGGCCACCGGCAATTGCAGGTCGGGGACGCGCACGATGGTGTCGATGCCGGCGCCGCCAACCACTAAAATGTCATAGGTACTCATGGTGCAGCTTTCTCCAGCAGGACGGTGCCGGCAGCGTGTACCGCGACGGCGCCATTGCTGACGGTGTAAGGGTGATTGGTGTAGGCGTCGCGCAGCAGGGCGCCATCGGCGAACACGCCGTGCACCTGCAGTTCGAGCGCGCCTTGCGCTTCTGGCACGGCGATGACAGCGTCGCCATCCGTCACGCGGGAAAATGCATACGGTTTTTCAGCGATCAGGCGATGCTCGCCGCGCGCCAGGGCAGGGTGGCGCAGGCGGAACTGGCCCAGCTTGCGCGCATGCGCCAGCGTCGCCGCATCCATGGATGTCCAGTTCATGCTTGACCGCGTCGCCTGCTGTTCGTCGCCGATGGGCGCCGCGCCAGGCTGGCGCGCGCTTTCATCGCCATAGAACAGCTGCACGCCGCCCGGCGCCAGCAGCAGGGCGCTCAAGCCATGCTTCAATTGATCGCGCGGGAACAGGCTGGTGTCGTGCGAGGAGATGTACGACAGGATGTCGTAGCGGGGGCTTTTACCTAGCAGGCCCGCGTACTGGCGGTAGACGCCATCGATGCTTTTCCAGTCGCCGCCGGCGCGGCCTTGAAAGTCGAAATTGATCATCGAGTCGAAGCCCGCGTCATGCCAGCTGCTGCGTTCAGGCCCGTGGCCCCACGCTTCGCCCGTCATCCAGAACGGGGCGTCGTCGATTTTCTGTTCGGGATGGCGCGTCTTCCAGTCCTTCAATGCGTCCGTTGCAGCCGCGCGCAGGGCCAGCCAGCTGGCCGGTTCCACGTGCTTGACGGTGTCGGCCCTGAAACCGTCGACGCCGAATTCGCGCACCCAGTCGGCCAGCCAGTGCACCAGGTAGCCGCGCACGGTCGTATCGGGCAGGGCGACGGCGCGCGTGTCCGTCTTGCGCTGCAAAATCGGCGGCAAGCCCACGGCCTTGGCGCTTTCCGTGCGGAAGTCGGGCAGATACGCCAGCTGCATGGTGTAGTCGTCCTTGCCGCCGTCGGGGTAGCCGGGCAGGCCCGCGCGCACCCAGTCCGGGCCCCACCATTGTGCGAAATCAAAGTTGTTGTAGTCGATGTAGCTGTGATAGTCGCGCAGGGTGGCCTTGTCGTGGCCCGGCCACAGCACGGGCACCTTGTATTCGGCCAGGGTGCGCAAGTCCGCGTAGCCGGGGTGGTTCAGCACCACATCGAACAGCACGCGGATGCCTTGCGCGTGGGCCGTGTCGATCATCTCGCGCAGTTCCTCGCGCGTGCCCATGTTGGCATCCATGGTGGTGTAGTCGAGCGCCCAGTAGCCGTGGTAGGCGTAATGCTGGAATTGCTGCTTGCCGCCCACGACCCAGCCGTGGATCTGCTCGTACGGCGCCGTGATCCACAGGGCATTGACGCCCAGCTCCTTGAAATAGCCGGCCTTGAGCTGCTGCGTGATGCCGGCGATGTCGCCGCCGTGGAAGCTGCCCACGTCGCCGCCTTGCGGGTCGGCGGCGCGGCCATAGCTGTGGTCGTTGCCGGGATTGCCGTTGGCGAAACGGTCCGTCACGGCAAAGTAGACGATGGGATTGTCCGCGAAACTGAAGCTCCCTGCCTGCGCCGAAGCGCTGAGTAACAGGGCGGCCAGCGTGGTCAGGGAGCGTCGCATGGTCAGCCCTTCACGCCGCCAGCCGTCAGGCCGGAGATCATCCACTTCTGCGCCAGCAGGAACACGGCCGTGATGGGCAGGCCGGACAGAATGGCCGCCGCGGCGAAGTCGCCCCACAGGTATTTTTGCTCGTACAGGAACAGCTTGGAGCCGACGGCCAGGGTCAGGTTGTTCTGTTCATGCAGCAGCACGGAGGCGATCGGATATTCGATGATGGCGCCGATGAACGACAACAAAAACACCACCATCAGGATGGGCACCGTCATCGGCAGCAGCACGTAGACAAACGCTTGCCATTGCGTGGCGCCATCGACCTTGGCCGCTTCCTCGATCTCGATGGGGATGGTCTGGTAATAGCCCTTGATGGTCCAGATATGCAGGGCGATGCCGCCCGTGTAGGCGAGCACGAGGCTGCCGTGGTGGTCGATGCCCAGCCATGGCACGTAGCTGCCCAGCACGTCGAAGATGGCGTAGATGGCCACCAGGGCCAGCACGGCGGGGAACATCTGCAGCAGCATCAGCGCGGACAGCGTCTGCGACTTGAAGCGGAACTGCATGCGCGCGAACGCATACGCGCAGGTGGTCGACAGCAGCACGGTGACGCTGGCGCTCATGGTCGCCACCTTGATGGAATTCCATAGCCACAGCAGCACGGGGAAGTCCGGCTCGACCAGGGCACCGTTGGGCGCCTGGTAGGACATGCCCAGCGCCAATCGCCAGTGTTCGAAGCTGATCTCGGGCGGTATCAGGCTGCCCGAGGCAAAGTTGCCTGGACGCAATGAAATCGACAGGATCATCAGGAAGGGAAACATCACCAGCGCGATCAGCGCGATGACGGCGACGTGGGCCGCCAGGATGCGCCAGCGGTTGGAACGGTCGACAACGATAGCCATGGTCTGTCCTTTATGCTTTGTTCATGCGCGTCAGGCGCATGTTGACCAGCGAAATCGCGGCCACGAGGAAGAAGATCAGGGTCGAGATGGCGGCGGCCAGGCCGAAGTTCTGGCCCGAATCCTCGAACGCGATGCGGTAGGTGTAGGACACGAGCAAGTCCGTGGTGCCGGCCGGCAAGGTGGTATCGAGGAAATCCGGTCGCCCGCCCGTCAGCAAGCTGATCAGCACAAAATTATTGAAATTGAAACCCAGGCTGGCCACCATCAGCGGTGTCAGCGGCTTGATGATCAGGGGTAACGTTATCTTGAAGAAATTCGTCAGCGGTCCCGCGCCGGCCAGGGCCGACGCTTCGTACAGGTCAGCCGGGATCGCCTTGATCAGGCCCATGCACACCACCATCATGTAGGGGTAGCCCAGCCAGGTGTTGACGATCAAAATCATCGCCTTGGCCAGGGTGGTGTCCGAGAACCAGGCGGGCTTGATGCCGAACAAGGCGTCGAGCACGAGGTTGATTTCGCCAAAGTTATTATTGAACAAACCTTTAAAGACCAGGATGGAGATGAAGCCCGGCACGGCGTAGGGCAGGAACAGCAGGGTACGGTACAGGCCGCGGAAGCGCAGCGCATCCCAGTTCAAGAGCACGGCCAGGGCCATGCCCAGGCCCGTCGTGGTGGCCACGCTGATCAGGGCGAAGACGATGGTCCAGACGAAAATGCGCAGGAAAGGGCCGCGGAACGCTTCATCGGAGAAAATCTTCACAAAATTGGCGAAGCCCACGTTGACCTTGAAGCCCGGTTCCAGTTTGGTGCCGTCCGGCATTTCATAAAAACCCGTCTTGAAGTTCGGTGTCACGAGTTCGCCCGTGGCGACTTTTTTGAGGGTCTTGTCCGGCAACTGCTTGTAGACATGCGCGACGGGGCCGAATTCGCGCAAGCCCACCATGCGCAGCTCGATCCTGTTCGGCAGGATGAGCGTCAGCAGCTTCAAATCCTTTTGCAGGGCGATGATGTCCTTGATGGGCAGGGCAGGGGCCAGCACGGGTGCCTGCACGGGGTCCAGCGGCGCCACTTCCACCTTCAGCGGTACGGCGCGCTTGAGGGCCAGCGGCTGCGTCAACAGCACTTCGCCCGTGTCCGGGCTTTCCAGGCGCAAGCGGTATTCCTTGTTGTCCGGGTGCACTGTCAGCGCGTAGCCCGTGCTTTCCACCCTCTGCGTCTCGTCGAGCAGGTATTGCGTCGCCCGTTCATAGGTGAGCAGGTTGCGCGAACTGAAATTGGTAAAGCCGATCGACACCGTGTACACCATCGGCAACAGCACGAAGACGATTACCGCCGTGATGCCGGGAAACAGATAACGGTAGGCATAGGCGCGCGGCGACGTGAAGACGAACGTCGTCAGGGTCAGCAAGCCGAGGAAGACGGCGGCCAGCATGGTCTGGCCGGAAATGTACAACATGAAGAGCAGATACAGACCCAGCGCCATGCTGATGGTCAATACCGTAGGGCCGATAAACTTGCGCACGATGGATACCTGTAATGATACGTAGGTCGGATTAGGCCCAAAGGGCCGTAATCCGACAACATTGTTTGCGGCACATGTCGGATTACGCGCTACACGCTAATCCGACCTACGCTCAATCAAAATATGGCTTAATTGGCGGTCGTAATCCGCTTCGCCGCCGCATCCAGGCCATCCTTGGTGGTCTGGCGGCCCTGCGTGATGTTTTCCAGCGCCGATTGCATCGACGACCAGAAGCGGCCCATTTCCGGGTTGTTCGGCATCGGGCGCCCCGCCTGCGCGCTTTCCATCGTCGCCTGGATATTCGGATTGGCTTTCAATTCCGCGAACAGCACTTTATTAGCTGGCGTGCCCAGCGGGACGTCGGCATTGATGGTTTTCAGGCCATTGAGCTGCAGCATCTGGTTTTCCAGGAATTCCGTCGCCAGGTCCTTGTTCGGGCTGGCTTTCGAAATCATCGCGCCCAGCACGCCTACGAATGGCGTGGCCGTCTTGCCTGCCACGGTCGGAATCGTTGCCACGCCGAAATTGATCTTCGATTTGCGCGCGTTGTCCCACGACCAGGGGCCGTTGATCATCATGGCGATCTTGCCCTGGTTAAAGCCCGCTTCCATTTCCGCGTAGCCCGCGCCCTTCGGCATGGCGCCGCTGTTGATCAGGGTCATCAGCGCATTCACGCCGGCTTGCGAACCGGCATTGTTCACGCCGGTTTTCGCTGCATCGTAGCGGCCGTCGGACTTGACTTCAAAAGGGAAGCCGCCGCCCGCGCCCAGCAGCGGCCACGTGAAATAGGTATTCGTGTAATCCCACAGGATGGCTTTCTTGCCTTGTGCGGAGAGTTTCTTGTCCAGCGCGGCGATTTCCTCGAAGGTCTTTGGCGGGTTCGGCACCAGGTCCTTGTTGTAGACGAGGGCGACGGCTTCGATCGAGATCGGGTAGCCCCAGGTCTTGCCGCCCACGGTAAATGCGTTCCAGGCCAGCGGCAGGATGGCGGCGCGCGCTTCCTTGCTTGGCGTCAATGGCTGCAGCAAGCCCGCGTCGATCCAGGTGCCGATGCGGTCATGCGGCCAGATCCAGATGTCCGGGCCCTTGCCGGCGGCGGCCGCTTGCTGGAATTTGTTCGGCGCATCTTCCGGGTGCTCGACGACGACCTTGACGCCCGTCTTCTTGGTGAATTCCTCGCCGACCTTGGCCAGGCCCTTGTAGCCCTTGTCGCCATTGATCCAGATCAACAGGGTGCCTGCTTCGGCCGCGTTGGCCATGCTGACGGCGGCCAGGTTGCCGATGCCGGCCAGGGCGGCGGCGAGCAGGGTGGTTTTGATGAAGCTGCGTTTCGGGTTCGTGTAGGACATGTCAATCTCCAGTATCTTTTTTTATGCTAAGTTTATGTTGAGTATCAAGGCTGAAACATGCAACCAGGCCAGGCGGCGCCTGTAGCGCCTGGCCCCTAAAGCGGGTAGATCAGGTGCGGGTCTGGCCGTGCTCGTCAAATACGTGGACGCGGGCGGGCGCCACCTGCAGGGAAACCGATTGTCCGATGCTCCAGTCGGTTTCCGCGTCGGCGCGCACCACCAGCGGCTCGTCGCCGCCCGGCACCTGCACGTACAGATAGCTGATGTCGCCCAGCTTCTCCACCGCCTGCACGGTGGCCGTGATGGCGGCGGCGGCGCCGGGCGCGCAGGCCTGCACGTGCTCGGGGCGCGCGCCGATGGTGACGGGGGTGCCGCTGGCCAGCGGCTGCTCGAGTGCCGCCTGCAGCAAGCCGCCCGCGCTGGTGGCAATGGTGGCCACGCCGTCGGCATAGCTGTGGATCTTGCCCTTGAGGAAGTTCATGCGGGGTGAACCGAGGAAGCCGGCCACGAACAGATTGGCGGGGTGGTGGTACAACTCCAGCGGCGCGCCCACCTGTTCGATGCGTCCCGCGTTGAGCACGACGATGCGGTCGGCCAGGGTCATCGCCTCGACCTGGTCATGCGTGACGTATATCATGGTCGAGCGCAATTCGCGGTGCAGGTTCGCCAGTTCGATGCGCATCTGCACGCGCAGCGAGGCGTCCAGGTTGGACAGCGGTTCGTCGAACAGGAAGACATCGGGTTTGCGCACGATGGCGCGGCCGATGGCCACGCGCTGGCGCTGGCCGCCCGACAAGTCTTTTGGTTTGCGTTCGAGCAAGGGCTCGATGCGCAGGATCTGCGCGGCGCGCTGCACGGCGTCGGCGATCTGGACCTTGCTCATGCCGGCCAGTTTCAGGCCGAAGGCCATGTTCTGGGCCACGCTCATGTGCGGATACAGCGCGTAGCTCTGGAACACCATGGCGATGCCGCGCTTGGCGGGCGGCACGTCGTTCATGCGGGTCTTGCCGATGAACAAGTCGCCGCCGCTGATTTCTTCCAGGCCGCAGATGCTGCGCAGCAAGGTGGACTTGCCGCAACCCGACGGGCCCACGAAGACCATGAATTCGCCATCGGCGATCTCCAGGTCGATGCCGTGCAGGGTTTGCACGTCGCCATATGCCTTCTTCAGGCCTGTTAACTTCAGTCCAGCCATGTCGTCCTCGTTCTCTCAATTTGGCCCCGCTGATGCGCGGGGCTCGTTATTGTAATTGGCGGCATGGCCGCCAATGCCTGCGATTTACGCCAGGGTGCCGAACCAGCCGCCATGCGCGGGCAGGGTGATCTGGCCGGCGTGCTGGCTGCCCGGCAAGCCGTGACCGGCCAGGTCGGCCGCTTGCGCCGCATCCGGCCAGGCGAACGTGAGTGCTTGCGTGCCCAGGTTGAAGGCGGCCAGCACGGATGGCTGTCCCGCCAGGTCGCGGCGGAAGGCCAGCACGGGTTCCGGCGCATCGAAGAAGGTGATGTCGCCCTGCAGCAATTGCGGCTGGCTGCGGCGCCAGGCGAGGATGTTTTGCGCAAATGTCAAAGGCGAGGCGCTATCGCGCTGTTCCACGTCGACGGCGCGCTGCAGGTGCTCGGGCGGCACGGGCAGCCACGGTGTGGCGCTGCTGAAGCCGCCGTGCGGCGCCTCGGCCGCCCACGGCATCGGCGTGCGGCAGCCGTCGCGGCCCTTGAACTGGGGCCAGAACGGGATGCCGTACGGGTCTTGCAGCGCCTCGAAGGGCAGGTCCGCTTCCGTCAGGGCCAGCTCGTCGCCCTGGTACAGGCACGGCGTGCCCTTCAATGCCGCCTGCACGGCCAGCACCACCTTGGCCAGCGTGGGCGACGGATTATCTCCGCCCCAGCGCGTCATGACGCGCACGCTGTCGTGGTTGCCCACGGACCAGGAAGCCCAGCCGTCGGCCACTTGCGCTTCGAATTCTTCCACCTGGGTACGGATGTGCGCGGCGGAAAACTCCGCCGTCAGCAGGTTGAAACTGTAAGCCATGTGCAGCTTGTCGGCGCCCGTGTAGGCCGCCATCGTGGCCAGCGCATTGTCGTCGCCCACTTCGCCGATGGAAATGGCCTGGTATTCATCAAGGATGGCGCGCACGCGCTGCAAATAAGCGATGTTTTCCGG
Source organism: Janthinobacterium sp. GW821-FHT03C08 (assembly GCF_059420905.1). NCBI lineage: Bacteria > Pseudomonadati > Pseudomonadota > Betaproteobacteria > Burkholderiales > Oxalobacteraceae > Janthinobacterium > Janthinobacterium sp. GW821-FHT03C08. Next base: position 260,770 of record NZ_JBWKUP010000007.1, on the reverse strand, counting down.
CTGCGTCTTGTCGTACACGTGCGCCTGCATGCCGTAGGGGTTGATGGCCGACACGCTGCTCGCATCGCGCTGCGCGGCGGGTGGATTGTCGCGCAACAGCTGGTCGTGGTAGGGGAAGTTGCAGGAGTCGAAACGGAAACCGTCGACGCCCCGTTCCAGCCAGAAACGCAGGTTGTCCAGTTGCGCCTGCTGCACGGCCGGGTTGTGGAAATTCAGGTCGGGCTGGCTGGCGAGGAAATCGTGCAGATAGTACTGGCCGCGGCGCGGTTCCCATTGCCAGGCGGAACCGCCAAACACGGACAGCCAGTTGTTCGGCGCCGTGCCGTCCGGCTTCTGGTCGGCCCATACATACCAGTCTGCCTTGGCATTGTCGCGGCTCGCGCGGCTTTCCACGAACCACGGGTGGACGTCGGACGAGTGCGACAGCACCTGGTCGATCATCACTTTCAGGCCCAGTTCATGGGCGCGCGCCACGAGGCGGTCGAAATCGGCCAGGGTGCCAAACATGGGATCGACGTCGCAGAAATCGGCCACGTCGTAGCCGAAGTCTTTCATTGGCGACGTGAAGAAGGGCGAAATCCACACGATGTCGGCGCCCAGGGCGGCGATGTAGTCAAGTTTGGAAGTAATGCCGGGCAAGTCGCCGATGCCGTCGCCATTGCTGTCGAGGAAGCTGCGTGGATAGACCTGGTAGATGACGGCGCTGCGCCACCAGTCGGCGGGCAGGTGGGCGAGATTGTTCTTGATGGTTGGCATGAATGATTTCTTAAAAGTGCCTGTAGCTTCAGCTATCAGGGCGGCGCTGCTGGTTGGTAGGCGAACGTCTTATTTTGAAATTCAAAGCGCTTTGAGTATGAAATGAGTATAGTCCAAAGCGCTTTGAAAAGTAAAGCGATACACGCGCCAGACATACGATTTTTTTATGAGGGTGATTCAGGACAACAAGACGGGAGAGCCGGGTCAGACCCGCCGGGGGAATGCGTCCCGATGGGGCGCATTCCGATCACGCAGTGACTGACCCCGGTAGTCAACGGGTTTCGCAATGAAGAGGTAAATCAGGTGTTGACGACAGGCCCGGCTGACTCGCCCGGCAACAGTTCGCATGGCCACAGTTCCTGCAGGTCCGTGGCGGGCGTGCCGTCGAGCAGGGCCAGCAGCATCTGGATCATCTTCGCGCCGGCGCCGCGCGGGTCGGGCTGGACGACGGTGGTGACGTTGTGGCCGGCCAGGGAATCTTCCATCACGCCCCAGACGATCAGCGACATGTCGCGGCCGATGGCGATGCCCGCGTCGAGCAGGGCGCGCACGGCGCCCACGCCCGACATGTGGTTGTCGACGATGACGGCGGTAGGGCGGGGCGAGCGGGCCAGCAGGCGCTGCATGGCCTGGTAGCCGGCGCGGCGGTCGTGCGCGTTGTCGACCAGGTTGTCCGGATCGACGGCCAGGCCGCCCGCCTGCATGGCGTGCTGGAAACTCTCGACGCGCTGGCGCACGAAGTTCAGGTCCGGCGTGGCGCTGATCAGGCCGATGCGCTGGTGGCCCAGCTGCGCCAGGCGCTCGACGGCCAGGCGCATGCCCGCCTCGTTGTCGTAGTCGAACCACGCATGCGGCTGGTTCAGCTGCGTGCGGCCGTGCGCGACAAAGGGCATGCCCTGCTGCGCCAGGTAGGCGATGCGCTCGTCGAACGGTTTCGTGCGCCCGACGATCAGGCCGTCGATACGGCGCCCCTTGACCATGCGTTCATAGGTGGAAAATTCCTTGCTGGCCGAGGCGGGGGCGATGATCATGTCCATCTGCTGCGCTTCCAGCGCTTCCGACATGCCGCCCACGATCTCGATGAACATGGGGTCGGCCAGGTCGTTGGGCATCAGCGGGTAGATGATGCCGACGATATTCGTGCGTCCCACGGCCAGGCTGCGCGCCATGGGATTGGGCCGGTAGCCGGCCGCCTGCGCGGCGGCCAGCACCCGTTCGCGCGTGCGTTCACTCACTTCCGGATAGCCATTCAAGGCGCGGCTGACGGTGGTTTCGGATATTCCTAGCGTTTTGGCGAGATTTTTGAGGTTCATGGATGCTGCAGTCGGGGGCTTTCCTGGGTGGTTCTTGCCGCTGCCGGCGTCCGTGGGTTGACGGAGGCGGCGCGGTGCGATGTGGGATAGTTTATCTGATAAATGCCGTGGTGATCAGGGTAGTGATCCGTAGCGGCCGCAGGAAAAAAAATACGCGGGCAAACCCAGGGGCGCCCGCGTGAAAAGAGGATACTGCTGAATCACTACATTGAAGCTGCCGGCCATCGCGTGCAGCGGCGAAATGGTGGGTCCGGATCTTGCTTGCCCCTGGATAAGCGGGCGGTGTTGCTGCCAGAGGCTGGCGCCTTGCGGCATCAGCCAGTGTGGGATGCCTCTCATTAATAGAGAGCGGCTGATAAAACGTTCAGGGCCAGGCGCAAGGGCGAAGACAGTACGCTAGTACGGCTAGCCCTTGCAACGCCGCCATGGACGTTTCTCAGATGCTCTTACCACCAGGATTCGACCTGGAAACCCATGGAGCTGCCATTGGTCTTGCCGCCAAACACGCCCGTCGACGACAGGGCCGATTCCGCCGCGGCGGCCGACTGGGCTGCCTTGTTCCACTTGGCGTAGGTGTAGAAGGCGCGCAGCACGGGGCGCGACCAGAAGCTGTTGCCGGCCGACAGTTGCGGGGCGAAGGTCAGCTTGGTCAGGTTGCGGCTTTCGCCCCCTTCCGGCTTGACGATGTCGTGGCCCAGTTCCACGGCCAGGCTGTAGTTGTCCGTGAAGTGGTAGACGGGGCGCGCGCCGATCGACGTCCACTTGCTGCTCACGCCCGCCGTTTCCTTGTCTTCGTAGACGAAGGTGCCCATGCCCGACCAGGCGCCCTTCGGCTGGATCATGATCTGTTCCGTCAGGCGCGTGACCTTGTCATTGCTGTTGGCGCCCAGGCTGAAGCCGCCCGTGTTGGCGGCGCTGCCCTTGCCGAACTGCAATGCCACTTTATTGAAGCCGCCCAGCAGGTTGCCTTGCGTATGCATGATGGTCAGCAAGTGGCCGCTGGCGATGGGGGCGGCGCCCTGGGCATTGCGTTTCTGGTTGTATTGCAGGCCCAGCGTCAGTTCGCCGTCCGGGTTGACCTTGATGCCGGAGAAGCGCAGGTCGTGGGACAGGCCCATGCGCTTGCTGTCGCCGTCGTCGGCCGTGCGCACGATGGCGTAGGCCAGCTTGGCGGCGCCCAGGTCGATGTTTTCCAGGCCGGCGCCGGGGCCGCTGTTATTCCAGAAGTAGTAATCGGTGATGTGCACGTCCTGGCGGTCGTAGTAGCGCTTGCCCACCCAGGCGCGCGCATCGGCGAAGGCGCCCGAGCCGATCTTGTCAGCCACCACGTTCATTTCGCGCCACGACGGGTCCGACTGCTCCCAGTCCTGGTTCTGGTTGACGGAAAACGCCACCAGGGTGTTGATGCGGAAGGTGGTGCCATTGCTGGCCTTGAAGGCTTCGCCGCCGAATTTCAGCTCGCCGTAGGTTTCGCACTCATTGCCCAGGCGATACTTGGACGAGGCGCCGGCCAGGCCGAAACAGGCTTCCTTGCCGCCTTCGCTGCTGGTGCCGAAGCCCGAGCGGATGTAGCCGCCGAAATCGATGGGCAGGGCAGCCTGGGCGGCCGAAGCGCTCAAGGCCAACGCCACGGCGGCAGGCAAAGTTTTCAAGAAATGTTGGTTCATTGCGTCTCCAGTGTTTTTATAGGTGTGGGATCGGCGTGCATCACTTTGCACAGCCAAAGCGCTTTAATTCTGTTTCAAAGCGCTTTGAGTATAGTTCAAAGCGCTTTGATCAGTAAACTAGTTTTATTCCTGAAAACTTTTTGTATGTTGCGGGGAAACATCAGGGAGGGGCGGCGCGTGGGCGCCGCCGTGGACGGCAGGAGGGATGGGGAAGGCCGGGTGGTTCAGTGTTGCGCCTTGCCGGCGTGCAGGGCGGCCGTGTCCGTTGCCGCATGGCCCGGATGGCGCAGGAAGGCGAGGATCAGCAGGGCCGACGCCGTCGTGATGCCGGCCAGCACATACAGCAGGTGGCGGAAGGCCGTGCCGTACGCTTGCGCCAGGTCGGCGGCGCCTGCCTGCGGCAGCAGTTCGCCCGCATGGCGCAGTTCGCCCAGCGCGAGGAAGGGACCCGCGTGCGCCGCCTGTGCCGCGCCGATGCCGGCAATGCCGCCGTCCAGCGCCGCCACGGTGAAGCTGCCCAGCACGGCGCTGACGATGGCCAGCGCCAGGCCTTCGCCCGCCACGCGCGTCGTGTTGAAGATGCCGGCCGCCATGCCGGCCCGCTCAACGGGCACGACGCTGATGGCCAGGCCATCCATCAAGCCCCAGGGCAGGCTGATGCCGCAGCCGATCAGCAGCAGGGGGCCGACCAAGGCGGCGGCCGGCAGTCCCGGCGCGCAGGTGGATAGCCACAGCAGGCCGCCCGCCGCCAACAGCAGGCCGCTGGCGCAGATGCGGGCGGCGGCGTAGCGCTGCGCCGCCAGGCCCGCCAGCATGGGCAGTACCAGCATGGGCGCCGACAGGGCGATCATCATGCGTCCCGCGTCGAAGGCGCTGTAGCCCTCGATACCGATGAAGCGGGCCGGCAGCAGCACCAGCAGCACGACGAAGGAAAACGCGGGCGCGGCCGCCAGCAACTGTACGCCGGCAAAGGCGGGCAGGCGGAACAGGCTCAAGTCCAGCATGGGCCGCGCCGCCCGACGTTCCACCCGGATGAAGGCGGCCAGCAGCAGCGCGGCGCCTGCGAGCAGGCCCAGGCTGGAAGCGCTGCTCCAGCCGCTATCGGGCGCCTGCAGCAAGCCATAGGTAAACAGGGACAAGGCGCCCGTAAACGTCAGGGCGCCGGGCCAGTCCACGCCCTGCGCCTGCGGGTCGCGCGTTTCGCGCATGGCGCGCGCGGCGGCAAGCAGGGCGGCCAGGCCGGCGCCCGCCGTGGCGATGAAGATGGCGCGCCAGCCCGTATGGGCGATGAGCACGCCCGCGAGGAAGGGGCCGAAGGCCAGGCCCACGCCGAAGGCCGTGCCGATCAGGCTGAAGGCGCGCGCGCGGGCCGCGCCGTCGAATTCCTGCGCCAGCGCCGCCAGTCCGCTGGACAGGGCCATGGCGCAGCCGAGGCCCTGCACGGCGCGCAACACATCGAGCAGGACAATGGACGGCGCCGCCGCCAGGGACAGCGCGGCGAGGAAGAACAGGGCCATGCCCAGCAAGAAGACGCGCTTGCGGCCATAGCGGTCGGCCAGGGCGCCGGCCACCATCAGGCAGCCGCCAAAACTGAGCATGAAGGCATTCGTGATCCACGCCAGCGCCAGGGGACTGGCGCGCAGTTCGGCGGCGATGGCGGGGATGGCGATGGCCGGTCCCGTGAAACTGAGCGGCATGCACAGCGCGGCCAGGCAGACGGCGGCCAGGACCAGCGCGCGCCGCGCCGTGGCGGAAGCGGCATGTGCGCCTTGTGCGGGGAGATTCGTATCCATGGGAAGGTTTCCAGAAAGAGGGAATCTGATGATAATATGGACGCAATAGCTTAAAAAGTGGCTGAAAATCCACTCATAGCGGACAAATATTCCTGAATTGACATGGCATGGATAATCTGAACGGCATTGCCGCCTTCGTCCGCGCGGCGGAAACCTGCAGTTACGTGGCGGCCGGGCGCCTGCTCGGCGTGTCGGCTTCGGCCGTGGGCAAGAGCGTGGCGCGGCTGGAAGAAAAGCTGGGCGTGCGCCTGCTCAACCGCAGCACGCGGCGCATCAGCCTGAGCAACGAAGGCGCGCTGTTCTATGAGCGCTGCCAGCGCATCCTGGCCGACCTGGGCGATGCGGAGGCGGAACTGTCGCACCTGGCCGAGGCGCCGCGCGGCAAGCTCAAGGTGAGCCTGCCCGTCATCGGCTACCGCATCATCCTGCCCCTGCTGGCGGACTTTACGCGGCAATATCCCGAGATCGAGCTCGATCTCGATTTCAACGACCGCCTCGTCGACGTCGTGGCCGAGGGCGTGGACGTGGCCGTGCGCAGCGGCACCTTGACGGATTCGCGCCTGATGGCGCGCGAACTGGGGCCGTTCGCCTTTGCCATCGTGGGCTCGCCCGCCTATCTTGCCCGCCACGGCGTGCCGGCCACGCCGCGCGCGCTGGAGCGGCACGCCTGCGTGCGCTACAAATTCCCCACCACGGGCAAGCTGCAGGAATGGGCCGTGCGGCACGCCGAGGGCGATGGCGGCGGCGAACTGCGCCTGCCCACTGCCTTGACCTGCAACAATATCGAAGCCTTGATCGGCGCCGCGGCGCAGGGCGTGGGACTGGCCTATCTGCCGGACTTTATCGTGCGCGACGCCATCGCGCGCGGCGAACTGCAAGCCGTGCTGGACGGCTACCTGGACACTGCCAGCAAGTTCTGGGTGCTGTGGCCGTCGAGCCGCCACCTGTCGCCGAAAATCCGCGTGTTTGTCGACTTCCTCTGCAGCCATCTGCATTTTTCCGCGCCGCTTCCCGCCCGCTGACATGCCCAAGGGCCGCCGTGGCGGCTGCTTGAGGATTATTCCTACCCCAAAAGAGATTTTTCCTAACGTTGCGGAATTTTTATTTGCTGCGCCGCACCACGCTACGCCGCCGGGCATCAGCTTATGGTATTCCTGAATATCAGTCATGCGTTATTTAAATTGCCATATGGAATTTATTTATGTTAATTTCATATCTGTTTCTGCAACATTGTTTCCCTTTTATGCTGGCGGAAACATGGGTGTAATTCAGCGTTGTACGCAGCGAGTAACCAACAATTAGGGGCGCAAGCCCTGTTTTATTCAGGGAGTGTGCATGAAGACAGTCACCACGACGGCGCCAGATCCGGCACCGGCCGTCACAATTCAAGCGGCCCGCAAAACGGGCTTGCTGCTCGGTGGCGGCGCACCAAATTCCACCTTGATCGCGGGCGCCCTGGCCGCGTTCCTCGACGAGGGCATCGAATTCGACGTCATTTCCGCGTCCGGCGCCGGTGTGCTGATGGGCCTGCTGTACACGTCGCCGCACGAGGCGACGCCGCGCCAGGCGCTGCAGAGCTGGGCCGACACGGGCGTGGCCGACAGCATCTACAAGATGATTCCGATCAACTACAAGGTATTCCAGAAGCCGGGCATGCATGCCAGCACTTTCCGCGATGCCTTCCAGCCACCGGCCAACAATCCCTTTTTCCAGGCCTTCCAGCAAACGTTTGCGGGCATGCCCACGGCCTGGTCGGACTGGGGCAAGCTGATGGTGTCGTCGCTGTCGCCATCGGACCTGTCGGCAAAAAGCCTGGGCCTGTGCGCGCACCTGCCTTTCCTGGAAAAAGCCGTGGACTTTTCCGGCGTGGCGCGCATGCGTCCCGATTTCTACATCAATGCCTACAACCTCAGCGAACACCGCATGCAGATCTGGGGCAAGCACGAGATCGCGCCCGTCCACGTGCGCGCGGCCCTGTCCTTCCCCTTCCTGTACGCGCCGACGACCATCGCCGGCGATGACTACATCGAAGGCGCGGCCCTCGACACGCTCAATTTCGAGCCGTTTATCGAAGGCAAGGGCGAGCACCATGACGCCGACACCCTCGTCATCCTCGACATCCTCGGCGACGAGCGCCTGCTGCGCAAGCCGCGCAACCTGTATGACGCGTGGGTGCGTTCCATCATCACGCCGCTGGTAAAAATTTCCAAGAGCGAACTGCGCCTGTTCGAGCTCGAACACAACACGGATGCGCGCACGGGCCAGCCCAAGCGGCGCCTGCTCAAGCTCGACCTGATGGGCGGCATCCCCGAGAAACACTGGCCCGATACGCTGGACTGGTCCAGCTCGAACATGCAGCTGCTGTTCGACGTGGGCCACAAGGCGGGCCTGGCGTTCTGCCGCCAGCATGGCGACTTGCTGCGCCGCACGCCGGACGCCGCCCCGCTGGCGGCGTAAAGCCGAGCTGCACGCTTCCCGATCCCGGCCACCCGATCGGCAGCTATTTATCCTGCCTGGCCCCCGCCAGGCCACCCTTTTTACTGTGAAACACCATGAATATCACCAAGCAACTCATTCTGACCCTGACCATCGCCTTGCTGGCCCTGCTATTGCTGGGCGCGGGCGGCGCCATGCAGCTCAAGCGTGCCCAGGAGCGTTTCGATACCGTGCAAAACCGCATCATCCCCAGCATCCAGGGCTTGAACGCAGCCAAGGGTTTCCTGGCCGACTCGCGCCTGGCCGGCTACCGCCTGTCCGTCTTCTCGAACCTGGCCGACAAGACGGCGCTGGACAAGGCCGTCGCCGACGCCAACACGAATTTCGACAAGGTCATCGCCACCTACCGTTCCGAGCGCATCTATGACGCGACGGACAGCAAGATGCTGGACGCCGACCAGGCCGCCATGGAAGCGTACCGCCGCGCGCTGGTGCCTTTCTTTGCCGCCGCCTACGCGGGCGACATGGATGGCGTGCGCGCCACCTTGCTGGCTGGCACGCCGCTGGCCATCACGGCTGCGGCCGCCAAGAAGAGCATGGATGACCATATCGCCTACAACAACAAGCTGGTCGACGACGTCAAGGCGGAAAGCCTGGCTGCCTACGACACGGCCTTCAACACCATGCTGGCCGTGCTGGGCGTGGCCGTGCTGCTGACGGGCGCGCTGGCCTGGCACATCTACCGCACCATCAGCGGCGGCCTGGGCAATATCGAACACACCCTGGAGCGCGTCAGCGCCTCGCTGGACCTGTCGGCCGCCATGCCCGTCGAGCGCATGGATGAAGTGGGCCGCACGGCCACGGCCTTCAACAAGTTCCTCGAACGCATCGTCGATGTGATCGCCACCGTGCGCACGTCGGCCGATACGGTCAGCGTAGCGGCCGCGCAGATTTCCGCCGGCAACGCGGACCTGTCCGTGCGCACGGAGCAGCAGGCGTCTTCCCTGGAAGAAACAGCGTCCAGCCTGGAAGAGCTGACCTCGGCCGTGCGCCAGAATACGGACAATGCGCGCCAGGCGAATTCCTTGGCAGTGTCCGCCTCGGACGTGGCCCGCAAGGGCGGCGCCGTGGTGGCGCAAGTGGTGGGCACCATGGGTTCCATCAATGAATCGGCGAAGAAGATCGCCGACATCATCGGCGTGATCGACGGCATTGCCTTCCAGACCAATATTCTGGCGCTGAATGCGGCCGTGGAAGCGGCGCGCGCGGGCGAGCAGGGTCGTGGCTTCGCCGTGGTGGCCACCGAAGTGCGCAACCTGGCCCAGCGTTCGGCCGCGGCCGCCAAGGAAATCAAGGGCTTGATCGAAGATTCCGTGGACAAGGTCAACACGGGCAGCGCGCTGGTCGACCAGGCGGGCGCGACGATGGAAGAAATCGTCGCCAGCATCTTGCGCGTGACGGACATCATGGGCGACATCGCCAACGCCAGCCACGAGCAGAGCGCCGGCATCGAGCAGGTGAACCAGGCCATTTCGCAGATGGACCAGGTGACGCAGCAAAACGCGGCCCTGGTGGAAGAGGCGGCCGCAGCGGCATCCTCGCTGCAGGACCGCGCCGTGGAACTGGTCGACGTGGTGGCCGTGTTCCGCCTGCGCGGTGAAGCCAAGGGTAAATCGCTGACGGTGGCGGGCGGCTTGCCAGCCCCGGCTGCTGCCCCGGCCAGCCGGCGCCTGGCGCTGCCGGGCCGCAGCGCCCGCGGCTGATTCCCGTGACTGCCCCGGCACGCCGGGGCTTGCTTGCCGCAGCCCGGCATCGGGCCGCCGCCCTATTGACGCGGCTCAATAGCCTGCCTGGACTGGCGGGGCGCATGAGGGCGCCGCCGCAGGCTATGCGGACTTGCCGCAGTGCGCGCGCAGCTGGCTGCCCAGTCTGGCGCCAAAGAACACGAGCAGCGCAAAGGCCGCCAGCAGCGGCAGCGCCAGCAAGGCCAGCCCGTAGGTTACGGCGACTACCGGAAGCCAGCACAGCAATATGCCGGTGAAGCTGCCCAGGCCGATAGCCCGGTGGCGGGCGGGCTGGACGAACCATCCCTGGAGCATGCCGATGGCCAGGCCGCTCAACACAATGGCAAATGCATTCACGACCCAGGAATATCTCTCGCAGCCCGCGTAGACGAGAAATACCGCAAGGATGCTGCCAAGGGCGCTGATGACGCCGATCGTTCCCGTTCTCGCTGCATTCATGGCTGGCTCCCGGATGGGCTGCAAGCATGGCGGGAAGAGGGGCCGGCATGCAGGGGAGGGGTATCACGCACGTTGTTTGTCCAGTTTTTGCACAAAATCACTCTTGCTGCCATCCCACAGGCATGTCTGGCATCTGCCTGCGCGGAAGACGTGCCCGCACGCCGGCAAGCCATAGAGCACGTGGGCGCATTCGGGACACAAGCTGGCCATGCCCTTGGCGTCGTCGCGGTATGCGCTTGCGCATTCGTCGCAGGTCTTCACGCAGGCCTTCATGGCGACTGCCTGGCCGGCAGCGGGAAGTTTGGCGCCTTGCCCGCATTGGGCGCCTTGAATTCTGTCCATTCCTGGCCGGCCAGCCGGTATTCCAGCGTTCTTTCGTAGTGGCCCACGCCACCGTATTCGACTGCCAGCACGATGCAATGGGGCGCGGCGCGCCCGCCCAGCAGCCTGCGCATCGGTATGGCGCTGTCAACGATGGCGTCGCTTGGATTGAATTTCCCGCCGATATCGGCGATGCCCGCAGTGCCCGCCTTGTCGCGCCCCAGCAGATGCAGGACCTGGGGCGGCAGTTCGTCGAGGGAGGCGACGGCCTTGCCTTCTCCCGCATCGCATCGCCCGTCCTGGGCCAGGGCGGGCGCCGCAGCGGCGAGCAGGAACATCAACGCAGCACCGCATCCATATTGCATCTTCCAGTGTTCCTTCATCATGTCTGCCCATCCGGCGATATTGCGGCGATTTCCCGCCGCAGGATGCGGCTGCGGCAAGCGCGTGTCCGAAGGCGGGACGCTTCCCGGTAGCGGTATTCTAGCCTAAGCTTTTTGCCGAAGTGCATAATCGCTAATTATTTTATAAATATTGTTTTAGTGAAAAAATTGTCATTGATGTATGGCCTGCGCCAAGCTGCCAGGGCCGCCTTGGCATCTGGATGGTCGGCGCGCAGGCCGGCGCCGTTTCCTCCCTGATGCAAGACTAGCTGCTCCCGGTCAATTCCTTGCAAGCTGCCCCGTCAAATTAACGTGCCGTTCCCGTCATGATGGAATACAATTCCTGCGTGGCAGCCAGCTTGCCTGGCAAGGCCGGGCACGGCGTCACGCCTTGACCTTGGAAAGATGTTTGCTTATGACTCTGCAGTTCCCCCTGCCGAATGTACCTTTGGCGCCCCGCGCGCCCGCCAGACCGTCCAAGCCCTACGGTGTGCTGCTTGCCCTGACCCTGTCCTGCCTGATGCCTGCCGCGTCCGCCCTGGCGGCCGCGCCTGCCGGCAACAGCGTCATGCTGGAAGAGCTCACCAGCACGGAGCTGCGCAGCCGCATCGACCACGGCGCCACCACGGTGCTGGTGCCGATCGGCGGTGTCGAGCAGAGCGGGCCGTATATCGCGCTGGGCAAGCACAATGTGCGCGCCGGGCTGCTGGCGCGCCAGATCGCGCAAACGCTGGGCAACACCATCGTCGCGCCCGTCGTTTCCTACGTGCCGGAAGGAAGCATTTCCCCGCCGGCCGGCCACATGCGCTTTGCCGGCACGATTTCCATTCCGCCCGCCGCCTTCGAGGCCGTGCTGGAAGGCACGGCGGCCAGCCTGCGCCAGCATGGTTTCCGCGACATCATTTTTCTCGGCGACCATGGCGGGTATCAAAAGAATGAGCAGAACGTGGCGAACAAGCTGAACCGCGCCTGGGGCAAGGGGGCGGGCGGCAAGGAGGCGCGCGCCTACGCCTTGCTCGATTACTATGACGTCACGCAATCGGCCTACGTGGCCGAGCTGCAGAAGCGTGGCTACAGCAGTGCCGAGATCGGCCTGCACGCGGGCTTGGCGGACGCGGCGCTGATGCTGGCGACGGACCCGTCGCTGGTGCGCAGCGAAGCCATGGCGCACGGACCCAAGCCCGGCGTGGCCGACGGCGTGCGCGGCGACGCCACGCGGGCGACGCGGGAGCTGGGCCAGATCGGCATCAAATTGCAGGTCGACAGCTCGGTGGCCGCCATCAAGAAATTGCTGCAACGGAATCAATAATCTACCGCCGGGAGTGCGTAACTTCCGGCTTTTGCAACGAAAAGACGCGAAATCACATGAAAAAATCTCAACGACGCACCATCGTCACCCTGTCCGCCCTGGCTGCCGCACTGGCGGGCCTGGGCGTGGCCAGCCAGGTCATCGGCGCCAGCACGCCGGCACCTGCCGCCGCTGCTCCGGCCGCCGCGTATTCGCCGCTGCCCGGCATGCCGCCGCTGGTGGACCCGAAAAACGTGTATGGCAGCATCGCCCCCACCAATATGAGTCCCGTCGTCAAGGATCATCTGCGCCGGGTCTACGTGCCCAACCTGCGCTCGAACGACGTGTACGTGATCGACCAGGACAGCCTGAAGGTGGTGGACAAGTTCAAGGTGGGCAGCGGCCCGCAGCACGTCGTGCCGTCGTGGGACTTGCGCACCCTGTGGGTGGCGAACAATGCCGAGCGCACGGACAAGGGCAGCCTGACGCCGATCGACCCCTTGACGGGCAAGCCGGGCAAGGAAGTGCCCGTCGACGATCCCTACAATATGTATTACACGCCGGACGGCAAGTCGGCCATCGTCGTGGCCGAGGCGCGCCACCGCCTCGATTTCCGCGATCCGAAGACCATGGCCGTGCAGTATTCGATCGACACGCCCCAGTGCGGCGGCATCAACCATGCGGATTTCTCGAATGACGGCCGCTACGCCATGTTCACCTGCGAGTTCGACGGCACCATCGCCAAGATCGACCTGGTGGGCCGCAAGGTCGATGGCTACCTGAAACTGCAGATGCCGGCCAAGCGCTTTGCCGAGTCCGGTCCCGTGGGCGGCCCGGCAAATGAGATCTGCAGCGTCAAGAAGGGCATGCCGCAAGACATACGCATTTCGCCGGACGGCAAGAAATTCTTCATCGCCGACATGGACGCGGACGGCGTGCACATCGTCGATGGCGCCACCCTGAAGGAAATCGGCTTCATCCAGACGGGCGTGGGCGCGCACGGCCTGTACCCCAGCCGTGACGGTAAAAAGTTATACGTGGCCAACCGCGGCACGCACCGCATTCATGGCAAGCCGAAGGGCAAGGGCAGCGTCAGCGTGATCGATTTCGCCACGGAAAAAGTGGTGGCGAACTGGCCCATCCCCGGCGGCGGCAGCCCCGACATGGGCAATGTGAGTGCCGATGGCAAGTATCTGTGGCTGTCGGGCCGTTTCGACGATGTGGTGTACCGCATCGATACGACCAGCGGCGACGTGGCCAAGGTAAAAGTCGGCCAGGAACCGCACGGCCTGACCGTGTGGCCGCAGCCGGGCCGCTATTCGCTGGGTCATACGGGCAATTTGCGCTAGGCATCGCGCACATCGGCCTGTCGCCGTCAGCCCGGCGACGGGCCGGATGAGCGGGAGCCAGGCGGGCAGAACTGGCCCGCTGGCAACCCGGGCGCAGAGGGTGGCCGTGATGCCCCAGCCTGTCGTTTTTTACTTGGCAGGAAGGTAACATTGCGGCATACTGCGCTTCCTGTCTTTTACATCCACGGTATGCCATCATGATTCTTGATCACATCGGTTTGACTGTCAGCGATACACAGGCCAGCAAGGCCTTTTTCTCGGCCGCCCTGGCGCCCCTGGGCGTGTCGGTGGTGATGGAAGTGCAGGGCTGGGTCGGCCTGGGCAAGGACGGCAAGCCTGACTTCTGGTTCGGCGCGGGCGGCACGCCGCACGCCGGCATGCATCTCGCCTTTACGGCTGGCAGCCGCGAGCAGGTGCGCGCGTTTTACGCGGCCGCGCTGGCCGCTGGCGGCACGGACAATGGCCCGCCTGGCATCCGCGAAATCTATCACCCGAATTATTACGGCGCCTTCGTGCTGGGTCCGGACGGCCACAATGTCGAAGCCGTCTGCCACCTTGCCGAGGACTGACATCGCTCACTCTCTGAAAAGAACCGCATGACACACACCGCCACCCTGTTTGCGGACGACGCTGGCCGCTACGCCTACGTGCGGTCGGGCTTTTCCTGGCCGGCGCTTTTGCTGGGTTCGTTCTGGGCCGTGGCCAAGCGCCGCTGGTGGCTGTTGCTGCTCATGCTGGCGATGGATGCGTGCCTGTGGTTTGGCAGCCAGCTGGCGAGCGAATCGCGCATCGGCCCCATGATATTGCTCATGGCAGGCGCCGAGCTCAGCTACCTGCTGGCGCGCGGCTGGTATGGCAACCGCTGGCTCGAAGCCTCCTTGCGCCGCCACGGATACCGGCCGGTCGTGCCCGGCACCGGCGATTGATTGTTGCTGACATAAATTTTCCTTCCTGACACTGACGCTCGCCAAGGGTGAGCCGTCCAGCCAAAACTTTCTGCGCAGCTTAGCGCACCTTTGATCCAGATCATGCCTCGCCGACGGTGCTCACGTAGCCTTGGGACTCGCGTTGCAAAGCATCTCTCCACCCATCGGATATGTTTTTCGCGTCTCGTGGCCTGTGGCCACCTACTAAGCAGTTCATTCCAACCGTTATTTAATGAGGAAACTCCATGTATCCATATTCCCGTAGTGTTACCCCTGCTGCCAAAAACCATCTGGAAGCCCAACTGGCGTTTTTTAATGGCTTGTCGAAGTCCTTGTTCCATTCGGCGCAGCAATTCAATGACCTGAACATGCAACTGGCGCAAGGCTTGCTGGAGGAAGGCTCGATCACGAGCCAGAATCTGCTGACGGTCGAGCGCGTGGAAGATGCGCTGCAGGTCGCCGCCGCGGCGGGCCAGCCTGCCGCCGAGCACCTGCGCAAGTATCAGCAGCAACTGTCGCGCCTGGCCGCCGATACGCAGGTCGAACTGGCCAATGTGGCCGAGCAGCATGTGAATGAAACGAGCCGCACGGCCAAGGCCCTGGCGGAAGAAGTGGCGCGCACGGCGTCGGAAGAAACGGAGAAAAACGTGCGCAAGCAGCAGGAAGCCATGCAGCGCATCGCCGAACCGTTCCAGTCCTACCACCAGAACGGCGCCAACCGCGACCAGCGCAGCGCCCAAAGCCGTGATGGCCAAAGCCTGCAAAGCGCCAGCCACCAGGGCAGCCAGCAGTCGGCCGGCAGCGAAAGCGTGACCAGCGGCAGCGCTTCGCAAGCGGCTGGCGCACAAGGCAAAAGCACCAGCGCCAGCCGCAAGGAATAAGTCGGCGGCGGCTGCCGGCTGAACCATTGCCCCAAGGGCCGAGCCTTGGGGGCTGGCGCCTGCCGTCAGGCGGCCCCGCGTCGAGCGGGGCTCGGGCGGGGGCTCTGCGTCGAGCAGGGTCTGTCTCGCCTGCCTTTGCTGCTCCAGTCAAAGCGCCCGTCCCTCAGGGGATGGGCGTTTCCTCGTCCAGGGCCAGGGTGGCAGGGTGGGCTGGCGCGGCCGCCGTGGCGGGACCGCCCTGGGCGTCGATGAAGGCGCTCACGGCATCGAGGGTGGGAGCCAGCATGCGCAAGGGGGCGGCCAGCGAGGCGACCAGGGTGGCGTGGCTGACGGAATCGAAATAGGTTTCCGTCACGGGGCGCTGCTGCGCGCGCAAGGCGGCAGCCAGGCCGCCCGTGTTGCGCCGTGGATTGACCAGCTTGTCCTTGCCCGGCGCCGGCGCGATCAGCAGGGCGGGCGGTGCCTCGGCCGTCACGTGGTGGATCGGTTGCGACGCCAGGGGCGTGTCCGGGTAGAAGAAGACGGGGCGGGCCGTGGGATTTTCGATGGGCAGGAAGTCGTACGGGCCGGCCAGTCCTATCCATCCCCGCAAGTCGTGCGGGTGCATGCCGTGGCGCGCCAGCAGGCTGGCGTCGAGCGCCACCATGGCCGCATTGTAGGCGCCGGCGCTGTGGCCCATGACGAACAGGCGCGTCGGGTCGCCGCCGTGGCGGCTCGATTCCATCGCGGCCCAGGCCACGGCGCGGGCCGCATCCTGCAAAATCTCGGGGTAGTGCACGTCAGGATACAAGCGATAGTCGGCGATGACGGCAAGATAGCCGCGCGAAGCGAGCGCATGGCCGACGAAGGCGTAGTCGGCCCGTTCGCCCGACGTCCAGTTGCCGCCGTAAAAGAAAACCACGACCGGCACGGGGCCGGCGTGCACTTTCGGCGCATACACATCGAGTTTCTGCCGCGGCAGGGGGCCGTAGGCCAGGCCGCGCGTCACCTGCGAGGCGCTGCCGGACGACAGGGCATTGATGGCCGTCAAGGGCGAACAGGCGATCAGGCCGGCCGTCAGCGGCAGCGCAGCCAGCAGGCCCAGCACGGTAGTGCGCAGGATCGTCATGCTTGCCCCTGATCGTGTTGTATGGTGCTTGCAGTGTAGGCCACACAGGCCAGCATGCGCACGAGAAACTTGTATGGAAGCATAGATAATTGTCTGAAGGGTGAGGGCAGGCGCCGCCGCCATTGCGCGGTGCCCGTCCGGCGCCATGCATCGGGCGTCATCAATCCTGCAGCAGCCACTTGCGCGCCGTGGCGATGACGGCGTCCGACAGGGTGCGCGTGAGCGGCGTCTGGATATCCCAGGCGTGCCAGATCAGGGGCACGTCGAGCGCCTGGCCGGCGGCCACGTCGACGAGCCGTCCCGCGGCCAGCGCCGTTTCCGCCTGCAGCAGGGGCACCATGCCATAGGCATAGCCCGCTTCGATGAAGCGCACGAAGTCGCGCGCCGACCCCAGCACGTGGTGCGGGTAGCGCCCCGCGTAGCCGAGGCGGTGCTGCAGATAGCGCTCGTGCAGCGCATCCTTGCTGCCGAATGTGATGGCGGGCGCCTGGCTGACGGCCTCCACAGTAAAACCATGGGGAAACCATTGCCGCGCGAACGCGGGCGAGGCCACGCACAGGTAGCGCATGCCGCCCAGCGGCGTGGCCGTGGTGCCCGCCACGAGGTCGGTGGCGCTGGTGACGCAGGCAAACACGCGGCCTTCGCGCAGCTGGCTCAGGGTGTGGTCCTGGTCGTCGAGGCGGATGTCGAGCAGGCACGACGGCGGCGTCAGCAGCGGGCCCAGCGCTTCCGGTATCCACGTGGCGGCGCTGTCGGCATTGACGGCGATGGCCAGTTCCGGCAGCTGGGTCGTGGGTCCCGGCTGGGCATCGAGGGCCGCTTCGAGCAGCTTGACTTGCCGGTAGTGGGCGATCAGGCGCTGGCCCGCTTCCGTGGGCGCGGGCGGGTGGCTGCGGATGATCAATAGGGTGCCCTCCAGGTTTTCCAGGGTGCGGATGCGCTGCGACACTGCCGGCTGGCTGATGGCCAGCGCATGCGCGGCCTTTTCAAAGCTGCCCAGGCCGATCACGGCGTCGAGGGCGGCCAATCCACGGTAGTCCACGACGCGCATAAGTTTCTCTTATATATGGTTAAAATCATTCATTATACTTATATTTACTTTTTCTTTACACTGTTGAAATAGGGTAACAACTCCACTCTGCCGCGCGGTCCCCCTGGTTCCGCACCACCCTCCACCTACCACTGATGACTTTGCCGTTGCCGGCAGAGCGTGGGCGGCCGTGCGCGTGATGGAAAGCAATAGAAAGGAATCGATATGGACAGCGCAATTTTCTTGAAAGGCATGGGACTCGGGGCCAGCCTGATCGTGGCCATCGGCACGCAAAACGCCTTCCTGCTCAAGCAGGGGCTGAAACGCCATTACGTGCTCACCTGCATCCTCGTCTGCCTGCTGTGCGACGCCATGCTGATCACGGCCGGCGTGGCCGGCATGGGCACCTTTATTGCCGATAATCCCAATTTCCTGCTGTGGGCCAAGGCTGGCGGCGCCACCTTCCTCATTGCCTACGGCTTGCGCGCCGCCAAATCGGCGTGGCGTCCTTCGGCCCTGACGGTGTCGGCCGCGAAGGCGCCGGAAGGCTACTGGGCCGTGATCGGCGCGGCGCTCGCGTTCAGCCTGCTGAACCCGCACGCCTTCCTCGATACGGTGATTTTGCTCGGCTCCATCGGCGGCCAGCATGAAGGCGTGGGACGCTTCTACTTCGCCGGCGGCGCCATCATGGCCTCGGCCCTGTGGTTCTTCCTGCTGGGCTTTGGCGCCCGCTACCTGGCGCCCGTGTTTGCCAAGCCCATGGCCTGGCGCGTGCTCGACGGCATCATCGCCCTCGTCATGTGGGCCATCGCCGCCTCGCTGTTCCTGTAATCAGCGGGTCAGGAACGCCAGCACGCGGCTGGCCAGCTTGCCGTACGGCGGCCACAGCAGTTTTAGCGCGCTGTAGCGTGCCTGGTAAAACACGGGCCGCAGCTTGCTGAAAGTGTGGAAACCTTCCACGCCGTGGTAATGGCCCATGCCGGACGCGCCCACGCCGCCGAAGGGCAGGTCATGCTGGCCCACGTGGAACAGGGCATCGTTGACGGACACGCCGCCCGACATCACTCGGTCGATGAGCAGCTGCACCGTGCCGGCGTCGTTGCTGAACGGATAGATGGCCAGCGGGCGCGGCCCTGCGTTGATGCTGGCGATCACGGTCTCCAGCTTCGTATAGCCGCGCAGGGGCAGGATGGGGCCGAAGATTTCCCGCGTCAGCAGCAGGCTGTCCTCGGGGGCGCCCAGCACGATGTGCGGCGCGATCTTGCGCGTGGCCCGGTCGAAAGCCGGCCCCGGCAACAGGGAAATCACTTGCGCGCCCCGTTCCCGCGCTTCGTCCAGCGCCTGCAGCAGACGCTCGAAGGCGGCCTCGTCGATGATGGAAGTGTAGTCGGGCGTGTCCAGCGTGGGGTAGCGCGCGGGCACGATGGCGCGCGCATGCTCGACGAAGGCGGCGATGCTGGCCTGCGGCAGCCAGGCGTGGTCGACGCTGGTGCAGATCTGTCCCGCGTTCAGGTATTTCACGTAGAGGATGCGCTCGGCTGCCGTGCGCACGTCGAAACCGGCGCAGACGATGGCGGGGGCCTTGCCGCCCAGTTCCAGCGTGACGGGGCACAGATTGCGCGCGGCGGCCGCCATGACGGCGCGGCCCGTCTGGCCGGAACCCGTAAACAGCAGATGGTCGAAGGGCAGTTGCGAAAACGCAATGCCCACGCCGCCCGTCTCGTCAAAAAACTGCAATTTGTCCGGCGGGAAATAGGCGGGCATGGTCGCGATGAGCAGTCGGGCCAGGTGGCGCGAGTTTTCGCTCATCTTGACCATGGCGCGGTTGCCGGCGGCAAAGATGTAGGTCAAGGGCACGAAGCTCAGGTTGACGGGGAAGTTCCACGGCACGATGACGCCCACCACGCCCAGCGGCTGCGGGATCACGCGGTTGCGGGCGCCCGGGAAAGTGCGCCAGTCCACGCCACGGCGCTGCGGCCGCATCCATTTCTTCAGGTGTTTCAGCACATGGTCGATGCCGTCGATGGCGGGAAAAATTTCCGCCAGCAAAGTTTCGTGCCTGGAACGGTTGCCATAGTCGGCGCTGATCGCCTCGCACAGGGCTTCCCGGTGGTCGCGCAGGTAGCGCTGCAGGGTCTGCAGGTCGCGCTTGCGCTCGGCAAGCGTGGGCGCGGGCCGGGCCAGGCAGGCGGCCCGCTGGCGCGCCAGGGCGGCGTCGAGTGCGGCGTGCGCCGGGGAAGCGGTCATGTGCATGGGTCTCCTCGCGTGGACGGCGATAGTGCCACCGGCAGGGTACAGCAATCGGACGGCGGTGTGCGTCCCGCAGCATGCGGAAGCGGATGGCGGTGGTCGGCGTCAATCGTGCGCGCAAGCAATGGGGTGGTGCGATTCGCCGTAGAATGGCTGATCCGCCGGTAGCGCCGGCTTGCATTCAGGAATGCCATGACTACGACCACGCCAGATTCCCTGCACATCGTGTGCCCCCATTGCGACGCCGTCAACCGCCTGCCGGCCGCCCGCCTGCGCGAGCAGCCCACGTGCGGCAAATGCCAGAAAGACTTGTTCACGGGCCAGCCCGTGAACCTGGCCAGCGCCCGTTTCCTCAAGCATGTCGAGCGCAGCGACATCCCCGTGCTGGTGGATTTCTGGGCGCCGTGGTGCGGACCGTGCCGCAGCATGGCGCCATTCTACGCCCAGGCCGCCAAGGCCCTGGAGCCCGCGTTCCGCGTCGTCAAAGTGAATACGGAAGCGTCGCCGGACCTGGGCAGCCGTTTCAACATCCGCAGCATTCCCACCCTGGCCCTGTTCGTGCGCGGCGTGGAAGTGGCGCGCCAGCCGGGCGCCACCGATGCGAATGGCATCATCGCCTGGGCGAAGGACAAGGCGCGTTCCTAGGCCGCAGGGAAAACCGGAGAGGTTTTCCATTTGACATTTAATATGGCGCCATATTATATTGCGCCATATGATAAAACTCGAACAGAAATACACGGCCCTGCTGGGTGACGTGCAGCGCCGCGCCAGCGGTCTCGACATGGCGCAGTCCACCGCGCGCCTGCGCCTGTGCTTTGAAGTGCTGGGCCTGGCGTCCGCCATCGATGGCGATTGCGCCACGCGCCTGGGCCGGCATGGTTTGTCGGAAGGCAAGTTCGTCCTGCTGTCCCTGCTGCGCGACGTGCCCGAGGGACTCTCGCCGCACGAGCTGGCCGAGCGGGCGGGCGTCACGCGCGGCACCATCACGGGCTTGCTCGACGGCCTGGAGCGCGACGGTTTCCTCGCGCGCCACGGGGACCCGCTCGACCGGCGCAAGCTGCTGGTGCGCCTGGATGCCAAGGGAGAGGCCGCCGCCGCCACCCTCGTCGACGAACACGCGCAGTGGATCGCCAGCCTGTTTGCCGATTTCACGCCAGAAGAGATGCAGTTATTGAGCGGATTGTTGGAAAAAGCCTGGCGCAAGACGGACCGGGGCGCGGCATGAGTCGAGGCATCGCCGATATCGCGCCCGCGCGCCTGGCCCTCCTGAATGCAGGGAGCGTCGCCAGCGCCACCCTGACGGAAGGCCTGGCCATCGATTTTGCCCGGCTGCTGGCCGCCGCCGTGCCCGCCATCGGCGGGGACAGGCTGGCGCGGATGGGGGCGCAGGCCGCCGCCGGCATCACGCGGCGCATGGCGCTGGCGGCGCAACTGCTGCTGGAAGCCAACGTTGATCTGGTGCAATTGCAAGTCCACCCGTCCGATACGGTACGGGGCTGGGTCTGCTTTGCCATTGCCGCCCAGCCTGGCTTGAGCCTGCCGCAGCGGCTGGAGGCCATGCGGCCGCTGGCCGACGATGGGCATTTCGGCGTGCGCGAATGGGCCTGGCTGGCGCTGCGGCCCCTGCTGGCCGCCAGCCTGGAAGAAGCGCTGGCGCTGCTGCTGCCGTGGACAGGCGAGGCGTCGGAGCGCCTGCGCCGCTTTGCCTGCGAAGCGCTGCGCCCGCGCGGCGTGTGGTGCGCGCACATTCCCGAGCTAAAACAGCAGCCGCAGCTGGCCTTGCCCCTGCTGCAGTCCCTGCGCGCCGACCCGGCCGTCTACGTGCAGGATGCCGTGGCCAACTGGCTCAACGATGCGGCCAAGAGCCGGCCGGACTGGGTGCGCGGCGTATGCGCCCAATGGCTGGCGGAAAGCCCCGTTGCCGCGACCCTACGTATCTGCAAGCGGGCCCAGCGCTCGCTGGCCTGAGGATTCATCTTTCAAGGAGAAAACATGCATTATCTGCTAGAGCTGTACAGCCCGAAACCGGCCTGGCTGGCCCTCGACGGCGCCGCGCGCCAGGCGTATTTCGACACCGTCGGCGCCGGCATGGCGGCCCTGTCGGGCAGCGGTGCCGAGGCGCTGGCCATGGGCGCCATCGACGGCGGCAAGCTGCATGCGGCACCCCAGCAATTCTATGCCGTCTGGCGCTTCCCGGACGATGCGGCACTCGACGCCTTGCTGGCCGGCATCGCTGCCACGGGCTGGCATGATTACTTCGACACCGTCAATGCAGCCGGCCCCGCCGTGGATTTCCCCGGCCACCTGGCGCAGCTGGCGACCGTCTAAGCGTACGGCATTTTTCTTGCCGCTACGGTAAAGTTGGCATTTATACTCAAGCCCCGACCTTGATGCCCATCAAACCGCTTTTCACCGTGATGCTGGCGCTGGCGCCCCTGCTGGCCCCGGCCGCTCCCGCCACGCCGCAAGCCCTCGTCGCCGCCGCCCGCAGCCAGGTGGGCGTGACGGTGGCGTACGACCCGCGCTATGAGCGCCTCGCTTATCCGGGCGGCGACGTGCCGCTCGAGCGGGGCGTATGCACGGACGTGGTCGTGCGCGCCTATCGCCAACTGGGGCAGGATCTGCAGGTGCTGGTGCACGAAGACATGCGCAAGGCGTGGCAGGTGTACCGGCGGCAGGGGCGCTGGCAGATGAAGGGGCCGGACCGCAATATCGACCACCGCCGCGTGCCGAACCTGGGCACCTATTTTGCCCGCCACGGCACCAGCTTGCCGCCAAGCAAAGAAGCGCACGCCTACCGCGCGGGCGACATCGTCACCTGGCTCCTGCCGCGCAACCTCACGCACATCGGCATCGTCAGCGACAGGCAGTCGTGGGGCGGCGTGCCGCTGGTCATCCATAACATTGGCGCAGGCGTGCGCGAGGAAAATATCCTGTTCAGCTATCCCATCACGGGACACTATCGCTGGCAACCCCGCTGAGGGGCAGGGGCGCCATGTCCTGCAGGATCGCCAGCACGATGGCCAGCGCCGTGTCGATATCGAGCCTGTCGATGGCGCCATAGCCGAGGAACAGGCCCTCATGACGGGCGGGGCCATGGTAAAAGCTGGACAGGGCATACAGGCTGACGTCGGCCAACCGTGCCCGGCGCAGCAATTCGGCAATGTCGAGCGGTGCCTGTGCCAGGGCCGCCACGTGGAAGCCCGCGCTGGCCGGCACCAGGCGGAACCACGGCGACAGCGGGCCGTCGAACCAGTGCTGCAGCCGCTCGCGCCGCCCCGCATAGATGTCGTGGCAGCGGCGGATGTGGCGCAGCAAATGGCCGTCGTGGATGAACTTGGCCAGCGCATGCTGGCCCAGGCTGGCCGTATGGCAATCCGTCAGGTATTTCACCGTCTGCATGGCGGCCACGATGGCTTGCGGCAGCACGACATAGCCGAGGCGCAATTCCGGCAGCATGATCTTGGAAAAGCTGCCCACGTGCGCGACGACGCCGTAGCGGTCCATGCTTTGCAGGGAATCCTCGGGCCGGCCCTCGTAGCGGAAGGCGCTGTCGTAATCGTCCTCGATGACGATGGCGCCCAGCTGCTGCGCCCGCTCCAGCAGGGCATGGCGGCGCGCCATGCTCATCGGCATGCCGAGCGGAAACTGGTGGGCGGGCGTGACATAGATCAAGCGCGTGCCATCGGGGATCTGCCCGACGAGGAGGCCATCCTCGTCCACCGCCACGCCCGCCACGCGGGCGCCCTGGCTGGCGAACACGGCGCGCGCCACCGGGTAGCCCGGTTCTTCCACGGCCACCGTGTCGCCCGGTTCCAGCAGGGTCTGCGCCAGCAGGTGCAGGGCTTGCTGGGCGCCGCTGGTGACGAGTACCTGCTCCGGCGTGCAATGGATGCCGCGGCTGAAGGCGGCATGGCCGGCAATCGCCGCGCGCAAGGCGGGCAGGCCGGGCACGGGACCATAGCGGCCCCGCGCCTGGCCATCCTGGCGCAGCGCATGCAGCACGCAGGCGCGCCACTCATCCTGGGGGAAGTGCGAAGGCGTCGTGCGCCCGCCGATGAAGGCGTAGCGCGCCGGCTGCTCCTGGCTGGCGCGTCGCAGGGGCGTGGGCGTCGCTTCCCAGCGGGCGATGCGCTGGGCGCTGGCCAGCGGCGTGCTGGCATGGCGGCGCTGCGGCGAGGCGTGCGGCGTCTGCACGAAGCTGCCCACGCCGACTTTTCCTACCAGCAGCTTTTCATAGCCGAGCTTGTCATACACGTCGGACACCGTCTTGCGCGACAGGCCCAACTGACTGGCCAGCAGGCGCGAGGGGGGCAATTGCTGGCCATCGGCCAGGCGGCCGGAACGGATGGCCTCGCTGAGCTGGCGATACAGCTGGCCGCCCAGGTCGCGCGTGCCGTCGATCAGGATATGTAATTCCATGGAGTATCTGCTGGTGGTCTGCCGTTTTTCGGCAGGATTGGCCTGCCGCGCACTCTTCTTGCGCTTTTACAATGATGCATCTCTCATTATCAAGGAATACATCATGACACTGCAACGTATTGATTTCGCACAAGCTTCGCCGGACGTCGTCAAGGCCATGTACGCGCTGGAAGCGGCGATCGCCAAGCTGGGCGTGGAGCACTCGCTGCTCGAGCTGATCCGCCTGCGCGCTTCGCAAATCAACGGCTGCGCCTTTTGCGTGGACATGCACACGAGCGATGCGCGCAAGGCGGGCGAAACGGAGCGCCGGCTGTATGCCGTGTCCGTCTGGCGCGAAACGCCGTTCTTCACGCCGCGCGAACGGGCCGTGCTGGCCTGGACGGAGGCGCTGACCCTGCTGCCGCAGAACCATGCGTCCGACGACGTGTATGCGGCCCTGGCGGCCGAACTGACGCCGGCCGAAATGGTCAACGTCACCCTGGCCATCGGCTCCATCAATACGTGGAACCGCCTGGCCGTGGGTTTCCGCAAGATGCCGGAATAAGAACTGTGTTCGCTGGCGAACAGACGGCCGGCCCGGCATCGCCTACCTTGGCGTCATGATCCATCAGCCGGGGAAGCATCATGCAAGCGAGCGTGGGAGACGGCGTCGACAAGACGCCACAGGAACTGGACGCGGCACAGGAAGCGGCGCGCCGCGAATTCATCGCCGAACTGTGGCGGCGCTTCGAGGCGCTGCAGGAATGGGCCGTCAGCCACTGGCCCGACCGGGAACACCCGCTCAGTTCCGCCGACTTCGTCGAGGCGCGCAAGGAAATCTTGAGCTTGCGCTCGCCGGCCGGTTCCCTGAACCAGCCAGCCGCGCGCGATGGGACGGAGCCGGAACCGGAGCAGGGCGGCGCGCAGTATGTCGATGTGACGCCAGCGCCCTGGCCTTGAGGAGCGCCTGAGAAAACGTCCATGACTGCGTTGCCGTGCCTAGCCGTACTCGCGTACTGCCTGCGGCACGGCGCCTTGTCCTGAACGTTTTTCAGGTGCTCCCGTCCTGAAAATTCCCTGCACAAGTTACTGCTTGACCGCTTCCGCTTTTCCGCCCTGCGCAAACACCCAGCACAATAAACTCACCAGCAGACCCGCCATCACGCCATACGCCAGGTTCAGGGCGCTGTCGAACAGCAGCGGCGCCACCAGGCCCGAGACGAGCGCGAACAGCAGCATCTGGATGAAGGACTGCATCGACGATGCCAGGCCGCTGTTGTGGGGGAAGTGGTTCAGGGCCATCAGGGTCATCGGCGGCATGGCGATGGAGAGGGCGAACGAGTAGAAGAACAGGGGCAGCACGGCCCATGGTACTTCGGCGGCAAAGACATAGTTGTAGCCGATATTGGCGGCGGCCGCCACCAGCATCAAGATAAATCCGGCCCAGATCATCTGGCGCTGGCTGTAGCGGTGCGCGACCTTGGCCGACAGGGCCGAGCCGAACACCATGCCGCTGATCAGGGGAATGAACAGCCAGGCGAATGCCGTCTCCGGCAGGTGCAGGATGTTGATGATGAAGTAGGCGGCCGAACCGATGTACAGGGCGAAACCGCCAAAGGCGGCGCCGATGGCCGTCGACAGCAGCAAAAACTGGCGGTGGCACAGCACTTTCCAGTAATTGACGGCGATGTCGCCCAGGTGGAAGGCGTGGCGCTGCTCCCTCGGCAGGCTTTCCGGCAAGGCGCGCCAGACGACGACGAACATCAGCACGCCGAAGGCCGTCAGGAACCAGAAGATCGCCCGCCAGCCCAGGCCCACCTGCAGCCAGCCGCCCAGCACGGGCGCGATGGCCGGCGCGAGGGCAAACACCATCATGATGTGCGACAGGATCTTCTGCGCGGCGGCGCCCGAATAGCGGTCCTGCACGATGGCGCGGCCGATGACGGAACCGGCACCCGCGGACAGGCCCTGCAGCACGCGCCAGGCCAGCAGCCAGCCCAGCGTGGGCGCCAGCGCCGCGCCCACGGAGGCGATCACATACAGCACGAGCGAGACGAGGATGACGGGACGGCGGCCGAACGAGTCGGACAGGGTGCCGTAGAACAGCATCATGAAGGCGAACGTGAACAGGAAAAAGCTCAGGGTTTGCTGCACCAGCAGGGGGCTGGCATTGAAATCGTGCACGATGGCGGGGAAAGACGGCAGATACGTGTCAATTGCAAGCGGTCCGACCATCGCCAGGCCCGCCAAAATCCAGGTTAATAATTTAGTCATGTTGAAGAGTGTTTTTGTTAGTCCGTCATTTTACGCCAGCGGCAACAATCGGGTTGGCGCGGGCGCTGTTTGCCGCGTTGCGCCCGCTCATATGCGTTTTTCGCATATCAAACCTTGAAAACCTTCGTTGGCTTTGCCGTGCGCCGCCGCTAAGCTGGGGCGACCCGGCCTGTTCGCCATTTTTTCGGAAGTGATACACCATGCACAGCATTCATCCCGCGGCGCCCGCCGAGGAATCCGTCCAGTGGAACCTGGGTCCCGTGATCCAGGCGCTGCGCAGCTCGCGCGAAGACACGCACAAGATCCGCCATAACGGCAGGGTACGCGAACTGCCGTCGCGCGAAGCGCTGACCACTAT
The DNA here is from genome assembly GCF_059420905.1 of Janthinobacterium sp. GW821-FHT03C08. Taxonomy (NCBI): domain Bacteria; kingdom Pseudomonadati; phylum Pseudomonadota; class Betaproteobacteria; order Burkholderiales; family Oxalobacteraceae; genus Janthinobacterium; species Janthinobacterium sp. GW821-FHT03C08. The sequence goes on along the minus strand of NZ_JBWKUP010000007.1, from coordinate 233,993 downwards.
CGTCAATGGCCTGTCGGCAGCCCTGTTCCCCACGCATTACGGGCGGCCCAACCTCACCGATGAAAGCATCGACTACTTTGTCGGCGATACCCTCAATACCACCCTGAACCGCCTCAGCGAGCAGGTGCGGCGCGGCCTGCTGTTTTCCGCCCCTGCGCACGCCGCCGCAGCTGGCGATGACGGAGCGGGCGCGGCCGACGACGCGGCCCTGGCCCAGCAGGCGCGCGACATCACGCGCGCGTTTGCCGCCAGCCTGCCCGGCATCCGCGCCCTGCTGGTGTCGGACGTGCAGGCCGCCTACGCGGGCGACCCGGCCGCCACCTCGGTGGCCGAGATCATGCTGTGCTACCCGGGCACCATCGCCATCCTGTACCACCGCCTGGCGCACCAGCTGCATGCCCTCGGCGCGCCGTTCCTGGCGCGCCTGATCGCCGACATCGCGCACACCCTGACGGGCATCGACATCCACCCGGGCGCGCAGATCGGCGCCAGTTTCTTCATCGACCACGGCACGGGCGTGGTGATCGGCGAGACGGCCATCATCGGCCAGCGCGTGCGCCTGTACCAGGCCGTGACGCTGGGCGCCAAGCGCTTCCCGGCGGACGCTTCCGGCGCGCTGATCAAGGGCACGCCGCGCCACCCCATCGTCGAGGACGACGTGGTGATCTACGCGGGCGCGACCGTGCTGGGGCGCATCACCATCGGCGCCGGTTCGACTGTGGGGGGGAATGTGTGGCTGACGCAGAGCGTGCCGCCTGATAGTAACGTGTCGCAGGCGCAGATGCGCAACGATTGAAGAGTGGCCGAGAAAACGTCCATGGCGGCGTTGCAGCGCCTGGCGTACTAGCGTACTGCCTGCGGCGCTGCGCCTTGCCCTGAACGTTTTTCGGGCACTCTTCAAGCCGGGCGGGGCGCCTGGCTTTGCAAAGACCTTACTTCACCGTCAGCGCTTCATAGCGGGCCACGGGCACGCCATCCTTGAGCAGCAGCAATTCCTGGTCGGCGTAGCGGTAGCCGTTGACTTCGCCCAGGGTGGTCAGCAGCTCGCGCTCGAGGTCCATGTCCTGCGGCTGGCACATCATCATGGTGCCGGCCAGTTGCGAAAAGCTCAGGGTGCTGACGCCATCGCTGGTGTAGCCGCCCATCATCTGGTTGCAGCCGCTATGGCCACTGGCGCGGCCTTCGGCCAGCAGCAGTGTCACTTCACGCTGCTCGGGCGCCTTGCGCACGACTTTCTTGCCCTTCAATTCCTTCAGCTTCCACTGCGTGCCCGCCAGCTTCGGCGCCGGCTGGGCGGGCGAGGTGGCGCCGGGCGCGGCGGCGGCCGCATCGGAGCGCACGGGCGTTTGCGCGCAGCCTGCCGTGATGGCGACGATGGCGGCGAGGGGAATCAGTCTGGCGAGTGTGAACATGGCATTTCCTTGTTGAAGTGATAGCCTCCAGCGTAGCAGATACGCGCCACGGCAGCGTGCACGGTTGACAAGCGCTTTGCCAAGCTTACTGCTGCATTTCCTGTTCCAGGCGGGCATCGAGCAGGGTGCGCGCCGCCGCCACGTAGGTCCGGCAGGCTTGCGGGTCGACGAAGGCCTCGCTGCCCGCCATGGCGCTCGCTTCCAGCCGTTCCCATAATTGCGACGCTTCCGGGTGGGCCGAGATCAGCACGTCGCAAGGCAGCTTTTCCAGGGTCTCGAAGCTGTGGCGCAGGTCCGCCACCGCGTTCGGATACTCGCTGCTGGCGCTGAACCTGAAGCCGGGGCGCGAGACGGCGTTGAGGCTGTCCGCGTACACCATGTTCAGGCAGCGGGGGCCCTCGCACGACTGCCACGTCCAGCTCAGGCCCCCGGGCGTGTGGCCCGGCGTGGCGTGCGCCGTCAGTCTGATCGGGCCGACATTGAACTGGCTGCCGTCGCGCGCCAGACGCATGTCCTTTACGGGCGGGTACTTGGGCAGCGCATGGTATTGCGGATCGTCCGGTCCCACCTCGCCCGACGCCAGGTCCAGCGCGGCCGACGGGCTGGCGGCCACCAGCGCATTGCTGCGCTGCTGCAGTTCGGCCAGGCCGCCCGCATGGTCGATATGGCCGTGCGAATTGAGTATCAGCTTGACATCCTCGATGCGAAAACCCAGCGCGCCGATATTGGCGGTGATCTTCTGTGCCGATTCCGGCAAGCCGCCGTCGATCAGCACATGGCCCTGCGGCGAGGTGATGAGCACCGAACTGAGGCCCTTCACGCCCACGTAATAGGTATTGCCGAAGATGCGGAACGGCGCCTGGTCGGCATTCCAGGCGGCGCAGGCTTCGCAGCCTGGTGTCGGCGGCGTGGCGGGCGCCTGCGCCAGCGCCAGGGAGGCATGGCCGGCCAGCAGCAGGGCCAGGGCCAGCGTGCGGGTATGAGTGAGGGGCATGGGTATCCTTGTCCGTGTTGCCGGGTTAGCTATGCTGACACGGAACGGGGCGCGACGCAAACGCATCACAAGGATGCGGGCGGCGCGCTGGCGGCATCCAGATATACCAGTTCGATCAAGGTATCGTCCGCATAGCGGGTGTCGCCGATCGGCGCGAGGAAGGTCTTGCCGCCATTGTTTACCGGCAGCGCGATGCGCTGGGCGCCGTCGAGCAGCGTGGCGCTGGCGATGGCCATGTCGCTGCGCGTGCCCATCTTGAGCTCCTTGGCGGAGCACCAGTCGGTGGTGCGCAGCAAGGTGCCGACGAGGGTGCGTACCCAGAACGGGATCTCCTTCTTGGCGATGGCAATCGTCACCTGGCACTGCAGGCGCAGGTCGCCCAGGCGGCGCATGTTGGCGGGCACGCCATCGCTGTGGATGGATGCCTGCCAGCGGTACTGGCCTTTTTTCTTGTTGGTGATCAGGTCCGCGTCCTCGCTGTCTGCCTGCGCGTTGCGCGGCAGCACGAAGCTGCCATTGGCCGACAGGGGCAGCGCAATCGATGTCTCGTTGCCGGCGATGCGCAAGGCCAGGTCCTGCATGGCGTCCGCCGGCGCGCCGGTGCCCGCATTGAGCTGGAAGCGCACGTCGCGCGCTTGCGGCGCCAGCGCATGGTATTCGTCAAAGGCGTCGAGGCCGGCCGCCATCACGCGGTACGATTTGAGTTCCGGGTTGCGGATGCTGTTGATGTGGATGGACCGGCCCGTCTCGGCAGGTGCCTCCGCCTGCGCTTCGGGCGGATGGTCGGCCGTGGTCCCGGCCTGCGCCGCGGCGTGGCTGCCGTACAGCAGGCCGGCGGCCAGGGCTGCGCAGGAGAGGAGGAATACGGGTTTGCCTGGCGAGAAAAAGGAGTGCACGCGCTTGTCCATGTGTTTTCAACATGGCAAGCTAACATGAATGGCAAGGCTTGTCACTGGGCCGCTGGCCCGCGCTCATGCCGCAGCCAGGGTGGCGCTGCCGGAACCGATGCTGACCTGGCGTCCCGCGTGGCCGGCCGGCAGGCGCGGACCCTGGCCGAACACCTTGTGGCGCAGGGTGCCTTCCTCGTACTGCGTGCGGTAGCGGCCGCGCCGCTGCAGTTCCGGCACGATGTGGGCCACGACGTCGGCCATGCTGTCGTGCGCCACGGCGAAGGCGAGGTTGAAGCCGTCGATGCCCGTGTCGTCCATCCAGCTTTCCAGCTGGTCGGCCACCTGGCGCGCGTCGCCGACGAGCACGGGGCCGCGCCCGCCCAGGCCGATGTATTCGGCGGCCTCGCGTACCGTCCATTTCCGCTCCGGGTCGGCCTGGCTGAACGAGGCCAGCGCCGAGCGGCCGGCCGGGGAGTCGATGTAGTCGATGGTGGCGTCGAGCGGGTAGCGGCTGAAATCGACGCCCGTCCAGCCGGACAGCAGCACCAGCGCCGCCTCGATATTGACGTGGCGCAGGTAGTCGGCGTGCTTGGCGCGCGCTTCTTCCTCGGTGGCGCCCGTGATGACCAGGGCCTGGGCGTAGATCAGCAGCGCCTCGCCATCGCGCCCGCTTTGCCGCACGGCGGCGCGCAAGTCGTCCGCGTAGCGTTTCACCACCGTCTTGCTGGGGCCACTGACAAAGGTGGCTTCCGCGTGGCACGCCGCGAAGCGCGTGCCGCGCGGCGAGGTGCCCGCCTGGTACAGCAGGGGCGTGCGCTGCGGCGACGGCTCGCACAAATGGATGCCGGGCACCTGGTAGTGGCGCCCGGCATGGTTGATCGGATGGACCTTGGCCGGATCGGCGTAGATGCCGCGCGCCTTGTCGTTGACGACGGCGTCGTCGTCCCAGCTCTTTTCCCACAGCTTGTAGACGACGTCCAGGTATTCGTCGGCCAGGTCGTAGCGCTCGTCGTGGCCCAGCTGCTGGCTCAAGCCCAGGTTGCGCGCCGCGCTATCGAGATAGCCGGTGACGATATTCCAGCCGATGCGCCCGTCCGTCAGATGATCGAGGGTGGAGATGCGCCGCGCGAACGTGTACGGGTGTTCATAGGTGAGGGCGCAGGTGACGCCGAAACCCAGGTGCGTGGTGGCCTGCGCCATGATGGGCACGAGGGCCAGTGGGTCGTTCAGCGGCACCTGCACGCCGTGTTCCAGGGCCGCATCGAGGCTGTCGCGGTAGACGTCGTACACGCCCAGCACGTCGGCGAGGAACACGGCGTCAAACAGGCCCGCTTCCAGCAGCCGCGCCAGTTCCGTCCAGTGTTCGGGATCGGTATAGCGGTGGCTGCGGTCGCGCGCGTGCGTCCATAGGCCCGGCGACTGGTGGCCGACGGTGTTCATCTGGAAGGCGTTGAAGCGTATCGTCTTCGCCATGGCTTATTTGGCCGCCGTCTGCAAGGCTTGCTGGTAGTCGGGTTTCGAGTAGCCGGCAAAGTGTTTATTCGTGATGTCGAGGAATTCGCGCGAGCGGTAGGCCGCCGCCAGGTCTTTCGCAAACTGCTTCTCCTTGTCCGCCGTGCGGATGGCCACCAGGTTGATGTAGTTGGGCGAGATTTTCTCGGCCACCAGCGCATCCGTCAGCTTCAGCCCCGACGCCAGCGCATAATTGCCGTTGATGAAAGAATAATCGGTGTCGCCCAGCGAGCGCGGCAGCTGCGCCGCCTCCAGCGGCAGCAGCTTGATTTTCTTCGTGTTGACGGCGATATCCTTTTCCGACGCGCGCACGGGGTCGAAATTGTCGCGCAGCTTGATCCATTTCAATTGGTCGAGCAGTACCAGCGCGCGCGCCTGGTTGGTCGGGTCGTTCGGCAAGCCCACCGTCGTGCCTTCCTTCACGTCGTCCAGGCTCTTGTGCTTCTTGCTGTAGATGGCGATCGGCGCCGTGGGGATCGTGATCAGGTCCGTCAGCGCCAGCTTGTGCTCTTGCGCGAATTTCTTCAGGTAGACGATGTGCTGGAACACGTTGGCGTCCAGCGAGCCCTCGGCCAGCGCGAAGTTGGGCTGGATGTAATCGTTGAATTCCACCAGCTTGACCTTGTAGCCCTGCTTTTCCAGGATGGGCTTGATGCCCAGCTTGATCTGGTCCGCATACGGCCCGGCGCTGGTGCCGATGGTGATGTCTTTCGGGTCCTTGGCGTGGGCCAAGCTGGCCGTCAGGGCCAGGGTCAGGGTGGCGAGAAGAACGGTGCGGCGGGCGATGGTCATGCTGGCTCCTTGGTGTGTGAATTATGAATACGCCGTCGGCTCGGGCACCGTGCCGGTCAAGGCAAAGCGTCCCAGATCGCGCAGCTTGTAGTCGATGGGGTCGTGCAGGGTATGCACGCGCACGTTGCGCCAGTAGCGGTCGAAGCCGTACCGGGCCGAGGTAGAGCGGGCGCCCGTCAGTTCGAACATCTGGCTGCTGATCTCCAGCCCCGCCTTGTGCGCCAGGCATTTCGCTTCAGCTACCGCGACGGCCAGCAAGCCCCGCTCGCGCGCCGTTACCAGCGCGCCCTTGCGGAACACGCTTTCCAGTTCCTGCGCCGCCGCGTCGGCCAGCACCTGCGCGGGGCGCAGCAAGAGCCACAGCTGGCCATAGCGGTGCTGCACCAGCGGGTCGTCCGTGGCCTGCGCCACGCCGGAGGCAAACCAGGCTTTCGCCTGCTCGTCCGTGTAGCGGCGCGCCGCCTCGAAGGCGCCTTCGGCGATGCCCAGGTACAGGTTGGCCATGATCAGCTGGGCGATCTGCGAACGCACGGTGGCCTGCGGCGTGGCCGCTTGCGCGGGCGCCTGCAGCACCAGCTCGCGCGGCAGGACGACACCCTGGAAATGCACGTTGCCGCTGTCCGTCTGGCGCTGGCCGAAGGCGTCCCAGTCCGCCTGCACGGTCACGCCATCCTGGCGCGTGGGCAGGGCGGCGATCAGCGCCGTCTGCGTGGGCGCGTGCCAGGCGGAGACGGTCAGCCAGTCCGACCCCACGGAGCCTGAAGAAAAGCTCTTGATGCCGTCGAGGATGAAACCGTCGGCGCTGTCGGTGGCGGTGGTCCTTTTGTCGAGGGGATTCAGGGCATTGCCCCAGAACAGGCGCTCGTCGACGGTGAGCGTCAGCAGGCGGCGCTGCTGCTGCGCGCTGCCATACAGCTGCAGGCCGGCCAGCTGCAGGTGGTGGAAGCCGAAGACATGCGCCAGCGCGCTGTCGGCGCGCGCCAGGATGCGGATCACCCGGTACACGAGGGGCCAGGAGGCGCCCTGGCCGCCGAATTCCACGGGAATCGACAGGGTCAGCAAGCCCGATTCGCGCAGCCATTCGCGCTCCTGCGCCGCGTGGCCGCCCGCCTGGTCGCGGGCATTGGCGGTCTCGGCCAGGCGGGCAGCCAGTGCCGTGGCGATGCGGATGGCGTCCTGCAGCGGTTCCGGTGCGGCGGGACGGGTGGCGTGGAGAAAGGCGCTAGACATGGGACAGTTCCAGAAAGACGATGAGGCTGATATTGCACCGCCGGGCGGGCGCAGTACACGAAGAAAACCGCACATGGATATGCGAAAAAAGCCGCACGGCTGCCTGCGCCCAGGCTTGCGGGGCGTCAGGCCCGGATAGACAAAAAACGCATATCGAAGCGCGAAAGCATTCGTTTTGCCGGACCGCTGATGGCGATAGGCTGCAAGCATCCAAGTAGCCAAATCAAACCATCACGTACAGGGACGGGCATCACATGAGCATCTTGTTATTGGGCGGCAGCCCCCAGCTACCATCGAGTTCCAGCCGCTTGCTGGCGCATATCGGCGAACAGCTGGCGCTGCAGGGCCACAGCTACGCCAGGCTGCACGTGCGCGACCTGCCGGCGCATGCCCTGCTGCAGGCCGATTACGCCGATGCGGCGATTGCCCGCGCCGTGCAGGCCGTGGCCGATGCCGACGCCATCGTCATCGCCACGCCCATCTACAAGGCGTCCTATACAGGCTTGCTGAAGGCCTTCCTCGACCTGTTGCCGCAGGATGGCCTGGCGGGCAAGCTGGTGCTGCCGCTGGCCACGGGCGGCGGCCATGCCCACACCCTGGCGCTCGACTATGCGCTGCGCCCCGTGCTGCATGCGCTGGGCGCCAAGCAGGTCTTCACCAGCATTTACGCGAATGCGCAGCAGCTGGCCTGGCACGAGGAGCGGGGCCTGAGCCTGGATGCGCCCATCGCCGCGCGCGTGCAGGCCGGCATCGACGACGTGTCCGCCGGCCTGTTCCTGCTGCAGGGCCGGCGTCCGCCGGCGCCCGCCGACATCGCCGCGCCCGCCCGTTCGCTGCACGACCAGCCCTACGCTGCCCACTATCAAGCCGCCTGATTATTCACCGACCAAGGAACCGCCATGACACACCGCCACGCACAACGCCTCTCGCGCCGTACCACTCTGGGCCTGCTGTTTGCCGCCGCTGCCGGCGTGATGACGGCCGGCATGCCCGCCGCGGCGCAGGCGCAGGCCAAGGGAGAAGTACAGGTGCAGGTGCGTATCGGCTACCAGAAATACGGCACCCTGACGTTGTTGAAGGGGCGCGGCACCCTGGAAAAACGCCTGGCCGAGCAGGGCGTGGGCGTGAAATGGACGGAGTTCCCGGCCGGCCCCGTGCTGCTGGAAGGTTTGAACGTGGGCAGCATCGATTTCGGCACCGTGGGCGAGGCGCCGCCCATCTTTGCGCAGGCGGCCGGCGCCAGCCTGGTGTATGTCGGCAATGAGCCGGCGTCGCCGGCCAGCGAAGCCATCGTCGTGCCCAAGGGTTCGGGCCTGCGCACCCTGGCCGACTTGAAGGGCAAGAAAATCGCCCTGAACAAGGGCTCGAACGTGCATTATCTGCTGTTGAAGGCGCTGGAAAAGGCGGGCGTCGCGTACACCGACATCCAGCCCGTGTTCCTGCCGCCGGCCGATGCGCGCGCCGCTTTCGAGCGGGGCAGCGTCGATGCCTGGGCCATATGGGACCCGTTCCTGGCGGCTGCCGAAAAGCAGCTGGGCGCCCGCGTGCTGGCCGATGGCAAGGGCCTGGTGGCAAACTACCAGTTCTACCTCGCCTCGCGCACGTATGCCGAGAAAAACCCGGAAATCCTGCGCATCGTGCTCGATGAAGTGGCCAAGGTCGATGACTGGGGCCGCAGCAACCCGGACGAAGTGGCGACCATCCTCGCCGCGCAGACGGGGCTGGGCAAGGATGTCGTGGCGCTGGCCGCCTCGCGCTATGCGTATGGCGTGAAACCCGTCTCCGTCGACGTCATCGCCTCGCAGCAAAGGGTGGCCGACGCCTTCTCCAGCCTGAAGCTGATCCCGAAACCCATCGTCGTCAAGGACGCGCTGCTGCCGTTGCGCCAGCTGGCCACCAGCAGCAAATAATCAAGGAATCCCACCATGTCATTGAATGTCTTCTGGTTCATCCCCACCCACGGCGACAGCCGCTACCTGGGCACGTCGCAGGGCGCGCGTCCCGTCGATGCCGACTATCTGCGCCAGGTGGCCGTGGCCGCCGACACCCTGGGCTACGACGGCGTGCTGCTGCCCACGGGCCGTTCCTGCGAAGATGCATGGGTGGTGGCCTCGTCGCTGATCAGCGTGACGCAAAAGCTCAAGTTCCTCGTGGCCGTGCGCCCCGGCCTGTCCACGCCGGGCCTGGCCGTGCGCATGGCGTCCACGTTCGACCGCCTGTCGAACGGGCGCCTCCTGATCAACGTCGTCACGGGCGGCGACCAGGGCGAACTGGAAGCGGACGGCCTGTTTGCCGACCACGCCAAGCGCTATGAAATCTCCGATGAATTCATCAAGGTGTGGCGCGCCACGCTGGCGGGCGAGGGCGGCGCGGCCGGCTACGATTTCGAGGGCAAGCATATCCAGGTGAAGGGCGCGAAAACCCTGTACCCGCCCGTGCAGAAGCCGTATCCGCCCCTGTATTTCGGCGGTTCGTCGGAACCGGCGCACGAACTGGCGGCCGAGCAGATGGACGTGTACCTGACGTGGGGCGAGCCGCCCGCCGCCGTCGCCGAGAAAATCGCCGACATCCGCGCGCGCGCAGCAAAAAAAGGCCGCACGGTGCGCTTCGGCATCCGCTTGCACGTGATCGTGCGCGAGACCAACGAGGCGGCCTGGCGCGCGGCCGAAGAACTGATCAGCCACCTGGACGACGAGGTCATCGCCAAGGCGCAGGCGGCGTTCGGCAAGATGGATTCCGTGGGCCAGCAGCGCATGGCTGCCCTGCACGGCGGGCGGCGCGACAAGCTGGAAGTGTCGCCGAATCTGTGGGCCGGCGTGGGCCTGGTGCGCGGCGGCGCGGGCACGGCCCTCGTGGGCGACGGCCCGACGGTGGTGGCGCGCATGCAGGAATACGCGGAGCTGGGCATCGACACCTTCATTTTCTCCGGTTATCCGCACCTGGAAGAGTCGTACCGCTTCGCCGAGCTGGTGTTCCCGCTGCTGGGCAAGGGCAAGGCCGTCGGCGAGCAATCCTTGAGCGGGCCATTCGGCGAAATCATGGCCAGCAATATCGTGCCGGCCGCGCCGCAGAAGAAGGCGGCCTGAGATGGCGGCCAGCTCCTTGCCACGGGCCGGCGCCGCGCCGTGGCGCAATGCCCTGGCGCCATGGGCATTGCCCGTGGCGCTGCTGCTGGCCTGGCAGCTGGCGGCGCAGTGGGGCTGGCTGTCGAGCCGCATCCTGCCCGAGCCGTGGGCCGTGGCGAAAGCCTTCTGGCACCTGGCCGTGTCGGGCGAGCTGTGGCTGCACCTGAAGACGAGCTTGTGGCGCGCCACCGTCGGTTTCGCCGTCGGCGCGGGACTGGGCTTGCTGCTGGGGCTATTGACGGGCAGCTTCCGCCACGCGGAAACCCTGCTCGACACGACATTGCAAATGGTGCGCAATATCCCGGCCCTGGCCCTGATCCCTCTGGTGATCCTGTGGTTCGGCATCGACGAGACGGCAAAACTCTTCCTGCTGGCCGTCGGCGTGTTTTTCCCCGTCTACCTGAATACCTTCCACGGCATCCGCTCGGCCGACCAGGGCCTGATCGAGATGGCGAAAAGCTATGGCCTGTCCGGCTGGCCGTTGTACCGCGACGTGATCCTGCCGGCCGCCATGCCCTCCATTTTGGTGGGCGTGCGCTTTTCGCTGGGCCTCGTGTGGGTGCTGCTGATCGTCGCCGAAACCATCTCGGCGCAGGCGGGCATCGGCTACATGACCATGAATGCGCGCGAATTTTTGCAGACGGACGTGGTGCTGGTGGGGATACTGCTGTACGCCCTGCTGGGCAAGCTGGCGGACCTGTTCTCGCGCCGGCTGGAGCGCCACTGCCTGCGCTGGAATCCCGCCTACCGATAGTGACTGAAGAAAGAGGACACCATGCTGCTCGCCCCCATCCAGATCGAAACGGACTTTTTGTCGCACTTCGTGCAGTACGACCCCGCCAGCGCGCCGCCGCAGGCGAGGGAGGCGCCACCGGCGCCCTTGCAGCGGCGCGGCGTGCCGCTGGCCCTGACGAAGCTGAGCAAGTCCTACGTTAGCCGTCCCGTGCTGAAAAACATCGACCTGCAGCTGGAAGCGGGCGAGTTCGTCGCCATCGTGGGGCGCAGCGGCTGCGGCAAGAGTACCTTGCTGCGCTCGATCGCGGGCCTGGAAAGCATCGACGACGGCCAGCTCACGGTCGGCGCGGGCATCGGCGCGCCCGACGTCCGCATCATGTTCCAGGAGCCGCGGCTGCTGCCGTGGAAATCGGTGCTCGACAACGTGGCCCTGGGCCTGCCCCGTTCCGTCGGCGCGGCGGCCGCCTCGCTGTGGACGGTGGGCCTGGCCGAGCGGGCGGACGACTGGCCGTCGGCCCTGTCGGGCGGGCAGAAGCAGCGCGTGGCGCTGGCGCGCGCCCTCGTGCACGAGCCGCAGCTGCTCTTGCTCGATGAGCCGCTCGGCGCGCTCGACGCCCTGACGCGCATCGAGATGCAGCAGCTGATCGAGTCGCTGTGGCTGGCGCGGGGCTTTACGGCCGTGCTGGTGACGCACGACGTGGCCGAGGCGGTGGCGCTGGCCGACCGCGTGCTGTTGATCGAGGAGGGGCAGATCACGCTGGACCTGCAGGTAGACTTGCCGCGCCCCCGCCAGCGCGGCAGTGCGGCCTTCGCCGCGCTGGAGCAGGCTATTTTGTCGCGCGTGCTGCAACCGACTCCGACAGCACGATGAAGCCGTCGCCATCGGCCGTTGCGACGATGCTGTCGTAGCTGTCGATGACGGGATGGCGCGTGGCCAGCGGGTGCGCATGCGTGGCCGTGACGACCATGACTTGCGCGCCGGCCGCTTCGCCCGCCTCGATGCCGACGGAGGCATCTTCGAACACCAGGCAATCCCCGGGCGCCACGCCCAGTTTTTCCGCCGCCAGCAGGTAGCAATCGGGCTTTGGTTTACCGGCCTTGACGTCTTCCGCCGTCACCATGACGGCCGGTATGGGCATGCCGGCCGCCTTCAGGCGGGCCGTGGCCAGCGCGCGCGGCGCCGACGTGACGATGGCCCACTGCGCCGGCGGCAGCGACGTCAAAAAACGCAGCGCGCCCGCGATTTCAATGATTCCCTCCACATCGACGATTTCCGCATCCGTGATGCCCTGCGACTCGCGCTGCGCGTCGACGCCCGGCAAGGCCAGTCTGGCGATGGTGTCGACGGAACGCGCGCCGTGGATGGTGGGCAGGAAGGCCGCCACGTCCAGGCCCTGGCGCTGCGCCCACGTGCCCCAGATGCGTTCGGCGGCGGCGATGGAATTGATGACGGTGCCGTCCATGTCAAAAAGAAAAGCCCGGTAGCGGCCGGCGGCCGATGGCGTTGGGGATGACGACGGCGAGGGCAGTGCGGACATGGCTTCCTTCCAATTGATGGGCTGGAAGCCATTGTAACGGCAGCCGGTTTTTATTTCACAGGTAGACCGACTCGAACGTGGCCACGGGCGCGCCATCCTTGAGCAGGATCAGGAATTCGCCCTCGAAGCGGTAGCCCGTCACGCTGTTCAAGTTGGCCAGCAGGGCGCTTTCCAGCTGCATCACGGGCGGCGGGCAGGCCATGCGCGTGCCCGCCAGCTGCGTGAAGCGCAGGGCCGTGCCAGCCAGCGTGTAGCCGCCCATGACCTGGTTGCAGCCCGTGAAACCGTGGACCTTGCCGTCGTCGGTGAGGGTGATGCGCACTTCGCGTTCCTGCTGCGGCGCCATCGTCACGGCGGCGCCATCGAGCTGCGTCAGCTTCCAGTAGGTATTCGTCAGGCTGTAGCTGGGCGCCAGGCCGGTGTCGGGCGGGGCGCTGTCCGGCGTGGCGGCGCAGCCGCCCGCCATGGCGATGGCGGCGGCGAGGGAAAGAGAGGTCAGGCGAGGCAGCATGGAAGGCTCCTGTGAATGAGAACAGCCGTCAGACTAGCAGCTTTCCCGTGCCGGCCCGCGTACGCCAGCGGAGAATGTTTCCATTTTGCCAGCACTGGCATTACACTCATGCTTTCTTCTGTATTCACTTTGATCGGGGAGCCTGGCCGATGCTGCAAGCGCAAGCGCTGGATAATCGACTCGTCGCCACCAGTGCCGACGACGTGCTGGTCGACCGCATCGTGCCCGGCGCGCCGCTGGTGATCGCCTTTGGCTTCGTCTCGTGGACCACGCGCCCCGCCTTCGATTTTTACGGGCGCCTGCGCAAGCTGGAGCAGGCCAGCGGCCAGCACCTGAACAAGATCCTCGTGCGCGATTCGGGCAACGCCTGGTATCACCGCCGCATCGCGGGCCTGGGCAATCACGTGGACGAATCGGCGCAAGCCTTGCGCAAGCTCGTGCTTCGCATTGCGCCAAGCCAGGTCACCACCGTCGGCCAGTCCATGGGCGCGTATGCGGCCGTCATGTATGGCTTGCTGCTCGAGGTGCAGCAGATCGTCGCCTTCGGCCCGCTATCCTTTCTCGACGTGGAGCAGGCGCATTTGTACCATGAGCTGCGCTGGCTGTCCGTGATGGAGTCGCTGGCGCAGGACCCGCCAGCGTCAGGCTACCCGGACCTGGCAGCCCTGTGCCGCGCCAGGGCGACGCCGCACACGCACATGCACCTGGTGTTCGGCACCCGGCCGGATGCGGCCAATGCTGGCGCGGGCGCCAGCGAATCGGTGAACCTCGACGCCATGCACGCGCAGCGCCTGGCGCCCTTTGGCCGCTGCACCCTGCATCCGTTTCCCCATTCGGGCCACGCGGTGGTGCAACACCTGATCGACACGAAGCGCATCAATGGTCTGCTGGCCAGCTGCATACTCGGTCTTGCGCTGGAAGATGAACCCATGCCGGACATCAGCCGCGAATGGCAGGACTGGGTGGCTGAAAACCTGCGCCTGGGCTGCGCCGGCGCCCAGCTGGTGGCGGTGCTGCAGCAGCACGGCTTTTCGCATGCCAGCAGCGTGGCCGCCGTGGCCGCCGCCGGCGCCGCGCCGACAGCGCCATGACGCCGCGGTTCGAACTCGAGACCCTGAAAATCCGGCTCGCCGCGCCTGAACTGGCGGCGCTCGACCTGCGCGTGCGCGTGCAGCGCGCGCTGCGCCAGCTGATGCTCGACGGCGTGCTGGCGCCCGGCCTGCGCCTGCCGGCCACGCGCGCGCTGGCGCAATCGCTGGGCGTGTCGCGCGATACGGTGGAACTGGCCTACGCGCAGCTGCGCCTGGACGGCTATGTGCGGCGGCAGGCGGGATCGGGCAGTTTCGTTTCGGCCTCGATCGGCGCGAGCTTGCTGGGCAAGCCTGCGAAAGGGCTGGCGCCCGTGTCCGCGCAGCCGGTGGCGCTCAGCGCGCGCGGCGCGCAAATTCTCGCCAGCGGCGGCGTGACCGACCAGCAGCGCGTGCAGGCATTCGCCACGGGCTTGCCGGAAACGCGGGCCTTCCCCGTCGACGTGTGGGAGCGGCTGCGGCGCCAGGCCGCCGGCGAGCACCGTGCCAAGGTGCTGCTGCATGGCGACCCGCAAGGCGCCGAACCGCTGCGCCAGGCCATCGCCGACTATGTCAACCTGGAGCGGGGCGCGCGGGCCACGGCCGGCCAGGTGCTGGTGCTGAGCAGCACGCGCCAGGCCCTGTACCTGTGCGCGCAGGTCCTGGCCGACGCGCATGGCCCGATATTGATGGAAGATCCCGGCTATTTCGGCGCGCGCAAGGCGTTCGAGATGGCGCAATTGACGGTGGTGCCCGTGCCCGTCGATGCGCAGGGCCTGTGCATGGACAGCCTGCGCGCCGATACGAGCGGCGCCAGCGTCGTGTATGTGACGCCGTCGCACCAGTACCCGACGGGCGCCACCCTGGCGCTGGAGCGCCGCCTGGACCTGGTCGCCTGGGCCGCCGAACGCCAGGGCTGGATCATCGAGGACGACTACGACAGCCAGTTCCATTACGCGGGCTTGCCGACGGCCTGCGTGCAGGGGCTCGATACGCAGCAGCGCACGATTTACCTGGGCACGTTCGCCAAGTCGCTGTACCCGGGCCTGCGCATCGGCTACATGGTGCTGCCGCCGGCGCTGGTCAAGCCGATGACGCACGCGCGCAGCATCCTCGATGGCCACACGCCGCAGCTGGACCAGCTGACCCTGGCCCGTTTCATCGCCGACGGCCATTTTGCCGCCCATGTGCGCGCCATGCGTAAAATCTACGCCGTGCGCCGCGATGCGATGGCGCAGGCCGTGCAGCGGCACCTGGCCCACATCGTGACGGCGCAGCTGCCGCCGGGCGGCCTGCAGATACCGTGCCGGCTGCGCGAGGGCAGGGACGAGCTGGCGACGATCCGCCTGGCGGCGCAGGCGGGCATCGTGCTGCCGGGCCTGAGCCGCCTGTATGCGACGCCGCCGGAGCGCGGCGGGTGGCTGCTGGGCTTTGCGGCCCTGACCCCGCACGAAATCGACAGCGGCATCGTCCGCCTGGCGCGCGCGCTGGACTGATACGCTCAAAGTGGTCTGCCGTACGCGCTGAAATTGGCCTGCTTTGGCAGGCCATCTGGCCGCTACCATGCTCCCTTTCAATGGCAGGGAGGCATACGCATGACAACCAACGCAACAAGCACTGCAAGTTCCACCGCGGCGGACGGGCTGCGCTGGCACGATCTCGTTTCGCCGGCCATGGCGGCCTGCATTTCCGTCCTCGTCAACTATGGCGGCACCTTCGTGCTGGTGTTCCAGGCGGCGCAACTGGCCCAGTTGAGCGCGGCGCAGACGGCATCCTGGGTCTGGTCGCTGAGCATCGGCGTGGGCGTCACGGGCATCTGGCTCAGCTACCGCTACCGCGCGCCCGTCATCACGGCCTGGTCGACGCCCGGCGTGGCTTTTCTCGCCACCGTCATGCCGCACACGCCGTATGCGGAGGTGATCGGCGCCTACATGCTGTCGGCCATCGCCTTCATCCTGCTGGGCCTGTCCGGTGCCTTCGAGCGCCTGGTGCGGTTGATTCCGGGTGGCATCGCCGCCGGCTTGCTGGCGGGCATACTGCTGCAGTTCGGCGTGAATGCCTTCGGCGGCGCCAGCGCCGATCCCGTGCTGGTGGCCGTGCTGCTGCTGTCGTATGCGCTGCTGCGCCGGTTTACGGCGCGCTATGCCGTGGTGGGCATCATGCTGATTGGCCTGGTCCTGCTGCTGGCACAGGGGCGCATCGACGTGCAAGGCATAGCACTGGCGCTGGCCGCGCCCGTGCTGGAGATGCCGCGCTTTTCCCTGTCGGCCCTGCTGGGCGTGGCGCTGCCCCTGTTCCTGATCACCCTGACGGGCCAGTACATGCCCGGCATGCTGGTGCTGCGCAACGACGGCTACCAGGTCAGCGCCAATCCGATTTTGACGGTGACGGGACTCGGCTCGCTGCTCATGGCGCCGTTCGGTGCACACGCCTTCAACGTGGCCGCCATCACGGCCGCCATCTGCACGGGCAAGGATGCCCATGCGGAGCCATCGAAGCGCTATGTGGCGGGACTGGCCTGCGGCGCGCTGTACATCACGGTGGGTATCTTCGGCGTGACGCTGGCCAGCCTGTTCATGGTCTTGCCGCGCACCTTCATCGCCACCCTGGCGGGACTGGCCCTGCTGGGCGCCATCGGCAACAGCCTGGCGCAGGCCATGGCGGACGCGCGCACGCGCGAGACGGCGCTGATCACCTTTCTCGCCACGGCGGCCAACGTGACCCTGCTGGGCGTGGGCGGCGCCCTGTGGGGCCTGGTGGCGGGGCTGGCGGCGCATGGGCTGATGCATGGCTGGCGCAAGGCGGCATAGCAAGACAGGTTGCCCGTTTTGCCAGCCGGCGCATACAATTGCCAGCCTGTGCCCGTTGGCACCGTACTTTTCCCGATGCGAGCGATGGCCGACCTGACTTCCCTGGCGCAGTACCTGCTGGCGATCACGCCCGCCTTCCTCGTCTGCGCCGCCTTGCTGCTGGTGTTGCCACGTACTGTGCCGCGTACCGTCCCGCTGCTGCGCGTGCTCGTGCACATCCTGTTTTTCGTGCTGGCGCGCGATGCCATGACGGCGCACGGCTACTGGCAGGTGGCGGCGGGCGGCCTGCGCTTCACGGCGCCGCCGCCGGTCTTGCTGGCGCTGGGCGCCATGTCGCTGGCCCTGGTGGCAAGTACGTGCTGGCTGGAAAGCGAGGCGCGCCGCCAGGTCCGCTGGTGCGGCACGCGGCCGCTCCTGTCCGTGCTGCAGGGCGTGGCCGGTGCCGCCCTGATCGTCGGGCTGGCGATCGGTTTGAAAGCCGCGTTCGGCCTGCCGTCGCTGCCGCCCGTGCCCGTTTCCGCATGGCCATTGCTGCTGGGTTTTGCGCTGGCGGCCAACTGTTACGAGGAATGGCTGTTCCGCGGTTTGCTGCAGCAGCAATTGCGTGCCTGGCTGCCCGCCTGGCGCGCGGCGCTCGCGTCGGGCCTGCTGTTTGGCTTGTGCCACGCCTTTCTCGCCACCACCGTGACGCAGGTGGGCGCGCCCATCCTCGTGTTTACCGTGATCGAGGGCGTGGTGGCGGGACTGGTATATTGCCGTGCCGGCTTGCTGGGCGCCTCCCTGGCCCATGGCCTGGCGATTTTCGCGCTGGCCGCCGGCTGGGTGTGAATGTTGATTATTAATGAAAAGCGAGAAAACGATGCCTGTCAGTTCCTACCTGAATACCCGTCCCGTGCTGGGCGAGCGCGTGTACCTGCATGACACGGCGCAAGTGATTGGCGATGTGCAGATCGGCGACGACTGTTCCATCTGGTGCAACAGCGTGCTGCGGGGCGACGTCAACCGCATCGTCATCGGCGAAGGCAGCAATATCCAGGACTTTTCCATGGGCCATGTGTCGCACAGGAATGCGGCCAAGCCGGACGGTTCACCGTTGACCATCGGCAAGTACGTGACCATCGGCCACTCCGTGATCTTGCACGGTTGCACCATCGGCGACGAGTGCCTGATCGGCATGGGCAGCATCGTCATGGATGACGTGGTGGTGGAAAAGCACGTGATGCTGGGCGCGGGCAGCCTCGTGTCGCCGGGCAAGGTGCTGGAAAGCGGCCACCTGTACGTGGGTCGTCCGGCCGCCAAGGTGCGCCCGCTTACCGAGGCCGAGATCGCCTACCTGCGCTACTCGGCCGAGCATTACGTGCGCGTGAAGAACAATTACCTGGCGGGCGGCGAGTCCGCCTGAGGCGCAGTCCTAGCGCGCGGCTGCCGCATTGATGCGCGCGGCCAGGGCGCGCGCGTCGGCAACCCCCAGCACCAGGCGCGCCCACTTTTCGTCCTGCAACTCGATCACCAGCGGCTGCGTGCCGCGCGTCATGAAGACGAACTGGCGGTCGCCGCCCTTGTGGTAGGTACCCGCTGAAATGACGCCCGGCAAGCCCGTGCCCGGCGCGCGCAAGCCCAGTGCCGTGCCGCGGAAGCCGTCATCATCGGTTGCGCCGCGGACATGCCGCAGGGGAATGCGCAGGTTGCCCTGGAAGGATGCCAGCTTTTCCCACAGGGCCAGACGGACGGTCAGTGCTTCATCGTTCAATTCGAGGGTGGGCATGGTGTCTCCTTGGGTGGGTGGTTGAGGTGGCTTAACAGGCGTTCGCCCAGCAGGCGGGCCGTATCGGCGCCCGTTTCCTGCACGGCGGCACGGCATTGTTCCGTGATGGCGGCGTCCGACGGCGCCAGTTCCTTCAGCGCGATGATCAGCAAATCCACCGCTTCCTCCCGCGCGGGCCAGCCGGCTTGCAGCGCCTGCGCCAGCACGCGCTCGAACAGGTGGTGCTTGGAGCCGAATGCCTTGTACAGGCTGCCGCGCAGCAGGCCGGTCGCCTTCACCAGGTCATCGATGGATGCGGCGTTGTAGCCGAGCTTGCCAAACACAGTGGCGGCCTGGGCTACGACGGTTGCTTCTTCAAAGTTGCGTGGTCTGGCCATGCTCGGTCCGCAAAGGGGATGGGGCGGCATGCCCTGTCCATGGCCTTACTATAGGCATTGGTGAACGATTGGTCAACAACTATTTTTCCGTGTTCCATCGCCGCAGTTCCGGCCGCGGCGCCAGGTCTTGCGGCAGGCGCAGGTCGGACACCAGGCCCATGCGCCGCCACAGCAGCAGCACCCACCAGCCGGGGTCCCACTCGCCCCGCAGCAGGCCCAGGCGGGCGGAGCCGGGATAGGCATGGTGGTTGTTGTGCCAGCATTCGCCCATGGTCAGCAGGGAGGCGAGGCGGATGTTGTGGCCCTGCACGGCGGCGCCGTCGACGTGGAAATGCCGCTGGCCATGGTTGTGCGCGAAGTAGCCGATCAGCCAGTGGCCCAGCACCCCGGCGCTGACCCGGGCGCAGACGCCCCAGCAGGCCAGGCCCCAGCCGCCCCACAGGAACAGCGCGATGGCCCACGGCATCTGCTGCAGCATCCAGGTTCTTTCCAGAAAACGATAAAAACGGTCGTGCGCGATGCGCGCTTCGATGCGGATCCGCGGCGGGTGGTCGAGTTCCAGGCGGCAGTGAAGTTGCCACCAGGCATCGCGCCAGAAGCCGCCGCCGTGGCGCAGGTAGGGGTGGCAGGCGGGCAGGCGCTGGGCGTAGTCGCGCAGCTCGTGCTGGCGCAGCAGGCCCAGCGGACCGCCGAGGCCCACCAGCACGCCCAGGTAGACGAGCAGGTATTCCAGCCAGAGGGGACAGCGGTAGCTGTCGTGGATGAGTTTGCGGTGGCTGCCCAGGGAGTGGCCGAAGAGGAGAACGATGGCCGTGCTGGCCAGGAACAGCGCCAGGCCGGTCCAGCTGAAGGCGAGGGTGGCGCCCAGCACGGCACCGGCCAGCATGGCCGCCAGCCACAGCGATGGCACGGGCGCGTAGCGCACGGCACCATGGAGCACGCTGTCGGCCCGGGGCGCGCTGGCGCGGTGGCCCGCCAGGCTGGCCGTCGGCATCAGCCCTTGGGGGCGGCCGACGGTTGCGTGTACTTGTCGAAATTGGCGATGTAGTCGTTGAAGTTATCCGTCAGCATGCGCTTGTACTGTTCCGTGAAGAAGGCCACGGCGTCATCCTTCTCCTGTTGCATCTTGACCACGTCGTTGGTCTTGCTGGCAACGAGGAAGGCATTGAAGCGGGCTGCCGCGTACAGCAGCGAGGTGGCCACTTCGTTGCCGCGGCTCTGTTCGCACTGCTCGTTGGCAAGGGCGATGATCTGGTCGGCGCGTTCCCAGAATTCCGGGCCTGGGGCTGGTTTGGTGCTGGCTGTGGTCATAACTATCCTTCATGAAAGTGCGCGTCAGTCTACACAGCGGGCCGCTGGCTGTCCAGCGCGCGGCGCGTCAGGGCGTTTGCAGGATCTGCCCGACCAGCACGGCGGGCGGCTGGCGGATGTCGAGCACGATGCCCGCCTCGTCCGGCTGCAGGGGCTGCAGGGTGTGCAGCTGGCTGTCGAGCAGGCTGGGCGGCATGAAGTGGCCGGGCCGCTGCATGCGGCGTTCCAGCACCTCGCGCGGACCGTCCAGGTGGGCAAAGCGCAGGGCCGGGTCGCCCCGGCGCAGCACGTCGCGGTAGGCGCGCTTCAGGGCCGAGCAGGACACGACGAGGCCGCTGCCCTGGGCGCGGGCCGAGGCGATGCGCTCGCGCAGGGCGTCCAGCCAGCCGGCCCGGTCGGCATCGTCGAGGGGGATGCCGGCGGCCATTTTCGCCACGTTTTCCGGCGGATGCACGTCGTCGCCTTCCACGTAGGGCACGCCCAGCGCGCCGGCCAGCGCGTTGCCGACGGCGCTCTTGCCGCAGCCGGACACGCCCATCACGACCCAGCGCGCGGCGGGTGGCGCCATGCTCACGGCGCCGTGACGATGATGGTGACGCGGCGGTTTTCCGCCTGGCCTGTCTTGGTGGCGTTCGAGGCCACGGGCTTGCTCATGCCCAGTCCCTTGACGACGAGGTTGTTGCGCGGAATGCCCGTCGCACTCATGGCATCGGCCACCACGTTGGCGCGCGCCAGCGACAGCTTGATGTTATACGCTTCGGTGCCTTCGTTATCCGTATGGCCTTCCACGCGCATGTGCGTGATGCCCACTTTTAGCAGGGCGGCGCTGATTTTCTGGATGGCAACCCGGCTTGGCGCCGTCAGTCGTGCGGCGTCAAACTCGAACAGCAGCTTGTCGGTGAAGCTCAGTTCCCAGCCCTCATCCGTCTGCACGAAGCCTTGCTCCGTCAGGGTGGCGACCTGTTCGGCATTGAACGGCGATTTCTTTGCCGGCGTGCTTTGGCAGGCGGCCAGCAGGCCCAGCATGAGCATGGCGAGGAAGCCGAGGCGGAATTGCTTGAAGAGGAATGGCATGGTGTTGCTCCTTGCGGTCAGGGGTGAGTATGGGGCAGGCGCGCCACCTGGCGCGTACCGCGCTGGGCCTGCTTGGCGCGGTACATGGCTTCGTCCGCCGCGCCCACGAGGGAGGCGGCGTCGATGGCGTGGTCGGGAAAGACGGCCACGCCGATGGTGAGGGAACTGACGATGCTGTTGCCCGTGGGCAGTTCGATGGCTTGCGCCATGGCGGCGATGATGTTGTCGGCGATGTGCATGGCATCGCTGCTGTTGCGCAGGGGCTTGAGCAGAATGGCGAACTCGTCGCCGCCCAGGCGCGCCACCAGGTCGCCTTCGCGCAGCTGCTGCTTGATGCGCGCGGCGATCGTCACCAGCACGCGGTCGCCCGAGGCGTGGCCGAAGGTATCGTTGATGTACTTGAAGCGGTCGCTGTCGAGGAACAACACGGCCACCTTGCCATTGCCGACGCGCGCTTCGATGATGGCGCGCTCCAGCTCCGTTTCCATGAAGGCGCGGTTCGACAGGCCCGTCAGGCTGTCGTGGTTGGCGCGGTGCGACAGCGAGGCGTTTTCCTTCTGTAAATGGCTTTGCCACGCTTCCAGTTCGTCGAGCAGGGCGTTGAAGTCGTCATTGATCTGGTTCAGCTCGGCAATATTGGCCGGCGGCACGCGCAACTCGAACGAGCGGTCGCGCCGCACGCGGTGCGCCGTTTCGGCCAGGTGGCGCAGGGGCGCCGTGATATCCGTTTCCATGCGGCGCGACAGGCGCACGGCGACGATCAGGCTCAGCGCCAGGCAGGCCAGCAGGCAGGACAGGCCGCTGAGCAGGAAGGGCAGCAGGCTGCGGCTGTGCGGTATCAGCTTGATGCTGCCGATCACCTGTTCATCGTGGGTGATGGGGAAGGTCAGCGAATCGGGCAGCATCCAGCCCGTCAGGGTGCGTTCGATGAAGTAGCGCGTGCCGTGCTCGCCCCGTTCCCAGCGGGCCAGCACCTTGCCATCCCGGTCGCTGACCTGGGCCTGGTCGATGTCTTCATTGACGCCGATCAAGGCCAGCGCTTCCTTGGCGGCCATGGGGTCGCCGAAGACGACGGCCGCTTCCACCGTGTAGCTCATCGAGCGTGCCACGAGGCGCAGGTTCTGGTCCGAATACACGCGCAGGGCCAGCAGCGCCACGGCCGTCAGGGTCAGGCCGGCCGCCAGCACGGCGATCAGCGACACGCTCAGGTGGGCGCGCCGCAGCACGCTGTCGAGCGTGGGCCGCGGCAGGCTGGCCAGCTTGCCGGTCAGGCGCGCGTTCATGGCTGGGCTCCCTTGCGACGTGCAATTTGCAAGGCGTTCGGATGCACGCGCAGGCCGCTGCGGGCGATGGCGTCGAGGTTGACGTCAAAGCCGATCTGCGCCTCCGTCAGGCGCAGGCAGAACATGGTGCCCACGGGGCAGGCGGCCCCTGGTTCGCTGACGGACAGGATGGGCTTGCCGATGATCTGCGCCAAAAGCTGGTCGCGCTCGCCATCGGGCAGGCTGCCCACGTAGACGACGTCGCATTCGTTGACGGCGCCGGCCGCCGGCTGGACCTTGACGCGGATGCGCTGGCCCAGGCTGGATGCGGGCTTGTCGACGATGGCCGCGCCATAGTGGGGCGCGCCCACCATGCAGACGCGCACTTCGGGGCGCGCCACGGGCCAGCGCACGTAGCTGATGATGCCGAACAGGACCTGGGCCACTTCGGCCGGGCGCCTGGCGTCGGGCGCCGCGCTGCCCTGGGCCCATGCGGCCTGCGATGCCAGCACGGTGCAGGCGAACGCCAGCAGCACGGCGGCAAGCAGGGCGGGCGGCGCGGCGCGCTGCCGGTGGCAATGGGAAGAGGGCACGGCGTCGTGTGTCTTTATTCAGGTCGGGTTGGCTACGCGGATTGCTACTCATCAACACAGACTGTACGGAAATGCGTGCGGAAAGTAAATCGCTGATGCCCTATAACCTTGCATTATAAACACTAATGCAAAAACTTGCATTCTTTACCATGAGAATGTCCCGGCATCATGAAAAATACCGGGCCGGACTGTCTCTATTCTTCCAATGTCGCTTCCAGCAAGTCGATTTCGCGCAGCAGGCGCAAGTGGATGGTGTCGTCCAGCTCGCCCGAGATGCGGCGGCGGAACAGTTCGTCCCGCTCCGCATTCAGCGCTTCCAGGCGCAGCGCCCGCTCGGCCTTGGCCAGTTCCTGCATGCGCGTCGCTTCGTCGTTGCTGCTTTCGCCATAGGCGAGGCGGCGCCGGTAGGCTTCGATCAGGCGGTTGGCCGCTTCCGTGACGACTTGCTGCTTGCCATCCTTGTCGATGCCGGCGCAGACTTTTTCCAGCCGCGCGATGGCCGCTTCGGCGGCGGCGGCGCGGGCATTGCGCTCTTCCGTGGAGCGCCGGGCGGGCGGGGCGAACACGAGGCCCTTGGTCAGCAGGGGCAGGGTGACGCTGGCCAGCAGCAGCGACAGCAGGATCACGCCCATGGCCAGGAAGATGACGAGGTCGCGCGCGGGGAAACGGTTGCCGTCAGGCAAAAACAGGGGCAGGGTCAGGATGCCGGCCAGGGTCAGCGCGCCGCGCACGCCCGCGAACGAGGCCACCAGCAGCAGGCGCAGGCTGGGACGCGCCAGCAGGGCCGCTTCCTTCGATTCGCCCGCCACTTTCTTGTTGTGCTTGAACAAGGTCAGCTTCATCGAGATGAAGACCCAGACGAAGCGCATGAAGGTCAGTCCCACCGTGATGGCGATGACGAACAGGGGCAGTTTCCAGGCGCTGCCGGCGCCCACTTCGATGGAGGCGGCGGGCAGGCCGGCAACGGTGGCGGGCAATTGCGCGCCCAGCATGACGAAGATGGCGCCGTTCAGGACCAGTTGCACGGTATCCCACACGGCCTTGCGCTGCGTGCGCGTGGCGGCCAGGGGGCGGCCGATCAGGTCGGCGTAATGCATGGACACGCCCGCCGTGGCGGCGGCGAGGATGCCGGAACCGTGGATCTGCTCGGCGCCCAGGTAGGCGGCAAACGGGATCAGGATGCTGATGAGGATCTGCAGGCCCGGCTCTTCGCCAACCTTGCTCACCAGCCATTTATTTGCCAGGCCCACGCCCCAGGAGATGGCCAGGCCGATGACGATGCCGCCGCCCGCTTCCTGCAGGAAACTCAGCGAGGCGGCGCCGATGGAAAAGCCGCCCGTCATCATGGCGCCCACGGCAAACGTGAAGCAGACGAGGCCCGAGGCGTCGTTGAGCAAGGATTCGCCTTCGAGGATATGCATCAGGCGCGGCGGGATGGGGTTGCCGGCCGCAATCGCCGACACGGCCACGGGGTCCGTCGGCGAGAGGATGGCGCCCAGGGCGAAGGCGACGGCCAGCGGCACGCTGGGGATGAGCCAGTCGATGAAAAAGCCCATGCCCAGCACGGTAAACAGCACCAGGCCGATGGCCAGCATGAGGATCGAGCGCGCGTCGGAAAAGAAGGCGCCCTTGGGAATGCGCCAGCCATCGAGAAACAGCAGGGGCGGAATGAACAGCAGGAAAAAGATGTCGGGATCGAGCGGCACTTGCACGCCGAACATGGCCAGGCCCGTGCCACCGGCGATCTGGATCAGGGGCAGGGGCAGCTTGACCCAGCGCGAACGGGCGATGAAGCCGCACAGGACGACGGTCAGGACCAGGATGAGGATGATGGTAACGGTATGCATGGGGGGCAGGAAGGCGGGGAGCGTGCTGAAAAGGTGATTATAAGGGGCCGCCCGCTCATGGGGCCGCCTGCGTGTCATTGCGTACATACAACAAGTCACAATCGCGGTAAGATTGTCATGCTGGCCCTGTTGCCGCCGCCAGCCGCTGGCGGCAGGGTCCGCCTTGCTGTCACTCCGCCTTTACTTTCACTGGTTCCTGTTTTGTTCAAAAAGATTGTCACCGGCCTGCTGCTTTTGCTGGCGCTACTCATCCTGGCGGCGCTGGCCGCCTATGTCTATTACTGGCGTCCTGCGCTGGCGCCCATCGACCCGCCCGCCGCCACGGCGTTTTCCCCGCAAGTGGTGGACAAGGGCCGCATCCTGGCGGGCATGGGCAATTGCGCCGCCTGCCATACGGCCACGGGCGGCGCAGCATTTGCGGGCGGCCATGGCCTGGCCACGCCGTTTGGCACGATTTATGCCACGAATATCACGCCCGACCCGCAGACGGGCATCGGCCGCTGGTCGCTGGCCGCCTTCCAGCGGGCCATGCGCGAAGGCGTGGACCGCGACGGGGCCCACCTGTATCCCGTCTTTCCCTACACGCACTTCAACGGCGTCTCGGACGGGGACTTGACGGCCCTGTACGCCTACTTCATGACGCGTCCGCCCGTGTACGCCGTGGCGCCCGCCAACACCGTGCCCTTTCCCCTGAACCTGCGACCCCTGCAGGCGGGCTGGAAGTTGCTTTACTTCAAGCCTGGCAGCTACCGGCTGGACCCTGCGCAAGGGCTGGACTGGAACCGGGGCCGCTACCTGGCCGAGGGCCTGGCCCATTGCGCCGCCTGCCACACGCCGCGCAATGCGCTGGGCGCCGAGATCGCCGGCTCCGCTTATCTGGGCGCGAGCATCGACCACTGGTATGCCCCCGCCTTGACCGGCGCCAATACGGCGCCGCTGCCGTGGACGCGGGAGGAACTGTATGCCTTCCTGCGCACGGGCGTGACGGCCCTGCACGGCGTGGCGGCAGGACCCATGTCGGCCGTCGTGCACGAGGGCATGGGGGCGTCGCCGGACAGCGACATCCGCGCCCTGTCCGTGTATTTTGCCGGCGTGGCCGGCGCTGACGGGCGCAAGGTGGACGCCGATGCCGTGATCGAGGCCGGCATCGCGCGCTCGCAGCGCGTCAGCCTCGTCGACAACGACCGTGGCGCCAGCCTGTACGTGGCCGCCTGCGCGTCGTGCCATTCGAACAGCAATGGCCAGCCCGTGGCATTGCGCCCGGAACTGAGCCTGAACAGCGCCGTCAGCGCGCCCGACCCCGCCAACCTGGTGCAGGTGATCCTGCACGGCATCGGCAAGGACGCGGGCATGCCCGGCGTGCTGATGCCCGGCTTCGCCGCCTCGCTGACGGACAACGACGTGGCCCAGTTGGCGGCCTATTTGCGCCGCAGCCGCAGCCACCAGCCGGCCTGGACGAACCTGGAAGCGGCCGTGGCGCGCGCGCGTGCCGGCAAGTAAACATGAAAGTTTCTTATGTATGACACTTATTTATAACACTTATGTATAACATGACCGTGAATGGCCAGCCGTTCGGCACCGAGGCCGATGGCGAGACGCCCCTGCTGTGGCTGCTGCGCGACGAAGCCCAGTTGAAAGGCACGAAGTTTGGCTGCGGCATCGGCATGTGCGGCGCCTGCACCGTGCACGTGGATGGCCGCGCCATGCGCGCGTGCATCACGCCGATTGCCGCCGTGGCCGGCTGCGCCATCACCACCATCGAAGGCCTGTCGCCGGACGGCACGCACCCGCTGCAGCAGGCGTGGATCGCCACGCAGGCGCCCCAGTGCGGCTATTGCCAGTCGGGCCAGATCATGCAGGCGGCCACCTTGCTGAAAGACTATCCGCAGCCGACGGATGCGAACATCGATGCCGTCATGAGCGGCAACCTGTGCCGTTGCATGGCGTACGTGCGCATCCGCAAGGCCATCAAGCTGGCTGCCGGCATGCAGGCGGAGGCGCCGCATGCTTGAGTTTCCAGGCAAACTGCCGAAAGAGGGCGGCGCCGGCCGTTCCCCCTCGCCGGGCCGGCGCGGCTTCCTGATCGCCGCCGCCGGCACGGGCTTGACGTTCGCCTTTTTACGCGCCGACAGTTCGCTGGCGGCCGGCAAGGCGGCGCAGGCGCCGCAGGCCAAGGCGGCCGCGCCCGTGTTCGATCCCAGCATCTGGTTCCAGATCGACCGTGACGGCATGATCACCGTCAATATCGCCAAGGCGGAAATGGGCCAGCATATCGGCACGGCCCTGGCGCGCATCGTGGCCGACGAGCTAGAAGCGGACTGGAGCAAGGTGCGCCTGCATTACGTCGACACGGACCCGAAATGGGGCTTGATGGTGACGGGCGGCAGCTGGTCCGTCTGGCAGAATTTCGATCCGCTCAGCCGTGCCGGCGCGGCCGGACGCCTCGCGCTGGTCGAGGAGGGCGCGCGGCTGCTGCGCGTGCCCGTGTCCGGGTGCCATGCGAAACTGGGCGTGGTGCATGGCCGCGGGCGCTCGATCAGCTATGGCGACATCGTGCGCCGGGGCAAGCTGGCGCGCCAGTACACGCCCGCGCAGCTGAAGGCCATCGTGCTCAAGACGCCGCAGCAGCGCAGCCTGATCGGCCAGAACGTGCAGGCGCTGGACATCCCGCCCAAGACGAATGGCACGGCCGTGTACGGTATCGATGCGCACGTGGACGGCATGCTGTACGCGAGGCCGAAGATCCCGCCCACGCGCTACGGTTCGAAAGTGGTTTCCATCGACGACTCGGCCGCGAAGAAAGTGCCGGGCTACCTGCATTCGGCGGCCCTGCAGGACCCCAGCGGCAGCGTGCCCGGCTGGGTCATGGTGTATGCGCAGTCATACGCTGCCGCCGTGCGCGCGGCCGACCTGGTGCAGGTGAAATGGCGGGCCGGCGCGGCGTCGCACGTGTCGGAGCAGGATATCCTCGGCTATGCGGGCAAGCAGCTGGCCGATGCCACCCTGGGCGCCCGCGTCGTCGACGATGAGGGTGTGGAGCAGGCGTTCAAGGATGCCAGCCTGAAACTGGAGCGCCACTACACGACGAGCACGGTACTGCATTTTCAGCTGGAACCGGTGAATGCGCTGGCGCAGGAAATCGACGGCGTCTGGCACATTCACGCGGGCAACCAGTGGCAGTCGCTGATCCTGCCCGTGCTGGCCCAGGCCTTGAAAGTGCCGGAAGACAAGGTCATGCTGCATACCTACCTGCTGGGCGGCGGCTTCGGCCGGCGTTTGAACGGCGACTATTGCGTGCCGGCCGCGCTGGCCGCGCAGGCCGTGGGGCGGCCCGTCAAGATGATCTGCACGCGCGCCGACGATGCGCGCTTCGATTCGCCCCGTTCGCCCTCGGTGCAGCATGTGCGCATGGCGTTTGACGCCGCTGGCAAGGTGTCGGCCATGGTGCACGAGGCGAGCGCGGGCTGGCCCACGCAGGCGATGATCCCCGCCTTCCTGGCCAAGGACAAGGATGGCCACCCGTATGACCCGTTCGCCATCGCCGGTGCCGACCACTGGTACACGGTGGGCGCGCAGCGCGTGCGGGCCGTGTCGAACGACCTGGCCAACAGCAGTTTCCGCCCCGGCTGGCTGCGTTCCGTGGGGCCGGGCTGGACGAATTGGGCCGTGGAAAGTTTCATGGACGAGGCGGCGCAGGCGGCGAAGGTCGATCCGCTGGCCTTCCGCCTGTCCTTGCTGCAGGCCACGGGACGCAACGCGGGCAGTGCGCCGAATGCCATCGGCGGCGCCGCGCGCCTGGCCCACGTGCTGCGCCGGGCGGCGGAAAAGGCGGGCTGGGGCACGGCCATGCCGCCCGACACGGGCCTGGGCATCGCCGCCACGTTCGGCCAGGAACGCGACATGCCCACCTGGACGGCATGTATTGCCAGAGTGAAAGTGGACCGCAGCACTTGCATGGTGAAAGTCGAAAAGCTCACGATGGTGATCGACGCGGGCACCATCGTCGATCCGGACGGCGCGCTGGCGCAGGCGGAAGGGGGCGCCCTGTGGGGCGTGAGCATGGCCCTGCATGAAGGCACGGCCTTCCTGAACGGGCAGGTGAAGGATACCAACCTGAATACCTACACGCCCCTGCGCATGGCCGACGTGCCCGAACTCGACATCGAGTTTGTTGCCAGTACGGCAACGGCGACGGGCCTGGGCGAGCCGCCTACCACGGCCGTGGCGCCCGCCATCGGCAATGCCATCTTTGCCGCCGTGGCGTCGCGCGTGCGGCATCTGCCGATCCGCCCGGAAGCCGTGCTGAAGGGACTCGACCGGCACGGCGCCGTCTGACCTCGCCGCGTGGCTTGCCATGCGCGAACGGCCGCAGGCGCGGCCGCGCAGGAACGGCCGCAGGCTGCTACACTGAGGACTGCCGCTGCGGGCATGCATTCATGCCCGTCCCGGCAAGATCAGCTAGACCATCAGCCCGATAGCCGGCTCGACAGCGCGGCTACAGACCAGCCCGATAGCGGAGGCAGCCATGCAAGAACAATTTGTCAGCATTACGGCGGATGAACTTCAGATGGACGGCGTGCTTGAATTGCCGGAACGCCCGGTGGGCATCGTCCTGTTTGCCCACGGCGCCGGCGCCGATAGCGACTACCTGGGCGCTTCCAGCCATGCCACATCCCAGGATTTCCTGCGGGCAGGCATCGCCACCTTGCGCTTTGACCAGGCCGGCGTCGGGCCTGGCGGCGGCAGCAATGGCCATGCCTATTTCGTGCGCAGCGATATCGTCCTGCTGGCGCGGCAGCTGGAAAAGGCCCTGGGCTGGCTGCAGCTGGACCCGTCCACGCGGCGCCTGCCCTGCGGCCTGTATGGCTATGGCACCAGCGCGGCCGTCGTGATGCAGCTGGCGGCCTGGCGCAGCGCGGACATCGCCGCGCTGGCCGTCTGCGATGGCCAGGTGGAAATGGCGGGCAAGGCGGCGCTGGAAAACGTGCGCGTGCCCTCCCTGCTCATCGTGGGCGGGCGCGACCCCGACGTGGCGGGACTGAACCGCATGGCCTTTGCCACCTTGCGCTGCGACAAGCAACTGGAGCAGATCGCCGCGCCCGGCGGCCCCGACACGCGCCACCAGGCGGCCGTGCTGGCCACGGACTGGTACACGCGCCACTTCAACGGGCATACCAGCACGGCGTAGTAGACGCCGGTCAGGCAACGGCGCGCAAGTTCCGCGCATGGAAGCGCAGATGCTCTTCCATGAAGGTGGCGATGAAGTAATAGCCATGGTCGTAGCCGGCATGGCGGCGCAGCTGCAAGGGCTGGCCGGCGTCGCGGCACGCCGCCTCGAACACGTCCGGATACAGTTGATCGGGCAGGAATTTGTCGGCCAGGCCCTGGTCGATCAAGATGCCGTTAGGAAATAGTGCCGGCTTGCCCGCCAGGCCGCGCATCAGGGCGCTGGCGTCGTACTGCTGCCAGCCGGCCTCGTCGCTGCCCAGGTAGCCCGTGAAGGCTTTCTTGCCCCACGGACATTGGCTTGGCGCGGCGATGGGGGCAAAGGCGGACACGGAACGGAACAGTTCCGGATTGCGCAAGGCCAGCACCAGGGCGCCATGGCCGCCCATCGAGTGGCCGAAAATCCCCGTGCGCTGCGCGTCGATCGCCAGTTCCTGCTCCAGCAGGGCGCGCAATTCCAGGATGTAGCTGTACATGCGGTAGTGGCTGCTCCATGGCGCCTCGGTGGCATCGACGTAAAAGCCGGCGCCCGCGCCGAAATCCCAGGCATCCGTCTCGCCCGCGATGCCCGCGCCGCGGGGACTGGTGTCGGGCGCGATCAGGATCAGGCCTTCCTCGGCCGCCACGCGCTGGGCGCCACCCTTGATCATGAATGTTTCTTCCGTGCAAGTCAGACCGGCCAGGTAAAACAGGGCGGGGCGCTTGCTGCTGGCCGTGGCGCCTGGCGCCGTGTCCGGAATGAAGGCCGAAAAACGCATGGGCAAGCCGATCGCGTGTGCATCGTGGCGATAAAAACGTTGTACGCCGCCAAAACAGGCGTGTTCACTCAACAGTTCCAGCATGAATTCTCCTCGTCAATCCCACAGTATAGCCAGAGCGGCATGCCGCCGGGCGCGGATCAGCCCAGCATGGCCGCTAACGCTGGCAAGATGTCCTGTGCCGGCGCTTCCGTCTTGAACGCGAGCAAATGATCGGCGCGCGTCATGCCCAGGTTGATGGCGGCCACGGGTTTGCCCGTTTCGGCCGCCATGCGGCACAGGCGAAAGCTGGAATACACCATGACGGACGAGCCGATCACCAGCAGGGCGCTGGCCTCGCGCATCTTGCGTTCGGCCTCGGCGGCCCGCGCGGCCGGCACGCCGTCGCCGAAAAACACCACGTCCGGCTGCAGGGTGCCGCCGCAGTGCGGGCAGCGCGGCACATGGAAAGTGGCCAGCTGCGACGGCTCCAGCAGCGCGTCGCCATCGG
This sequence comes from Janthinobacterium sp. GW821-FHT03C08, assembly GCF_059420905.1. NCBI lineage: Bacteria > Pseudomonadati > Pseudomonadota > Betaproteobacteria > Burkholderiales > Oxalobacteraceae > Janthinobacterium > Janthinobacterium sp. GW821-FHT03C08. The sequence continues at coordinate 202,674 of NZ_JBWKUP010000007.1, read as the reverse complement.
GCGCCGGCGTGGCCGTGGCGCCCAGCAGTTGCGGATTGTCGTGTTCCAGCATGTTTTGGATCGTGCTGCGTGGAATGCCGGCGCGGCAATCGAGGCAGACGACGGCATGGATGCTGCCGTGCAGCTCCGTCACGGCCGTGCTGCCCGCCTGCTGGTGCAGGCCATCCACGTTTTGCGTGACGAGGCCGCCAATTTGCCGGCGCTGCGCCAGTTGGGCGATGGCCAGGTGGCCGGGATTCGGCGCGGCGCGCGCCAGGGCCGGCCAGCCCACCATGCTGCGCGCCCAGTAGCGGCGCTGCACGGCTTCCTGGCGGCGAAAATCGGGGCCCTGCACGGGCGCGTTACCGCGCCGCACGCCATCGGCGTCGCGGTAATCGGGAATGCCCGACGCCGTGCTGATGCCGGCGCCCGTCAGCAGCAGCGCATCCGGGTGGCGCTGCAGGAACTGGGCCAGCTGGTCGAGGGCATGGTGCGTGCTGGCGGGCCGCTGGCTGGCGAGGGAAAAGGTGGACATGATGCGCCATGCTAACCGAAAAGCACGGCGCCGTTGCGAGGCGACAGCTTTTATTCCAGCTTCATGCCGAAGCGCTGCAGGCGGGGCTGCCAATGTTCCTGGATGTTGGCCGACACGAGGATGCGCTCGGCCTTGCCGATCAGCAATTCACGGGGCACGAAGCCGAAATAGCGCGAATCGGCGCTGTTGTCGCGGTTATCGCCCAGCATGAGGAAATGGTCGGCCGGCACCGTCACGGGGCCGAAGCTGCGCGCCGCGCCGGTGAGCTGCGGCAAGACCTGGATGCGGTGCTGCTCCGTACTGTTGCGTTCGCTGATGCGCTGCGCCGTCAGCTGGCCCAGCTGGGCGACGGTTTCGGGCGCCGTGTCGAGCGCCGTGTACTGGGCCGGCTGGCCGTTGATGACCAGCTGTTCGTTGCGCATTTCCACCGTATCGCCGGGCAGGGCGATGATGCGCTTGATCAAACGCGTGCCATCTTTCGGCGAAAAAAAGGTGACGATGTCGCCCCGCTGCGGCTCGCCCAGGCGCTGCAGTACGATATCGGTCAGCGGCACTTTTAGGTTGAAGGCGAGGCGGTTGACGAAGACCACGTCGCCTTCGAGCAGGTTGGGGCGCATGGATGCCGACGGGATCGGATTCCAGTCCGCCACGGCCGTGCGGAACACGCCGAACAGCAGGAGAAACATCAAGAAACCTTTGTTGGCGCGCATCCATGTGCTCATATCGGCTCTTTCGCTGGGCTGTGCCCGTGAGGGGGAAGGAAGGCGCCATGGCTGCTGGCGCCATATCACGATGCACGGCGAGACTGAAGCCAGTCTTAAATCAAGCGCATGCGCGGCCGATGGCGCGACTGTTGTTGCGTGCACGCATCATCACGCCAGCCTCAGGGATGGCGACACGGCGCTTGCGTGTCGTCGTTGCCGTTCGGCAGGCGCTTGCCGTGCATGTCATCCCACAATTCGCCCAGCGCCACCAGCAAGCCGCCGGCCACGAGGGGGATGGCCGCCAGCCATGGCATGCTGTCGAGCCAGGTGCCCAGCAGGATGGCCGAGGCCACGGCGATGACGAGGGCGCTGCACCAGAAACGGCGCGGATGCCGGAGCGTGAACAGGTAATGAAGGTGCTTCATATATCCTCCTTGGTGAGCATGCGGAACAGCCGGGCGGCCAGGATGCTGCTGACGGCGACGACGATGCCGCCGTCCAGGAAAAACAGCACCTTGCCCACCAGGTGCATGCCCTGTATCAGGTAGGCGGGTAGTTCCTGCGCTTCCGCCCATTGCGTCATGCGTGCCAGCACGATGGCGGCGGCAAAGATGACGATGGCCAAGGTCAGCACCAGCAGCACGTGTTCGAACAGGCGTTGACGCAGTTTCATGTTGGACTTGGCAAGATATTAAAAATTCCCGAGCCTTGACGTTATCAGCCCAATATCGCCGTGCTTTGCGTTGTCACAAAGGCGCTGGTGATAGGATAAAAGTCGCGTTGCCGCCAGAAAAATGCGACATTTCAAGCCATGGTTTGTGTGTTGCGCCGTTCAAAATACAGCAAGTCCGACCAGTCACCCTGGAAAAGCATGGCTTTTTCCGAGCGCCCGTATTGGTGAAAGCCATTGCGCTGCATGACGGCGACCGAGCCCAGGTTTTGCGGCCGCGCCGTCGCTTCCACGCGCCACAGGCCCAGTGCGCCGAATGCTTCTTCCAGCAGCAGGGCCACCACGCGCGTGGCGTAGCCGCGTCCGCCGAAGCGTTCGCCGATGCGGTAACCGATTGCTGCCTTGTTGAAATAGGGCCGCGTGACGCCCGTCAGGTTGACCCTGCCGATGATCTGGCCGTCCAGCTTGGCTAGGTATTGGTAGTTGCGGTCTTGCTGGCGTTCGCGCTGCGCCTGCTCGATGGCGGCGGCGATGGCTTCCTGGCCATAGTAGGACGGTGCGCGGGCCGTGACCCAGCGTTCAAAATAGGCGCGGTTTTCCAGTTCGAAGGCCAGCAAGGCGTCGAGATCGGCGCTGGCAGGCGGCTGCAATTGAAGGCGGTCAAGGTCGGACATGGCGGCGGCTCAAAAAGAGAAGCGCCATTATAATCAGGCGGCGCCCCCTGGCGCACACGCGATCGAACTCACGAAGGAGCGGCATGCTGTCCCATATTTGCCTCGGCACCAACGATTTTCCCCGCGCCTATGCTTTCTACACGGCCCTGACGCGAGAACTTGGCCTGATCGAAAAATTTCATGATACGGCCAAGCCCTGGGCCGGCTGGATGGCGCAGGACGCGCCGCGCCCCCTGTTCGTGCTGACGGCGCCGCATGACGGCTTGCCGGCGACTCCCGGCAATGGGCAGATGACGGCCTTGCTGGCGGCCAGCCGCGCGCAGGTGGACCGCTGTTACCAGGCCGCGCTGGCGCAGGGTGCCGCCTGCGAGGGACCGCCGGGCCTGCGGCCCCATTACCATGCCCATTATTATGGCGCCTATTTCCGCGACCTCGATGGCAACAAGCTGTGCGTCTGCTACCACGGCGAGGAATAGGTCAGCGCCGGCCCCAGATGTCGTCTTCCGTCCAGCCCAGTTCCGCAAAATCCTGTGCCCGCTCGTCCGCTTCGCCGGCGCAGAAGAATTCGTCGAGCTGCGGCGGCGCCACGCGGGTGCCGGCCAGCATGGCGTGCACCTGTCCCCGGTGGTGGATCTGATGCTGGAACAGATGCGCCAGCAGGCGCAGGCGCGTGTCGACTTGCGGCGTGTCGCGCAGGATCGTCACGGGCCGCGCCAGGTCCGCGTCGCACAGGCTGCGGCAATGCGCGATCAGGCGCGCATCCGAGGCGCGCTGCGCCGCATGCAGGGCCGCGCAATCGGTGAACGGTTCGTCCTGTGCAAATAAGACATAGCAGTCGGCATGAGGCGCGTCGCCGCGCAGCTCGCGCTCGAGCGCATCGAGATAGAACCAGTCGCAGGTGAGGATGTGGTTCAGGGTGAACTGGATGGTGGGGAAGAAGCTGACCCGCGTGGCCTGGAATTCGGCGCCGGTCAGTTGTCCGCACGCTGCCAGCAGGCGGTGGTTGGCCCAGGCGTTGTTATACGCCTGGCTGGTGATGTAGCGCGCCAGCATGTTGCTCATGATTTTCCTTGCAAAAGCAGGGGACCTGCGGGAGTACTACTGTAGCAGCTTGCGGCCGGAGGACAAGGCTGCCCACCCCGGCCGTGCCGGTGCGGCCGGCATCAAGTAAAATCGCGGGGCGGATGTCGCGATAATGATGCATATAAGGCAGTATTGGCAAAATGGGCTGGATAGGAAAACTACTCAACGGCGGCGACGCAAAAAACAAGCCTGCGCCAGCCACCACGGCGGCGCAGCCCGAGGCGGCGCGGCAGCCGGCCACCAGCGCCGAAATCGATGCCGTCTATTACCGCTGGCTGGCGGCCGCGGGGGCGACGCAGGCTGCGCCACAGGAGGAACAGCAGATTCTGGACGCATTGATGCGCCTGGCCAGTGAACCGGTCGCCGGCGCTGCGCTGGTGCCGCGCATTCCGGCCATCATCCCGCAGTTGATGCGGACCTTGCAGGATGAAAACATGAGCGCGGCCGAGCTGTCGCGCCAGCTGGCCCAGGACGTGCCGCTGGTGGCCGAGGTCTACCGTGAAGCGAACCGGCCCTGCTACCATTCGCGCTACAACGCCAGCCCGTCGATCAACAATATGGAAGGCGCCATCATGCTGCTGGGGCAGAACGGCATGCGCATGCTGCTGGCCCGCGTCGCCTTCCGCCCCATCGTCAGCATGCAGAGCGGCGGGCTGACCATCCGCACGGCGCCGCTGATCTGGCGCCAGTCCGAGAAATGCGCGCTGGCGGCCAACCTGCTCGCGCCTGCGCTGCAGGCAAACGCCTTCGACGCCTATCTGGCGGGACTGATGGCCAATGTGGGTCTCGTGGTGGCGTTCCGCCTGATCGACCAGATGCATGCGCCCGATGCCTTGCCGCAGTCGGACGCCTTCATCGCCCAGGTGTTTGCGCAAGCGCGCATCCTGTCGGCACGGATCGCCGAATTGTGGGAGTTCCCGGAGTCCGTCATTCGCGCGATCGGCCAGGCCGGAGCCGATGCCCACGCCGATGCCGATCCGCAGGCGCAAGCGCTGGCGCAGGGCGAGCGCTTGAGCAAGCTGCGCATACTGGTCGATACGGGCCGCTTCCCGGCCGACGATCCCTTCGTGACGGCAGGACTGGGCAGGGGCGACCTGCAGGTGTTCGACAAACTGGCCGACGACGGGGATTGACGGCCGCCGGCCAGTCAAGGCCCGCGCCGGGCGGGCTGCTCAGCGCGCGAAATACAGCGCGTGCAGGTGCTCCAGGTCGACATCAAGCGCCGGCTGCGACAGCGCCACCTTGCCGCTTTGCATCAGGTAGACGTGGTCGGCCACGCCGACGGCGCGCGCCGTGTTCTGCTCCACTAAAATGATGGTGCGCCGGCCGTCGTTCAGGCGCGCGAGGATCTCGAACAGCTCGTTGACCACCAGCGGCGCCAGGCCCAGCGAGGGTTCGTCGATGATCAGCAGCGACGGGTCCGACATCAATCCCCGCGCCATCGCCAGCATCTGCGCCTCGCCGCCGGACAGCGAGCCGGCCAGCTGCTTGCGCCGCTCGTGCAGCCGGGGGAACATGGCGTAGGCTTCGGCCAGGCGCGCCGGCATGTGGCTGCGGTGCTCCTTGGGGAAGGCGCCCATGATCAGGTTTTCTTCCACGCTCATGTCGCGGAAGGTCATGCGCCCCTCGGGGATCATCGTCACGCGTGCATCGCTCATCTTCCACGTGGGTGTGCCGTTGATGGGCGTGCCGTCGAGCGTGATCGTGCCCGCGCCGACGGGCAGCAGGCCCATGATGGCGCGCAGCAGGGTCGTCTTGCCGGCGCCATTCGGGCCGATGATGGTGGTCAGCTTGCCCTTCCGGATGGACAGCGACACGTCCCACAGCACATTGATGGCGCCATAGCCGGCGCGCAGGTTTTCTATGTTAAGCATGCGCGGCTCCCGTGTAGCTTTCGATGACGGCCGGGTCGCGGAAGACGGCATCGGGCGTGCCGTCGGCGATCAGCTGGCCAAAATTGAGCACGGCCACGCGCTGGCACAGATTGCTGATGGTTTCGATATCGTGCTCGATCATGACGATGCCCACGCCAAACTGCGCATGTAAATCCTTCAGCATGCCCATGAAGCGGCGCTTGCCGTTCGTTTCCAGGCCGGCCAGCACTTCATCTAACAGCAGCAGTTTCGGGTTCGTCGCCAGCGCCTTGGCCACTTCCAGCGCCTTCAGTTCCGTCAGCGCCAGTTCGCTGGCCGCGTCGCGCTGCGCCTTGTCCGCCAGGCTCGTGAAATCGAGGATTTCATCGATCTTGCGCTGGTCCACCTTGCCCGTGCCGAAGCGCTGCGCCACGACGAGGTTTTCGCGCACCGTCAATTCATGCATGGGCTGCGGGATCTGGAAGGTGCGGCCGAGGCCCAGGCGCGCGCGCTGGTACATGGGCGTGGCCATGATGTCGCGCCCCTCGAAGCGGATACCGCCGCCGGTGGGGCGCACCAGGCCGGAAATGGCGTTGAACAGGGTGGTCTTGCCGGCGCCGTTCGCGCCCACCAGGCCGATCACGTCGTGGCTACCCACGTTCAGGGTGACGGAATCGACGGCCGTCAGGCCGCCGAAGCGCACGGAGACATTATCGAGTTCAAGCATGTGCTTTCTCCTTGGCGTTGAACGCGTTTTTCAGCCATTTTTGCAGCAGCGGCAGCAGGCCGTTCGGGCTGAAGACGATCATCGCCACCAGCAGCATCCCCAGCACCAGTTGGTGCCCGGTAGGGATCAGCGACTTGAAGATCAGCTGGTCGACCAGGTAGACCACCACGGCGCCCAGCACGGGGCCGAGTATCGTGCGGTAGCCGCCGAAGATGGCCGCCACGATCGGTAAGGTGACCCACAGGCTGTTGAAGGCGTAGTCCGGCTCCAGGAAGTTGATGTAGTGGGCGTTGAAGGCGCCGAACAGGCCCGCCATGAAGGCCGACACGAGCAGCATGGCGCCTTTCAGCAAGGTGCTGTTGACGCCGACGACGCGCGTGGCGTCTTCGCTGTCGTGCATGGAGCGCAGGGCGATGCCGTAGTGGCTGGCGCGGATGCGGCCGTAGGCGAAGGCGCAGCACACCACCAGGGTCAGCACCACCAGGTAGGCGCCCGTCTTGCTGGCCAGGTCGAAGCCGAGGACGGTGGGCAGGGCCGGGATATTGTTGATGCCGCCGGCGCCGCCCGTGACGGCACTCCATTCTGTGGCGAGGATGCGGAAGATGTGGGCGTAGGCGAGGATGGCCAGCGCAAAATACGGCCCGCGCAGGCGCAGCACGGGCAGCATGATGATGGCGGCGATGGCCGCGCCCGCGCCGCCCAGCAGCATGGCGGCAAACACGGGCACGCCCAGTTTGACGGTGGTCAAGGCGGAGACGTAGGCGCCTACGCCGAAGAAGGCCGCATGGCCGAAGCTGACCATGCCGCCCAAATTACCGAGCAGGGCCCAGGACATGGCCACGCCGCCGATGATCAGGGCCGCCACCACCATGCTCATGACATACTGGTTGGCGCCCAGCGCCAGCGGCACGGCGACATACGCGGCCAGCAGCAGGCCCGCCGTTGCAATGACTGTCGAACGCTTCATCCGCGCCTCCGTTGTGCGCCGAACAGGCCGTTCGGCATGATGAACAGGACCAGCAGGAACAGCACCATGCCGGACAATTCCTGCAGCGCGGAGCTGGCCAGGGTGACGGTCAGCGCCTCGGCCACGCCCAGCAGCACGGCGGCAATCAGCACGCCGGGGATGGATCCGATGCCGGCCAGTACCGTGATGATGAAGGCTTTCACCGTCAGTGCGCCGCCGTAGGCGGGCTGGATCACGCCATAGCTGAACAGGGCGACGCCGGCGAAGGCGGCCAGGATGCCGGCGACGAGGAAGGAAACCAGTTCCGTGCGGCCCGGGTCGATGCCCATCAGCTTGGCCGCGTCGCGGTTGCTGGAGACGGCGCGCACGGCGCGGCCATACCAGCTGGTGGACAGCCAGCGCCACAGGGCCGCCATCAGTACCAGGCTGACGCCAAAGAAGATCACTTCGCTGCGCATGCTGAAGAAGGGGCCGATCTCGAAGCCTTCCTGCAGCCAGCTCGACGACGTCGAGCGGATGTCGGCCTTCCACACGAGCAAAATGAAATTGGTGAGGATCACGCCGATGCCGTAGGTGAGGATCAGCGAATTGATTTCGCGGTCTTTCCTGATGCGGCTGACGATCAGGTAGACGCCCACGGACGTCAGGCTGACGATCACCAGCGCGATGGGAATGGCGAACATGGGACCGAGTCCCAGGCCCGATTCCACGCTGTAGGCGATGTAGGCGGCCAGCAGCACCAGTTCGCCGTGCGCCAGGTTGATTACTTTCATGGTGCCGAACACCAGCGCCAGACCCAGCGCGATGAGGGCGTAGGAGCCGCCCTGCAGCAAGCCCGAATACAGGGCCTGCAAGATTAATTCTGTCATGTCGTCATCCCGTCAGGCAGACCGCCGCATCGCGCGCGACGCGTGGCGCTGCCGTTCATCGGTGCGTGCCGTGGCACGCGCGTGTGCAGCGGGAGGCTGCTTACCAGGGCACGGCGGGGTAGTTCAGCTTGCCCGTGGCGTGCTCCTTAGGCCAGACGATCACCACCTTCTTGTCCTGGTGCTGCGCCATGCGGTGCACGAAGTTCTGGTTGTCGCCATTGGCGGCGAACTGCACCCGGCCGATCAGGGTTTCGCGGTCCGTCTTGCGCATTTCCTCGGCCACGCCGCCCTTCTTGATGGTGCCCTTGTCGGCCGCGCGCGCGATGGCCTCGAACAGCAGCATCGACTGCACATAGCCGAACTGGCCCAGGTAGTCCGGTTCCTTCTTGTACAGCTGTTTGTAGGCGTCGCTGAAGGCCTTGCCGTCGGCCGTCTTGAATTCGGTCGGGAAGGGCAGCAGGGCCGTGCCGAAGACGTTCGGCATCAGGTCGGGGAAGTCGGCCGCCATCTTCGGCGTGGCCAGCGACCACACGCCCACCATGGCCTTGATCTTCGGCTTCAGCACGCGGGCGGCGCGGATGATGCCCACGTAATCGTTTTCGTAGCCGACCATGGCCACCACTTCGGACTTGTCCTGCAGCTTGATCTTGTTGATGATGGGCTTGAAGTCCGTGATGGCCGGGTCGAACGAGTGCGTCGTCACCTTCACGCCCCTGGCGGCCAGGGCCTTCTCCACGTCCTTCGCCAGGCCCGTGGTGGCGTCCTTGGTCGAATACACGATGGAGACGGATTTCGCACCCACGTCGGCAAGCAGGCCCAGCATGGCTTTTTCGTAGCCGGCCGTGTTATTGATGCGGAAAAAATTCTTGCGCCCGCTGGCCACCAGGCTGTCGTCCACGCCGCCCGAGGTGATGTAGACGAGGCCCAGCTTATTCGCCGTGTCCGAGGCGGGCGAGATATTGTTCGAGCCGTAGCCGCCCGTGATGGCCACCACGCCCTGGCTGGCCAGTTTTTCCACGGCGGCGATGGCTTTGGCCGGCGCCGATTCGTCATCGACAGTGACGATCTTGATCTTGTGCTTGCCGTTGGTCTTGTTGAACACTTCGGCCGCGACCATGATCCCTTCCTGCATGCCGGCGCCGACGCGCGCCAGGTTGCCCGTCAGGGGGATTTCCGCGCCGACGAGGAATTCGTCGGCGCTGGCCTGCGTCATCCAGGCGCTGGCAAGCAGTGCTGCCATGGCGATGCGTGTGTATGTGCGTTTCATCGTGTCTCCTCCGGTGATGTGGCCGGCGCCAGGATCGGCGCCGGCGAAGCTGCCCGCGTGGGTTTTATTGTCGGGTCTCTTGAAACCAACTGCAATGCTGAATTTACTGCCTTTCCTGGGCCATCTGCCGCAGTTGTCCTTTTAGTATCTTGCCGGTGGCCGCGGCCGGCAGAGCTTCCATGACGATGATGTCCGACGGGCATTTGTAGGGCGACAAGGTCTGCGCCAGATAATCCTGCAAGGCCTGCACCGTCACCGGGTGCTGCGCGTCCAGCTCCACATAGGCGATGACGTCTTCGTTGCCATCGGCCAGGCTGCGCCCCACGACGGCCGACTGCACCACCGATGGGTGGGCGTTCAGGGCCGTTTCCACTTCCAGCGGATACACATTGAAGCCGGAGCGGATGATCAGTTCCTTGGTGCGGCCCACGATGAACAGGGCGCCATCGCGCTCCTGGCGCGCCATGTCGCCCGTGTTGAGCCAGCCGCCGTCGCGCATGGTGGCCGCCGTCATGGCCGGTTCGCGGTAGTAGCCGGCCATGACGTTCGGCCCGCGTATCCACAGTTCGCCCGCCTCGCCCGGCGCCACGTCGACGCCGTCGAGGCTGACGACGCGCACTTCCACGCCGGGAATCGGCGTGCCCACGGAATCGTCGCGGCGCGGGGCTTCCAGGCGCGTCTGGCTGATGGTGGGCGCGCTTTCCGTCATGCCGTAGCCATTGTGCAGCGCGGTGCCCAGCAGCTTTTCCACGTCGTGCTTGAGCGACGGCGCCAGCGGCGAGCCGCCCGCATACGCAAAGCGCAGCCGCGTGGGCAGCGGCGTATCGGCGCCGCCCAAGGTTTGCAGCAGCTTGGCGTACATGGCGGGCACGCCCTGCACGATGGTCAGACCGTCGTCCTGCAGGGCCGAGAGCAGGCCGTCGACGGAAAAGCGCGGCACCAGGTACAGCGCGGCGCCCGCATACAGGGTGCCCAGGGCCACCGAAGCGAGGCCATACACGTGCGAAATGGGCAGCACGCCGTAGGCGCGGTCGCTGCTGCTCAAGCCGCGCAGGGTGCTGGAGACGGCGGCGATGAACAGCAGGTTGCGGTGCGTGAGCATCACGCCCTTCGACTGCCCGGTGGTACCCGTCGTGTAGATCAGCGCGGCCACCTGTTCGTTGCCGGGCACCGTGTCTTCCGCGATGGCCGCCTCGTTCAAGCCACCGGCCAGCAGCTCGCCCATGCCGTCGACGGTGACGGCGCTGGCCGCGCCCAGACGTGGGGCGTGCGCGGCCGCCTCCGGCGAGGCGCCGGCCAGGAACAGCATCCTCCGCGCGGAACTGTGCGCGGCGATGGTGTCGATCTCGCGCGCCGACAGGCGCGCATTGACGTTGACGATCAACGCCTCGATGCTGGCGGCGGCAAAAATCAGCGCCACCTGCAGCGCGCAGTTCTCGCCCACCACCATCAGGCGGTCGCCGGCGCGCACGCCGAGGTCGCGCAGCAGCTGCGCGGCGCTGTCCACACTGTGCTGCAACTGGGCGTAGGTCCAGCTGCGGCCACCTTCATGCAGCGCGGGCGCGTCGGGCGCGCGCGTCGCCCAATAGATGGGGATGGCCGACAGGCGCGCCGGCAAGTGGGCCAGCAGGGCGGGAATGTCCATCGCGGCCTCCTTCACTTTTGCGCTGCCTTGATCATGTTGCGGGCGATGACGATCTGCTGGATCTGCGTCGTGCCTTCGTAGATGCGGAACAGGCGCACGTCGCGGTAGAAGCGCTCGGCCGCGTATTCGCTGATGTAGCCGGCGCCGCCGTGGATCTGCACGGAGCGGTCAGCGACTCTGCCGCACATTTCGGAGGCGAACAGCTTGCAGCACGACGCTTCCGTCGAGATGTCTTCCTTGTTGTCGCGCCGGCGCGCGGCGTCCAGCACCATGCTGCGCGCGGCATAAATTTCCGCCTTGCTGTCGGCCAGCATGGCCTGGATCAGCTGGAATTCCGCGATGGGCTGGCCGAACTGCTGGCGCTCCATGGCGTAGGCCAGGGCGTCGGCCAGCATGCGCTCGGCCGCGCCCACGCAGACGGCGGCGATGTGCAAGCGGCCCTTGTCGAGCACCTTCATGGCAGTTTTAAAACCCACGCCTTCCTTGCCGCCGATGATGTTCGCGGCCGGTACCCGGCAATTTTCGAAGATGACGTCGCAGGTATGCGCGCCTTGCTGGCCCATCTTCTTATCGATCTTGCCTAAAGAAAGGCCCGGCGTATCCTTTTCCACGATGAAGGCGGAGATGGCCGAGGCGCCGCGCTTGACGGGGTCTGTGCGCGCCATGACCGTAAAAATGCTCGCTTCGGGTGCGTTGGTTATGTAGCGCTTGCTGCCGTTGAGGATGTAAAAGTCGCCATCGCGCACGGCCGTCGTGCGCAGCGAGGCGGCATCGGACCCCGATCCCGCTTCCGTCAGGGCGAACGAGCCGATGATCTCGCCGGCCGCCAGCTTGGGCAGGTAGTATTGTTTTTGCGCTTCCGTGCCGTCGATGACGATGCCTTGCGAACCGATGCCGTTGTTCGTGCCGATCAGCGAGCGGAAGGCGGGCGAGGTGCGGGCGATTTCAAACGCGACGCGCACTTCCTCTTCCATGCTCAGTTCCAGGCCGCCGTAGGCTTCCGGAATGGACAGGCCGAACAGGCCCAGTTCGCGCATCTGCGCCACGATGGCGGGCGGGATGGTGTCCGTTTCGGCCACCAGCGCCTCGTTCGGCACCAGCACTTCGCGCACGAAGCGGGAGATGCTGCCCAGCAGGATGTTCAGGGTTTCTTCGTCGCGTATCATCGGATTGATTCCTTGGCGCTGTGATTGGAGCTGTGATTGAGAGGGGGCGCGCAGTCTACCCGCGGCCCAGGTTTTTTTCCACTGTCTTGACGAGGGCCACCAGGCGCGGCCCCAGGTCGGTCTCGAGTTTTTCGCGTGACAGCAGGAAGGCGGGGCCGCCGCAATTGAAGGCCATCACCTGTTCGCCGTCGGCACCCAGCATGGGCACGCCCACGGCATGCACGTCGTTCTGCCATTCGCCGGCCGAGATGCAAAAGCCCCGGTCCTGGTAATCCTTGAAGCCTTGCTCGATGCCGGCCTTGATGCGCGGCCAGCGTTCCGTCTCGTGCACGCGCGCATGGTCCATCAGGTAGTCGCGCTCGGCCTGCGGCAGGATGCACAGCAGGGCCTTGCCCATGGCCGTCGTCATCAGGGGAATGCGCGAGCCGACGTCGAGGCGCAGGGTGACGTTGGCGCTGCTGCGGCACGTCTCCACATAGACCATGCTGAGGCGGTCGCGCGTGCCCAGCGAGACGGATGCCTGTGCATGTTCGGCCAGTTCTTCCATCAGGGGCCGCGCCATCTTGCGCACGTCCAGGTTCGACAGCATGCGGTAGCCGAGGGCCAGCACGCCGGCGCCCAGTTGATACTTGCCCAGGCTGTCCGAGTAATTCAGGTAGCCCAGTTTCGTGAGGGTGTAGGTCAGGCGGGAGATGGTCGGTTTCGGGATGGCCGTGCGCTTGGCCATGTCGGCGTTCGACAGGAACACTTCGCCGGGACGGAAGCAGCGCAGCACTTCCAGGCCCCGCGCCAGCGCGTTGACGAACTGGCGGTCCTTGCCTTCCTCGTCGTCGCTGAAGACGATGAGTTCCGGATCTGCTGCGGATTGAATATTTGTCATATTGGCATTCATTTTCAGGCTCCCTGGAAACCAGTTTGCCTAGCCCTCATCCGGCTGTCAATCGTTTTGTGAAACATTCGTTCGCACAGCGAAATGCTGCGATGCGGGAAAAATGCGGGAAAAATTGACCTGCGCGCGCACTTTCGGCCTTGTCGCTTGAGCATCGCTATATACGCCTGTATATTGCGCTGTTGGGTGACGGCCGCCGCACGGGCGGCCGCTTTTTTTGAATATCGCTATATAAGACGATATATAACGAGAGAGAACAACATGACGATGGTGAAACAGGTAATGGCAGGCGCCGTGATGCTGGCGCTGGCGCAGATGGCGCAGGCGCAGCAGACAGCCGGCAAGGATGATGTGGAGGCGGCTGCGCCGTTCGTGCTGGGCACGATCACGGTGATCGGCCAGCGCGAGCAGGCAGGCCAGGCGGAACAGAAGGTGGGCACGCAGGTGAGCCGCGCCGAGATGCGCCGCTTCAACCGCGACAACGTGGGCGACGCCTTGAATTTGCTGTCCGGCGTGTCGTTGTCGACCAATTCGCGCAACGAGAAGACCGTGGCCATCCGCGGCTTCGATGCGCGCCAGGTGCCCCTGTACATCGACGGTATTCCCGTCTACGTGCCGTATGACGGCTACGTCGATTTCAACCGCTTCACCACAGCCGACCTGGCCGCCATCCAGGTGGCGAAAGGCTACAGCTCCGTGGCCTATGGCGCCAATACCCTGGGCGGCGCTATCAACCTGGTGTCGCGCAAACCCGTGGCGCGCCTGGAAGGCGACGCTTCCGTCGGCTTCGGCTCGGGCAGCGAGCGCCAGGCGTCGGCCAACGTGGGCACGAACCAGGGCCTGTGGTATCTGCAGGCGGGCGTGTCGTATATCGACAGCGACGGCTTTCCCCTGTCGTCCGACTTCCGCCCGACGGCCACGGAAGACGGCGGCATGCGCAACAACGCGTATCGAAAGGACCATAAACTGTCGTTCAAGGTGGGCCTGACGCCTGATGGCGCACGGGCGGGCGACGAGTATGCGCTCAGCTACTACAAGCAGCATGGCGAAAAGGGCCAGCCGCCATCGACCAATCCCGTCGGCGCGCGCTACTGGCAATGGCCGTACTGGAACAAGGAAAGCGTGTATTTCGTCTCGCAGACGCGCCTGGGCGAGGTGGAACGCCTGAAACTGCGGCTGTACCACGACAGCTACGACAATGAAATCACCTCGTACACGAACGGCAGCTACACGACCCTGAAGACCAGCGGCCAGGGCAGCGTCAGCGGCGGGCGCAGCATCTATAACGACCGCACGAATGGCGGCGCGGTGGAACTCGAATCGTTCCGCCTGGCCGCGCACAGCCTGCGCTTCGTTGCCAGCTACAAGGCCGACGAACACCAGGAACTCGACGCCAAGGACGTGCGCACCACCTGGTACAAGGATGCCCTGTGGACGCTGGGCGCCGAAGACAGCATCGCCCTGAACGGGGCGACGGAACTGTCGCTGGGGGTGTCGCGCAACGAACTGCGCCCGGACACCGTCTACAGCGCCGGCAATGCCTACACTTTGCCAGGCAATCAGGCGGCCACCGACCTGCAGGCGGGTGTGTTCCACACGATGAGTCCCGAGGCGAAGGTGTACGCCACCGTGGCGCGCAAGTCGCGCCTGCCGACCCTGAAGGACCGCTACTCGCAGCGCCTGGGCACGTATATCGAAAACCCCTCCCTGCGCGCCGAGGAGGCGCTTAACTATGAAGTGGGCTACCAGGCCCGCGTGCGCGGACTGGCGCTGGACGCCGCCCTGTTCTACAGCGACGTGAAGGACAAGATCCAGAGCGTGGCGAATGTGGCCGGCGTGCGCGCGCAGATGCAGAACGCGGGCAGGGCGCACATCAGCGGCGTGGAACTGGGCGCGCGCGGCAGTGCCGGCGCCTGGCTGGACTTCGGCGGCACTTACACCTACACGGACATGAAAAACGTCAGCGACCGCGCCATCCGCCTGACGGACGTGCCGCGCCACAAGCTGACGGCGCACGCCGTGCTGCACGCGGCGCGCCAGGTCGACGTGGTGGCCATCGCCGAGACGAACAGCGGCCGCTGGGTCTCGAACACGCTGGAGTTGGGCGGCTTTACCACCGTGAACCTGAAAGCCGTGTACCGCCCCATGCCGTCCCTGAGCCTGGAAGCGGGCGTGAGCAACCTGGGTGACCGCAACTACGCGCTGGCCGACGGTTTCCCCAGCGCGGGCCGCACGTGGCTGGCAAATGCGCAGTACCAGTTCTGATTTTTCACTGTCATGAAAGGACACAGCATGTTCAAGAAAATATTGGCTGGCTTTACCTCGGTGGCGTTGCTGGCAGCGGCACCCGCGTGGTCTGCCGCTCCTGCTCCCGCGCGCGACAACATGAGCCACGCGCTCGCCGTGACGGGCGTGGTGGAGACGCCATTGACCTTGAAGGTGGCCGACCTGCGCCTGCTGCCGCCCGCGAATGGCGGAGAGCTTGCCGTCACGCGCCACAACGGCGACAAGGCGGAGACCATCACCAGCTACAAGGGCGTGCGCCTGCGCGACATCCTCGACAAGGCGGTGCTCGATGCGCCGGGCCATAATGACGTCAAGAAGCTTGCCATCATCGCCACGGCCACCGATGGTTATGCGGTGGTGTTTTCCTGGGGCGAGCTGTATAACGCACCGGCTGGCGAGGGCGTGATCGTCTACTACGAGAAAAACGGCAAGGCCCTCGACGAGAATGATGGCGAGATCGCGCTGATCTCGGCGAAGGATATCCGCACGGGTCCGCGCCACGTGAAGTGGCTGAATGGCATCGAGGTGCGCAAGCTGGTGGAGTGACGCGCAGCTGCTGAAGAAAAAAACGCGCCGTGGAGCCATCCCCGGCGCGTTTTTTTATGTCGCCAGCGCCGTGCGCATGGCCGGGCCGGCCACGTCGAACAGGCCGCGCGCCTTTGGTGCCAATCCCAGCATGTGGATGGACGCATGGATCATGCCGTCGAGCCGCACGCACTGCGCCGTCACGCCATCGTCGCGCAGGCGCTGCGCATATGCCACGCCTTCGTCATGCAGCGGGTCGTACTCGCATACCAGCACGGTGGCCGGCGGCAGATCCTTCAGCGAGCCGGCCCGCAGGGGCGCCGCATAGGCATTCGCGCCGTCGGCCGGGTCGGTCAGGTAGGCCGACCAGCAAAAACGCATCGCTTCCCGCGTCAGCGAATGGCCCTCCGCATAGCGCTGGTAGGACGCCGTGTCGAAGGCGAAATCCAGGGCCGGGTACAGCAGCAGCTGGTGCGCCAGCGCGGGACCGGCCTGGTCGCGCGCCATCAGGGCTGCCGCCGCCGCCAGGTTGCCGCCCGCGCTGTCGCCGCCCACAGCCAGGCGCTTCGCGTCGATGCCCAGCGCCGGTGCCTTGTCCGCGACCCAGCACAGGGCTCGGTAAAAGTCGTCCAGTGGCACGGGGAACTTGTGCTCGGGCGCCAGCCGGTAGTCGACGGAAAAGATCACGCAGCCGGTGGCGTTGGCCAGCGCGCGGCAGGGATTGTCGTACAGGTCCAGCGAGCACAGACACCATCCTCCGCCATGCGCGAAGACGATGGCCGGCATGGGCTGGCCCGTGTCCGCGCCGGACGGCACGTAGGCGCGCACGGTGAGCGGGCGCCCGCCCGGCACGATGTAGTCGCGCACCGACGCGACCTCTTCCAGTGGCCCGTGCAGCTGGCGCAGGCCCGTTTCCGTGGCCGCGCGCAGGTCCGCCAGCGAGGCGGGCGGCGGCGCGTTTTTCGTCTGTTCCAGCCAGGCGGCGATCAGCGGATCGAGGCTCATGCAGGTTCTCCCGCCAGGAAGGGCAGCAGGTGGGCGATGAACGCTTCCGGCTGTTCTTCCATGATGAAGTGGCCGCATTCGGCGACGATGGCGCCTTGCAGGTTCCTGGCCTTGCCCTGCATGGTCAGCAGCGGCGCGTCATTCGTCGCGTGGTCGGCGCCGATGGCCAGCACGGGCATGGCCAGGCTGCGCTTGGCGCGCTCGAGGTTTTGCCGGATGGTTTCCGGAATCGCCCGGTAGTAGGCGAAACCGGCGCGCAGCGCGCCCGGCGTGGCGTAGGCGTCCGCATACACGTCGACGGCCACCTTGTCGCGGCGGTAGGACCAGCGATCCAGGATGAAGCGGATGTATTCGCGCTCCTTGCCCGCCGTGAGCATTTCCGGCAGATCGAGCACCTGGTTGAACATGAAGTGCCACAGGAAGATGTTGTCCGATGGCGCGACAAAAATGGGCGGCGCCGGTGCCAGGCCCGGGATCACGGCTTCCGTCAGCGCCAGTTTCGTCACGGCCTGCGGGAAGTCGCTGGCCAGCGCATAGCCTACCCACATGCCGATGTCGTGGCCGACGACGTCGTACTGCGCGTGGCCCAGGGCCAGCATGGCGCGGTGCAGGGTGGCGGCAACGGCGCCCGTGTCGTAGCCATCTGCCGGGCGGCTGGAGTGGCCGCTGCCGGGCGGATCGATGGCGATGGCCTGGTAGCCCTGGGCTGCCAGCGCCGCCATCACATGGCGCCACGCATACCAGGTCTGCGGCCAGCCTGGGATCAGCAGCACGGGTTTGCCGGTGCCGGGACCGGCGATGACGCAATGCAGGCGCTGGCCGTCGATGCGCACGTAGTCGTGGATGTAGCTGTTGTCATTCTGATGCATGGCAAGTCCTTGTATTGATACAGTTAATGAGTTGATTAGTTGTGCGTGATGCCGAGCAGGGTGTTGATCTGCTGCGCGCTGACGGGGGCGCCGGCGAAGTCGTCGAAGATCTTGTCGGTCACGGGAATGATGTGGGCATTGATGAAAGCCACGCCTTCGCGCGCGCCCACTTCCTGGTCCTTCAGGCAGCACTCCCATTCCAGCGTGGCCCAGCCCGCGTAGTCGTTCTGCGCCATCTTCGAGAAGATGGCCTTGAAGTCGACCTGGCCATCGCCCAGGGAGCGGAAGCGCCCGGCGCGGTTTTCCCACGACTGGTAGCCGCCGTAGATGCCTTGCCGTCCCGTCGGATTGAATTCCGCATCCTTCACATGGAACATGCGGATGTGGTCCTTGTAGATGTCGATGAATTCCAGGTAGTTCAGCTGCTGCAGCACGAAGTGGCTGGGGTCGAACAGCATCTTGCAGCGCGGGTGGCGGCCCACGCGCTCGTGGAACATCTCGAAGCTGATGCCGTCATGCAGGTCTTCGCTGGGGTGGATTTCGTAGCACAGGTTGATGCCCTGTTCCTCGCACACGTCAAGGATGGGCAGCCAGCGGCGCGCCAGCTCGTCGAAGGCCGCCTCGATCAGGCCGGGCGGGCGCTGCGGGAACGGGAACAGGTAGGGCCAGGCGAAGGAGCCGGAGAACGTGCCCATGTCCGTCAGTCCCAGGCGCTTCGAGGCCATGGCCGCCAGTTTCACCTGTTCGATGGCCCACTCGGTGCGTGCCGCCGGCTGGCCGTGCAGGTGGGCCGGGGCGAAGCTGTCGCACAGCGCGTCGTAGGCCGGGTGCACGGCCACCAGCTGGCCGAGGATGTGCGTCGTCAGTTCGCTGATGACGAGGCCATGGCCTGCCAGCATGGCAACGAGGTCGTCGCAGTATTGCTGGCTGTGCGCCGCTTGCGCCACGTCGAACAGGCGCGCATCCCAGGCGGGAATCTGCAGGGCCTTGAAGCCCATGCCGGCCGCCCACTCGGCGATGGCGGGCAGGGTGTTGAAGGGCGCCGTATCGGCGGCGAATTGTGCCAGGTGCAGGCTTGGTCCTTGGATGGTTTTCATATCGGCTCCTATTGTTTGTCGATCGACAAAGAATAGGCGAAATCTTCGGCGCGGTCAAGGCCGTGATGCAAAATAAATGCGGGACGCGCCATGGCGTGCAGGCGTTATACTGGCCGCCACTTCGCAAGCAGAGGATCAAGATGGCAGGAAGACCGAGGGAATTTGACCGCGCGCTGGCGCTGGCAAAAGCGCGCGACGCGTTCTGGACGCGCGGCTACGAGGGCGTATCGATGGCCGACCTGGTGGCGGCGCTGGGCATCGCCTCGGCGCGCATCTATGCGGCGTTCGGCTCGAAGGAGCAGCTGTTCCGCGAAGCCGTGGAACTGTATGAAACGGGCGAGGGCGCCTTTGCCGTGCACGCGCTGGCGGCCAGCCTGAATGTGCGCGACGCCGTGGCGCGCATGCTGGAGGAAGCCGTGCTGCTGTACACGCGCAGCGGCCAGCCGCAAGGCTGCATGGTGGTGACGGCCGCCACCAACACGAGCGCGGAAAACGCCGGCATCGCCGACTGGCTGGCGCAGCACCGCCGCGCACGCACGCAGGCCGTCATCGAGCGCCTGCGCGCGGCGCAGCTGGCGGGGGAATTAAAGGCGGAAGCCGACGTGCAGGCGCTGGGCGACTATTATGCGGCGCTGCTGCATGGCCTGTCGGTGCAGGCGCGCGACGGCATTCCCGCCGAACGGCTGCTGGCCTTGATCACGCCGGCCATGGCGCCGCTGGCGCTGGCAATGAACCGCTAGACTATCTTGCCGATAGCCGCGCCAGTCAAGTCTTGACGTCGATCAGGCTGCCCAGCGCCTGGTCGGCCGCCTTGACGACGTTCGCCGACAGGTTGAAGCCCGCCTTGTAGACGAGGTTATCCGTCAGTTCGGAAGCGAGGCCCACGCCGTTCGGCCGGCTTTCGGCCGCCTTGGCCGCGGTCGCATTGGCGCCGCTGACGCTCTCGCTGGCGGCCAACTTGCGCCCCTCGACGGAGAGGGTGACGCCCGTGCCGGCCGGGCTGGCTTCCTGGAAATCGGCTTGCTGCGGCTGGAAGCCCGGCGTATTCGCATTGGCGACGTTGTTGGCGGCCACATCCAGGGCGCGCTGGTTGGCGACCAGGCCCGACGTGCCGGTGGTAAGGGCGGATATGGACATGACAACTCCTTCTGTATGCCGCCAGTTTACTCCCATGTGCAGGAGAAGTGGTTGGTGCAAGGCAACAATTTTCCCGCCTGCGGGACCGCCGGCCGCTTCCTCAAAAAAATAGTGACCTGTCGTAACTTTTTAATATTGTCCTGCTGCATGGCACTGCCTAGACTGGCTGGGAAATCATCCCCCGGAGTTCGCCATTTCCCGCCTAGTCCGCCTGTTGTTGCTCGCTTTGCTGCTGGGCTCGTTTTGCCTCCCCGCGCCAGCGCAGCTTGCGCAACTGCCGCTCGACGCCCGCCTGAACGAGCAAATCATCATGGTGCCGGCCGGCGACGGCATGCGCGAAGTGCTGGAAACGACGCTCTTTCGCCCCAGCGGCCCCGGGCCGTTTCCCTTGCTCTTGATGAATCACGGCAAGCAGGCCGGGCCGGCCAGGCTGCAGCAGCGCGAGCGCTTCATTTACATGGCGACCGAGTTCGTGCGCCGCGGCTATGCCGTGATGTTGCCTATGCGCACGGGATTTGCCCGCTCCACGGGTAGCTACCGCGATTTCGGCTGCGACATGCTGGCCAATGCCCAGGGCCAGGCCCGCGACGTGCTCGATGCGCTGGCCTATGCGCGGCGCCAGGACTGGGTCGATGCGGATCATATCGTCGTGGCCGGCCAGTCGTATGGCGGCATGGCGGCGCTGGCGCTGGCCACGCGACCGGTGCCGGGCGTGCGCGGCGTGCTCAATTTTGCCGGCGGCCTGCGCGTCGATGCGCCGGGCTGCGACTGGCCATCGGCCCTGGCCAAGGCCTTTGCCACGTTTGGCGCCTACAGCAGCATCCCCAGCCTGTGGCTGTATGGCGCGAATGACGCATATTTCGCGCCGCCGCTGGTGCAGCGCCTGTTCCACTCGTTTGCGGGGTCCGGCGGCAAGGGGGAACTGTACGCCTACGGACCGTTCAAGCGCGATGCCCACCTGACCCTGGGCAGCCGCGATGGCGTGGCCGTCTGGCTGCCCGCCACCGAGCGCTTCCTGGAGAAAATCGGCATGCCGGTGCGCCAGGTCTACCGCGTGGCCGACCCGCTGCCGCCGCCCGACACGCATTTTGCCCTGCAGGGCGACATCGCCGCCGTGCCTTATTTGGCCGAGCAGGGGCGCGCCGCCTACCGCAGCTTCCTCGGCAAGACCACGCCGCGCGCCTTTGCCGTCTCGGCCAGCGGCGCCTGGGGCTGGGCGGAAGAGGGCGAAAGCCCCGACGTGCGGGCGCTGGCGTCGTGCCAGCGCAGCAGCAGTGCGCCGTGCCGCCTGTATTCGGTCGATGAAAGCGTCGTCTGGCCGGGGGGCAGCGGCAGCGCGGGCGCCGCCGGCGGGACGGAATAAGCCCCCGCGCACGATAGTTGTCGCCGAAACGGGCGGCGGGCGAATATACTAGGGGAAAAGGGAGGCGTTGCGCTTCCCGTCCGCCCTTATCATCCAGCGAGAATTCACCCTTATGGCGTCATCCCCAGAAAACCTCAGCATGGCCGTGTTTTGCGACTTTGAAAACGTCGCGCTCGGCGTGCGAGATGCAAATTACGAAAAATTCGATATCAAGCCTATCCTCGAACGCCTGCTGCTCAAGGGCAGCATCGTCGTCAAGAAGGCGTATTGCGACTGGGACCGCTATAAAAGCTTCAAGGGCACCATGCACGAAGCGAACTTCGAGCTGATCGAAATTCCCCACGTGCGCCAGTCGGGCAAGAATTCGGCCGACATCCGTCTCGTCGTCGATGCGCTCGACCTGTGCTACACCAAGGCGCACGTCAACACCTTCGTCATCATCAGCGGCGATTCCGATTTCTCGCCGCTGGTGTCGAAACTGCGCGAAAACGCCAAGCAGGTGATCGGCGTGGGCGTCAAGCAGTCCACTTCCGACCTGCTGGTGGCCAACTGCGACGAATTCATCTTCTACGACGACCTGGTGCGCGAAAGCCGCCGCACGGCCGCCAAGCGCGATGCGCGCGACACGCCAGTGGCCAAGCGTTCGCCGGACGAAGAAGTGCGCCGCAAGGAAAAATACGAGTCGCGCAAGACGGAAGCGATCGAGATGGCCGTCGAGACCTTCGACGCGCTGGTCTCCGAGCGCGGAGACAGCGGCAAGATCTGGGCTTCGATGCTGAAGGAAGCGATCAAGCGCCGCAAGCCCGACTTCAGCGAGTCGTACTACGGCTTCCGCACCTTCGGCAACCTGCTGGAAGAAGCGCAGACGCGCGGCTTGCTGGAATTCGGCCGCGATGAAAAGTCGGGCGCCTATGTCTACCGCAGCAGCGGCCTGGTGCCCGTGGCTGCGCCCGTGAGCGGGGAAGCGGCCAGCGACGCCGTCGCCGGCGGCGAAGCCGTCGTGACGGCGGAAGAGGGCAACCGCGAAGGTGGCAGCCGCCGCGATTCGCGCCGCAATGGCCGTGGCGGCCGCAAGCAGAACGAGCAGCGCCGCGGCGAATCCGCGCCACAGGCCTTCGTGCCGGTGGCCGATGTGGCAACCTCCGTCGACGTCATCGAGCAGTATGCGCCGGCGCCGCAGCCCGAGGTGGTGCACGAAGTGGCCGAAGCCGCAGTCGAGGTCGTGGCGGAAGAAGGCAACGCCAAGCGCGGTTCGCGCCGCAATGGTCGTGGCGGCCGCAAGAATGGCGATGGCGCCCGCGAAGCACGTGCCGAGGCTCTCGAGGCAGCACCGGTGGTGGAAGCCGCGACTGTCCCGGTACCTGAGCCGGAGCCGGTAGCGGAAGTGGCGGTGGAAGCGGCCGCCGAAGCGAAGCCGAAGGCCAAGCCGCGCACGCCGGCCCGCAAGGCGGCCGCAGCGAAAAAGCCGGCCAGGAAGGCGGCGGAAGCGGTTGTGGAAGCGGCGCCCGTGGTGGTCGAAGCGGTCGCGGTGGAAATCGCCCCCGTCGCCGAAGACAAGCCGGCCAAGGCGCCGCGCAAGACGCCGGCACGCCGTCCGGCGCGCAAGAAGGCGGAAGCGGCCTGATTGGCATCCGCACCGCCGCCGTGGGCAGACCCGTCGGGCCCGTCCCGGCCTTCGGCGTGCGCCGGCCTTGGCCAGGCGCACGACCGCCAAGCGCGCAAGCGTGTACGATGAGCCTGTCTTTAACGCGGCGGGCGGTGGTGCATGTATCACGGTGAACGGTTCAACAGCATTTCCCATACGGTGGGCGCCGCGCTGGCGGCCATCGGCGGCGTCCTCCTGATCGTCGTGGCGGCCCGCACGGGCGACCCATGGAAGATCGTCAGCTGCAGCGTCTACGCGGCCATGCTGCTGACCTTATATCTCACATCCACCCTCTACCACAGCATGCGCGGCAAGGCCAAGGCCGTGCTGCAGCGGCTCGACCATTGCGCCATCTACCTGCTCATCGCGGGCACCTACACGCCCTTCATGCTGGTGACCCTGCGCGGGCCGTGGGGCTGGTCGCTGTTCGGCGTCGTCTGGGGCCTGGCCGTCATCGGCATCGTGCAGGAATACGTCTACGCCAGGGGCGCGCGCATCCTGTCGCTGGTGATCTACGTGGCCATGGGCTGGCTCATCGTCATCGGCCTCAAGCCCCTGCTGGCGGCGCTGGAATGGAACGGTTTCCTGTGGCTGGTGGCGGGCGGCCTGTGCTACACGGGCGGCATCGTCTTTTATGCCACCGACCACAAGCTGCGCCATGGCCACGGCATCTGGCACCTGTTCGTGCTGGCCGGCAGTTGCTGCCACTTTGTCGCCATTTTGTTCTACGTTGCCTGACGTTGGCTGCCGCCTTCACTGTTGCTTTCAATCTATTATAATGGCGCGATATGTGAAGCAAAAGCAAGAATAAGGCATGAATGGACATCAATTCGGACGACCTGAAAATCTTCGTCACCGTCATCGACAGCGGCACCCTGAGCGCCGCCGCCGTGCACCTGGGACAAACCACCTCGGGCGTGAGCCGCGCCCTGTCGCGCCTGGAAGACAAGCTGGCCACCTCGCTGCTGACGCGCACCACGCGGCGCATGGAGCTGACGGAAGAGGGCCAGCTGTTCCTGGACAAGGCGCGCGCCATCCTCGCCTCGATGGAAGACGTGGAGGAATCGATCCGCATCCGCCGCCAGAAACCGGCTGGCCGCCTGTCCATCGACGCCGCCTCGCCCTTCATGCTGCACTGCGTGGTGCCCCACGTGGCGGAATTTCGCGCCATGTACCCGGAGATCCGCCTGGAGCTGACCAGCAATGACCAGATCGCCGACCTGCTCGAGCACCGCACGGATATCGCCATCCGCATCGGCGCCCTGGTCGACTCGACCCTGCATGCGCGCGCCCTCAGTGCCAGCCCCCTGCACGTGCTGGCCACACCCGCCTACCTGGCGCGCCATGGCACGCCCGCCACGCCGGAAGAACTGTCCGGCCACGCGCTGCTGGGCTTTGCGCAGTACGAACCGGGCAATCAGTGGCCGCTGCGCCACGAGGCGGGCAACAGCCTGCAGATCGTGCCCGCGCTGGCCGCCTCCAGCGGCGAAACCCTGCGCCAGCTGGCCCTGCACGACCAGGGCATCGTCTGCCTGTCCGACTTCATGACGCGGGACGACATCGCCGCGGGCCGCCTGGTGCAGGTGCTGCAGCCGTTCTATACGGGCTACCGCCAGCAGATCCACGCCGTGTATTACCGCAACACGCAGCTGGCGCAGCGCATCAGCTGTTTCCTCGAATTCCTGCAGCAGAAGCTGTAAAGTCCGCCGCGTGACAAAGCACGTATATTTCTCCGAAGGAAGAATGTTAAGGTTGTAATTTTAACTATTCGGATATCGCATGAAAACATACCTTGCTGTCGTTGTGCTGCTGTGCAGCGGATTCGCCGGTGCTGCCGAGCCCGTCTATGCGGGCAAGGAGGGGTGCCGCGTCGTCCAGCCTCCCCGGGTGGCAGGCCACACGCCCGACTGGAACGGTGCTTGCAAGGATGGCTATGCCAGCGGTCCCGGCGCTTTGCAATGGAGCAAGGCCGGCAAGGAGACGGAACGCTACGAGGGCAATCTGAGCAAGGGCATGCCGGACGGTGCCGGCATCGCGCAATGGGCCGACGGCAGCCTGCATGACGGCACCTACCGCAATGGCCAGTTGCATGGCGCGGGCGTCATCGTGTTTGCGAACCAGGGCAAGCTGGCAGGGACCTTCGAGCATGGCCGCGTGGTGGGCAACGTCAAGTTTTTCTCGCCCGGCGGCGACCGCTACGAAGGCGGCTGGCAAGGCGGCGGGGACCACGCCGGCTGGCCGGAAGGCAGCGGCACCAAGGTATTCGCGCTGGGCGGCAGCTACAGGGGGCAGTGGCACCACGGCAGGCCAGATGGCGACGGAGAAATCCTGTATCCCAACGGGCAGGTGCTGAAAGGACGTTTCAACGGCAGTTTCCTGCTGACAGGGAATGAAGTCGCGCCGCCATCGACCCAGCAGTACCGGGCGAAACATGCGGAACCGCCGGTGGGATCGCACCTGTTCGACGTGGCCGCGACCGGCTATATCGTGCCGCCCGAAAAATCCTATGCGGCGCTGACGCCGGATCAGCAACGGCTGGTGAAACACGACTATCCCTTGCTGCAGGAGGATGACGTGCCGCCCTATCCGGCATTTGGCCATGGCGAGCTGTCACGCAACCTGAGCAACCTGATCCGGCAGATGGACCGGCTCGGCGAAGTGCTTGCGATAGTCAGCATCGACGAACAGGGCGTGCCGCAAAGCGTCGCGCTGCTGAAAATGCCGAGCAGCCAGGTGGGGAACCTGGTGGCATCCATGCTCATGCTGGCCAAATATACGCCGGGCCGTTGCGGCGGGCAGCCGTGCGCGATGGCGGTGGCTTTCAGCTATGCCTTTACCGGCTGACGGCCCGCTGGGCATCCAGGCGCACTTGCCGATCCCGCTGGGCATGCCGACCCTCGGCGGCCCGACGTCGACGGCGTCCGGCCTCATCTTCTGCGCCGGCACGCAGGATAACTCTCTGCGGGCGCTCGATTCGGCCACGGGCAAGGAGGTGTGGAAGGCGCGCCTGCCCGTGGGTGCCGTGGCGGCGCCGCTGGTCTGCAAGTCGCCGGCGACCGGCAAGCAGTAAGTCGCCATCTCGGCAGGCGGCATGAGCCATGCGCCCGACGTGGGCGACTCCATCATCGCCTACGCCTTGCTGGATAGTCTGAGCCGGAAATAAGCTGCTGCCGTCGCTTGCAATACCCATCATCCCCACGCGCTGGGGATTATTTCTGTCCGCTCTACGCGGCGGTGACGGTTTCGCTGCCCAGCAGCAGCTCCACTTCCTGCGCCGGCAGCGGATGGCTGAAATAATAACCCTGCGCCTCGTCGCAGCCATGCTGGCGCAGGTAATCGAGCTGCTGCGCCGTTTCCACGCCCTCGGCCACCACGCGCAGCTTCAAATTGTGCGCCAGCGCGATGATGGAGACGACGATGGCCGCATCGTCCGCGTCGCGCGCCACGTCGCCGACAAAACTGCGGTCGATCTTCAGCACGTCGATGGGGAAGGTGCGCAGGTAGGCAAAGCTGGAATAGCCGGTGCCGAAATCGTCGATCGACAGCTGCACCCCCAGCGCCTTCATGTCGTGCAGCTGGCTGACGGCCAGCGCCACGTCGTGCATGAACAGGCTTTCCGTCAGTTCCAGTTCCAGGCAGGCCGGCGCCAGGCCCGTCGCGGCCAGCACCTCGCCGATCGAGGCCACCAGGTTCGGTTCGTTGAACTGGCGCGCCGACAGGTTCACGGCCAGGCGCAGCGGTCCCAGTCCCGCCGCATGCCAGGCCTGCATCTGCGCGCAGGCCTGGCGCATGACCCAGGCGCCGATCGGCACGATCAGGCCCGTATCCTCGGCCAGCGCGATGAAGCGCTGCGGCGCCACCATGCCCAGGTCCGGGTGCTGCCAGCGCAGCAGCGCTTCCACGCCGACGATGCGGCCGCTGGCCAGGTCCACCTGCGGCTGGTAATGCAGCACGAACTGTTCCCGTTCGAGCGCGTTGCGCAGCGCCGTTTCGATGCGCAGGCGCTCCAGGGTGGCCTGGTTCATGGCCGTCGTGTAGAACTTGATGTTGTTGCGGCCCTGCTTCTTGGCGCAGTACATGGCGATGTCCGCCTGTTCGATCAGGTTCTGCGTCTCGCCATGCAGGGTCACGTCGCCGGGGGCGTCGTAGCGCGACATGTCGTAGACGGCCACGCCGATGCTGCAGGTGACGAAAAATTCCTTGCCGTCGAGCAATACCGGCTGTGCCACGGCGTCCATCACGCGCTGCACGATGGCGCTGCTGAGGATTTCATCGGCCTGTTCGCACAGGATGGCGACGAATTCGTCGCCCGACAGGCGCGCCACGGTA
This sequence comes from Janthinobacterium sp. GW821-FHT03C08, assembly GCF_059420905.1. Classification (NCBI taxonomy): domain Bacteria; kingdom Pseudomonadati; phylum Pseudomonadota; class Betaproteobacteria; order Burkholderiales; family Oxalobacteraceae; genus Janthinobacterium; species Janthinobacterium sp. GW821-FHT03C08. The sequence continues at coordinate 175,390 of NZ_JBWKUP010000007.1, read as the reverse complement.
TCGCTTTCGCGCAGGCTGGCCTGCAGGCGCATGGCGATGGTCTTCAGCAGCAGGTCGCCCGCCTTGTGGCCCAGGCTGTCGTTGACGAACTTGAAACGGTCGAGGTCGATCAACAGCACCCACAGGGCGCGGTTCTTGCGGCGCGACAGGGCCATGGCCTGCGTCAGGCGGTCGCGCAGCAGGGCGCGGTTGGGCAGGCCCGTCAGCACGTCATGGTGGGCGATATGCTGGATCTGTTGCTCGGCCAGCTTGCGTTCCGTGATTTCCGAGCCCGTGCCCCGGTAGCCGCGGAACTCGCCCAGCTCGTTGAACAGCGGCTCGCCATTGATGCTGAACCAGCGCAGCTTGCCGTCGCGGTCGTGCATCGCGTATTCGAGGTTGGCGAAGGGCAGGTGCGCTTCCAGGTTGGCGATATGCTGCTTGCCCCAGCGCGAGTTGCGCATGTCCGGGTTGTTGTCCCAGCGCGTCATGCCGATGAAGCGTTCCAGCGGCATGTTCGACTTGTCCGTAAACCCGCTGGTGATGTGGGTGAAGCAGAAGTTGACGTCCTGCTCCCAGTACCAGTCCGAGGAGAGGGCCAGCAGGCGGCGGAAGCGCTTTTCGCTTTCCTGCAGCGCCCGCTCGGTGCGCTGGCGCGCGCGCACGTCGGCGCTGAGCAGTTCATTGCTGCGCTTGAGGTCGGCCGTGCGCTGCTCCACCAGCAGCTGCACGCGGCGCGAGCGCTGCGTCAGCGATTGCACGAAGGCGGCCGTCAGCAAGCTGAACAGCAAGCCGGCGATGAGGGTGAACAGCGAACCCATGTGATCGGCCAGGAAGGGGCGCGGATGGGCCACCACGCGCACGTGCCATGGCCGGCCAGCCGACGAAAAGGCCCGGTCGTAGTGGCTGTGGTAGGCAAATTGCAGCCACGGCGGCAGCGATTTCCAGGCGCTGTCGGGCTGTTCGCCCGCCGCCAGGCCGTGCTGGAAGATCAGCTGGCGGGGATCGGCGCCCGCGTCCGCATACACGCTCACTTCCAGCTGCGGATCGCCCAGCAGGTCGGCGCCGGCCAGGATTTTTTCCACCAGTTCGCTGGCGCGGATGATGGCGGCCGTGTCGCCGATCAGCGCCGCGCGCCGCTGCGCTACCGTCTGCAAGGGCAGGCCGTGGCGGTACACGGGGCGCAGGATGACGAAACCCCGCTGCGGTCCCTGCGCCAGGGCCAGCAGGCCGGTGGCGGTGGTCTGGCCGCTGACGATGGCCTGCTCCAGCGCGCCGGCCAGCAAGCCGTCCGGGCGCACGTTCAGGCCGAAGGCGGGACGGTTGCCCTGCAGCGGCTCGAGGTAGTCGACCACCAGGTAGCTGGCATGCGTGGCCGCGGGCACGATGACGCCGTCGCGCATTTCCGTCATGACGTAGTCGGGCACGACGCTGCGCAGTTCCGCTTCGACGGCGGCGCGCTGCGCGTGCGGCACGAAGCGGTGGAAGTTGAAGGCCTGGATGAAGGGGTGGCGCTGCAGCAGCGGCGTGGTGAAATCGTGGAACTGCGCGCGCGTGACGGGCACGACGGCGGCAAACAGCTGGTTGGTGGTGGTCAGCACTTCCACCGCGTCATCGAGTCCCTGCTCGATGGCCGCCACGCGGGCGCCGGCGCGCTGCTGCAGGCTCAGGCTCATCTTGTCGTATTCGAGCTGGCTGATGGCCGCGAACAGCACGGCCGTCACGCTGACGCCGCAGGCCAGGGTCAATGCGGCCGCGGCGGAAATCGACAATGGCAGGCGGCCACGCAACATGGGGTTTCCTATCTCACTTCATGGATACAATTGCTCGGCAGCACCTGCCGGCCCGCGCAGGCCGTAGTTTGTCATAAATCATATCCATCATGCGAATTTTGCACCAGATCGCTGCTAATAAGCAACAATATACTTGCCCATGAAGAATGACTATCCGTCGCTGGCTGCGCCCGACAGGCGGCGCAGGCGCCACAGCTGCCATGCGGGCAGCAGGCGGTTCAGGAAGGCCAGGCCGGCCGCGCGGCGCCAGCGCACCAGGCGCACGGCGCGCATGGCGCGGCCGTCGCCGCGCCGCTCCGGCTTGGCGGCGAAGATGATGCGGTTGTTGCCGGCGATGCCGTCGAAGCTGCACACGGCGCCGCGGAAGGTCAGCATCAGGCGCTCCAGCATGGCGGGGTAGTGCTCGTCATAGCTGAACAGGTTGGCGACGAGCACGCCGCCGGGCAGCAGGGCGCGCAGGCAGTCCGCATAGAAGCGCGCGCTGCCCAGGGCGGGCGGCAAGCCCGTCTCGTCGTAGCCGTCGAGCAGCAGCACGTCGGCGCAGCCCGGATGCTGGCGGATGTAGCTGACGGCGTCCGTCTCGATGATGCGCAGGCGCGCGTCGTCGGGCGGCAGCATGAACTGGCCGCGCAGGGCGATCACGTCGGCGCGCAGTTCCAGCACGGTGATGCGCGCCTCGGGCAGGTGGCGATGGCAGAATTTCAGCAGCGAGCCGCCGCCCAGTCCCACCATCAGGATATGCCGCGGACGCGGCACGAACAGGGTAAAGCACATCATGGCGCGCGCATAGCGCAGCAAGAGGTGGTCGGGGCGCGACAGCAGCATTTCGCTCTGGACCATGCCGGGCTGGAATTCCAGGCGGCGGCGGTCGCCGCAGGTATGGACCTGGGGCGGCGGCAAGGGGGCGGGCGGGGGATGCGGCATGGATGAGGTCACTGCATTGCGTGGGTGGATGTTTTGTTGCATTCAGAGAAATCTGATAAGCTCCCGAGAGCATACCCGATTATAATCCGCACACCGTGTGCGCAATAGCGCGGCGGGCTGGCCACCTGCCGTTTGACGCGCCCTTGCGGGCACGGCGCGAGGCAACTACGGCTGGCGGCGGCAAGGCCGCGCAGACGGGCACCATGGAGATACGCATGTTTTTGGATCACCCCATCATTACGGCCACGAATAGCTTTACCGAACCCGACCGCATCGAACGGCTGACGCGCGTGTATGGTTACGCGGCGGCGCTGGCCGACCAGGCCGGCAATGTCGGTTTCATTGAAAAAGTGGCGCAGATCCACGATCACAAGGGCACTCTCATCGTTTTCTGGCATGAAGCGCCCAGCGCACTGGAAAAGCAGTATTTCGTGCAGGCCTGGGCCAGCAAGGTCGGCGACGGCAGCACCAATGTCGAACACGAAATCTGACAGCAGCTGCCGCGCCGGCGCGGCGATGGCGTAGCCCATGGATATCAAGACCCTGGTACTGGCCCTGGCGCTCGGCAACCTGAGCCTGTGCGCGGCCCTGTTCTTCTTCGAATACGAGCGCAAGAAGTCGCTCAGCATGTCCACCTGGGCGGTGGCCAAGCAATGCCAGGCCGTGGCCTGGTGCCTGCTGTATTTCCGCGGCGTGCTGCCCGACTTCCTCTCCATCTTGCTGGGCAACAGCCTGCTGTTTGCCGGCATGGCGCTGGACGCCGGCGCGCTGTGGCAGGCGGCCGGGCGCAGCGGCTGGCGCCGCACCGTGCTGCCGGCGCTGGGCGGCGCGCTCGCGCTGTTCGCCACTTGCTACGTGTTCGACGTGGCGCCGCTGCTGCGCAGCGCGGGCGGTTCGCTGATCGTGGCCGGCTTCTTCCTGGGCGGCGTGGCCGCGCTGTGCCTGAAGTGGCGCGAGGCGAGCATGCTGCGCCGCTTCCTCGTCGTCAGCATGGGCATCCTGTCGCTGCTGATCGCGGCGCGCGGCGTGCTGGCCGCCACCGTGCCCGGTTTTGACGCGGAACTGATGCAGCTGGCCGGCTTCGGTGCGCTGTACCTGATGATGCTGACGAATGCCTTCGGCTACCTGCTGCTGTCGCGCGAAAAGCTGGGCAGCGAACTGGCGCGCCTGGAAGTGATCGACGCGGCCACGGGCGTGCCGAACAGGCGCGGCTTTTACCAGGCGCTGGCGCCGTGGATGGCGCTGGCGCGCCGGCCCGGCCTGCCGACGGCGCTGGTGGTGCTCAATATCGACCATTTCAAGCGCGTCAACGACAGCTACGGCCATCCGGTGGGCGATGCGGTGCTCAAGGCCATCGTCGATACCTGCCGCCAGCAATTGCGCGACAGCGACCTGATGGGGCGCCTGGGCGGCGCCGAATTCGCCATCCAGCTGCCGCGCACGACCCTGGCCGATGCGCTGATGGTGGCCGAGCGCATCCGCGCCGCCGTCGAAGCGCTGCCCGTCAAGACGGAACGCGCCGTGCTGCAGCTGACGGCCAGCCTGGGCGTGACCACCATCCGCGCCGAGGACAGCACCGTCAGCCTGTTCAAGCGGGCCGACGAAGCGCTGCAGGCGGCCAAGCAGGCGGGCCGCAACCAGGTGGCCGAGGCGCCGGGCGCGAGCACGCTGGACGTGTAAGCCGCTTATTTCTTGGGCGAACCCAGCCAGCTGGGTTCCTTGCCGCATTCCTTGCTGAGGAACAGGGCATCGAGGCCGGGATCGCAGCGCCGGTCCGGCGCCTTCATCGGTTCCACGCTCAGCCATTCACTCCTGGGCAGGATTTTTTCCTCGCGCGGCGCCACCGGCGGCGCGGGCGGCAGGCTGTCCTGCCACCGGGAGGCGGCCGGCGCCGGCGGGGTGGCCCAGTTCGCGTCCACGTGCTGCGCCGGCGCTGTGCCCGGGTGTGCGGCCGGCGTCGCTTCGCGCGCCTGGGCGGCGGCGCACAGCAAGCTGCCCGCGAAAGCGAACAATACCGTGCGCGCGACTGCGCTACCTGCTGAAATCATGCTTGCTCCTTGGTCATGCCGGGAAGGCGTGCCCCGCAGTATGACGGTGTCCGCAAGCAAAAAGACAAGAAAATTGCAACCGCATGTTACCAAAGGGACTATAGTTATGGGTAAGGGGCAGGTGCGCCGCAGCAAGTTTTCCTGGGCGCCGGGCATCTGCCGCCGACATGTGAATACCCTAACTTTCATTTAAGCTAAGCAAGTTATGCTATGGGGCGGTCGCTTGCCCCCGCGTGCCGTCCGCACCGCACCCCTCTTTCTTACTCTTGCAAGGCCCATGATGAAAAGTCTCAAATCCCTGCCTGTATGGCCCCTTGCCGCGCCGGTCGCCGGCTGGCTGTTCCTGTTCGGCTCCACCTTCAACGTCGGCGGCTTTTACCAGATCCTGCTCGTCGCCGGCCTGATCGGCAGCGTGCTGGCCGCCGTGTATCACGCGGAAGTGGTCGCCCACCGCATCGGCGAGCCGTACGGCACCCTGGTGCTGGCGCTGGCCGTGACCCTCATCGAGGTGGCGCTGATCGTCTCGCTGATGCTGGCGGGCGGGCCGGAAACGACGGGCCTGGCGCGCGACACCGTGTTTGCCGCCATCATGATCATCCTGAACGGCATCGTCGGCATCTGCCTGCTGCTGGGCGCCGGGCGCCACCGCGAGCAGAGCTTCGGCTTGCTGGGCGTGAGCGCCTCGCTGGCCACCCTGGCGGCCATCGCCATCCTGACCCTGGTACTGCCGAACTACACCTCCAGCGCGGCCGGCCCGTACTACAATTCCAGCCAGCTGATCTTCATCGCCGTGATCTCGCTGGTCCTGTACGGCACCTTCGTGCTGGTGCAGACGGTGCGTCACCGCGATTACTTCCTGCCCAAGGAAGCCGTGGGCGACGAGGAAGTGCATGCCGCGCCGCCCACGCCCACCGTCGCCTGGATCAGCGCCGGCGCCTTGCTGGTCTGCCTGGGCGCCGTGGTGCTGCTGGCCAAGTCGCTGGCGCCCGCGCTGGAGACGGCGATTGCCGCCATGGGGGCGCCGAAAACCCTGGTCGGCATCGTCATCGCCGCCATCGTGCTGCTGCCCGAAGGCCTGGCCGCCGTGCGCGCGGCCCGCGCCAACCGTCTGCAAACGAGCCTGAACCTGGCGCTCGGCTCCGCCCTGGCCAGCATCGGCCTGACGATACCCGCCGTGGTGGTGGTGTCGCTGGCCACGGGCCTGACCATCACGCTGGGACTGGATATCAAATCGACAGTCCTGCTGCTGCTCTCGCTGATGGTGGCCACCCTGTCGCTGGGCACGGGCCGCACCACGGTCATGCAGGGCACCGTGCACCTGGTGATTTTCGCCGTCTACCTGTTCACCACCATCGTGCCGTAGGCCGCAACTGGCGGTCGCCGTTTTGTCACAATCCTGTCACGCTGCTGTCATACGATGGGGGTAGTGTGGTAGGATTTTTAAATCGTTTAAATGATTTATATAGTTTGCCAACTCAGTTTGATAATTTTTCAGCGGTTGGCACGGCAATGACAAGACAAGAGGTCAGTATGTATGCAGCGGTGGACCTGGGGTCCAACAGTTTTCGTTTACACGTCGGCCGCCACGATGGCGACACGATACGCGTCGTCAAGAGCGTGCGCGACCCGATCCGCCTGGCCGCCGGCCTCGATGCCAGTGGCGACCTGACCGAGGCGGCCATGCAGGCGGCGCTGGCCTGCCTGCAGCGCTTTCGCGCCATCCTGGCCGGCTTCGAGCTCGATGCCGTGCGCGTGGTGGCCACGTCGGCCATGCGCGTGGCGCGCAATGGCGCCGTCTTCCTGCCGCTGGCCGAACAGGCCATCGGCTACCCGATCGAGATCATCTCGGGCGAGGAAGAGGGGCGCCTGATCTACATGGGCGTGGCCAACTCGCTGGCCATCCCCGGCGAACGCCGTCTGGTGATGGACATCGGCGGCGGCTCCACCGAACTGATACTGGGCCGCGGCCACGATATCGAGCGGGTGGAATCCTTCAGCCTGGGCACCGTCAAGCAAAGCCTGTCGTTCTTCATCGGCGGGCGCATCGACGCGCCGTCCTTCGAAGCGGCCATCCTGTCGGCGCGCAGCCATTTCGAGGATGCGGCGCCACCGTACCATCCGCAGTACTGGAAGACGGCCTACGGCTCGTCCGGCACCATCCGCACGATCGCCGACATCATCGCCCGCAACAAGCTGGGCGACGGCCTGTTGACGAGCGCCAGCCTCGATGCGCTGGCGCGGCGCTTCATCGAACTGGGCCACACCAGCCGCATCGACATGCCCGGCCTGCGGCCCGACCGCGCCAGCACCATCGTCGGCGGCCTGGCCATCCTGATCGGCCTGTTCCGCGAACTCGACATTCCCGTCATGACGCCCATCGAGGCGGGCCTGCGCATGGGCGTGATGTGGGACCTGTACCTGCGCTCGACCAAGCGCGACCGCCGCGAGCAGTCGGTGCAGGGCTGCATGGACAAATTCCATATCGACCAGCAGCGCGCCGGACGGGTCGCCGAGCAGGCGCTGGCCATGTACGCCCAGCTCAAGCCCACTTCCGAGGCGCTGGTGAAGTGCCTGCGCTGGAGCAGCCTGCTGCACGAGGTGGGCCTGGCCGTGTCGCAGACGGGCTACCACAAGCACGCGGCCTATATCGTGGAAAATGCGGACTTGCCCGGCTTTACCACGCGCGAGCAGAAGACCATGAGCCGGCTGATCCTGGCGCAGAAGGGCAACCTGCGCAAGATCGGCGAAGTGCTGTCCGACCCGGATTTTGCCAAGGCCGTGCTGGCGCTGCGCCTGTCGATCCTGCTCATGCATGCACGCATCGAGGCCGATTTCAGCGAATTGCGGCTGCGCATGAAGAGCCGCATCGAACTCGACATCAAGCGCGGCTGGGTGGCGCACCATCCCACCGTGTCGTTCTGGATCGAGAAGGAACAGGAATTCTGGGATGAGGTCGGGGTGGATTTCACCATCCGCGCCAGTGCCTGACAGGTCGTGCCATGCGCATGACTTGATGTGCTGCAAGCAAGGTTTCAAAAAACAGTATATATTGTTTATATTATTTATTAGATTGGAAAAGCCATGACCAAACCCGTCCCAGCAAAAAAAGCCGACAGCGCGCCCGTCTCGATGTTCCCCACCAGCGCTTCGATTAACGCGGCAGCGGCCAAGACCGCACCGGCCGCCAAGGCTGCACCTGCCGTGAAGCCGGCCGCCAAGCCGCTGGCAAAAGCCGCCGCCAAGCCTGTGGCCGCCAAGCCCGCCGCCGCCAAGCCCGCCGCCGCCAAGCCTGCCGCCGCCAAGGCTGCAGTGGCCAAGCCGGCGGCCAAGGCCGCAGTGGTCAAACCGGCCGCCAAGCCGGTCGCCAAGCCGGTCGCCAAGGCGGCCACCAAGCCAGCCGCGAAAGCTGCCGCCAAGCCAGCCGTCAAGGCCGCCGCCGCCAAGCCGGCAGCGAAAGCTGCGGCCAAGCCCGTGGCCAAAGCCGCCGCCAAGCCGGCCGTCGCGAAAAAGGCGCCTGCCGCCAAGGTCGCCGCCGTGAAGGAAAAAGCCCGCAAGCCGAAACTGGTGCGCGACAGCTTCACCATGCCGGAAGCAGAATATGAAGTATTGGGCCAGGTCAAGAAAGCCTGCCTGAAAGCCGGCTTCGAGATCAAGAAAAGCGAATTGCTGCGCATCGGCGTGGCGCTGATCAGCCAGATCGACCTGGCGACCCTGCAAAACGTGCTGGCCGGCTTGCCGCAGCTGAAAACGGGCCGTCCGAAGAAGGATTGATGGCGCGGGCAGGGCGGTCCCGCACGGACTGCCGCCCGCTTCGCCGTTCTGGTTTACCATGGGGCCTGTACTAGTTCCCCCATGGTTGCCATGTCAGAAGATATTCATGCCGAACGCGCCGGCTTCGTCGAGCGCGCCATCGTCCGCCACCGCGCGGGCGATGCCCTTCCCGCCATCGACCGCGTCGCCGAGGAAATCCCCGTCGCGCTGGTCTTCAATGGTATTTCCCACGTCGTCATGATGGCCACCCCGCGCGACCTGGAAGCGTTTGCCTACGGCTTTGCGCTGACGGAAGGCGTGGTCACGTCCGCCGCCGCCATCTTCGACTGCGAAGTGTTCCTGCGTCCCGATTCCGCCGAAGTGGCGCTGACCATCGCCCAGGAAGACTTCGTGCGCCTGAAGGACCGCCGCCGCGCGCTGACGGGGCGCAGCGGCTGCGGCGTGTGCGGCATCGACAGCATCGAGATGCTCGACCTGCAGCCGGAAGCGCTGCCGCCGTCGCTGATCCGCGTCGACCTGCCCGCCGCGCTGGCGCGCGCAGCCGCCGGCCTGCGCGAGCACCAGGCGCTGATGCAGGCCACGGGCGGCGTGCACGCGGCCGCGTGGTGCGCGCCCGACGGTGCCATCGTGCGGGTGTTCGAGGATATCGGCCGCCACAACGGCCTGGACAAGCTGATCGGCCACCTGGCCTTGAACGGCGTCGACATGCGGCGCGGTTTTGCCTTTCTGTCGAGCCGCGGCAGCTACGAGCTGGCGCGCAAGGCCGCGCGCATGCGCATTCCCCTGCTGGCGACCATTTCCGCTCCCAGTTCGCTGGCCATCAGTATCGCCACCCAGGCGGGCATGAAGCTGGTGGGCTTCTGCCGCCAGGATGCCTTCGTCGACTACACGCCCGGCATCGTCCTGTAAGCGCGGTGTTCACTGGCGGCGCGCATGAGTGTGGTAATTCGGCACGCTCTCCCCCTGGTATTGACTTGCGTCATGGAAATGACATTCGGCTGTCATTTTCCTGACATATTAGGCAAGTACGCTGGAGTCGTCTTGATCACAGGGGGATGAAACCATGCAAAACATAAGCGCGTCAAACGAAGTCAAGTCCCGGCCGGTCCAACTGGTGCTGAGCCAGGCCAGCACGGCCGCCGAGTTGCGTGAAGTGCAGCGTCTGCGCTACAAGGTGTTTATCGAGACCATGGGATTGAGCTCGCTGGCCAATGCCGATGGCCTCGACAGCGATGAATTCGACGCGCATTGCGACCACCTGATCGTGCGCGATGCCGACACCCTGAAAGTGGTGGGCACCTACCGCGTGCTGAGCGCGGCCAAGGCCGCCAAGATCGGCCGCCTGTACTCAGAAAATGAATTCGACCTGAGCCGCCTGAACAACCTGCGCGGCCGCATGGTCGAAGCGGGCCGCGCCTGCATCCATCCGAAGTACCGGGGCGGCAGCGTGATCATGCTGCTGTGGTCCGGCCTGGCCGAGTACATGCGCCGCGAGCGCTGCGACTACCTGGTGGGCTGCGCCAGCATCAGCCTGGCCGATGGCGGCCACAATGCCGTCGCCGTGTACCAGGCGCTGGCCGAAAAGCACATGGCCCCCAGCGAATATCGCGTCACGCCGCACCTGCCTTTCCCCATCCACCAGGTGGAAGCGGCGCACAAGCCGCAGGTGCCGCCGCTGATCAAGGGCTACCTGCGCTCGGGCGCGTGGATTTGCGGCGAACCGGCCTGGGATCCTGATTTCGAAAGCGCCGACATGTTCATGATGATGCCGCTGGCGAATCTGGATGAACGCTATGCGCGCCATTACGGGGTCGTGCCGGGCAACTGAGGCGCGTCCGCTCACGGCGGTAGCGCGCTGACCAGCGCCTGCACGGCGCTGCGCAAGCCGCTTTCCGCGCCCTCCGGCGGCAGCAGTTCGAGCAGGAAGCGCAAGGGCACGGTGATCGCTTCCGGTTCGCCGATGCTGCCGTGGCGCCGCACGGCGTCATGGTACAGGGCCAGGAAGGCCTGGCGCGCGGCGGCATCGAAGGGCACGCCGTCCTGCGCGTCCCACAGGGCCGCCAGCAGGGCGGCGCGCACGGGGGCGCCGGCGTCGATGGCGCGGTGTTCGTCCGCATGGCGCTGCTGCGCGTAGGCCATGGCGTCGTGCAGCAGGTCGCCCAGCTGCGGATGCAGCGCCTGCCAGGCGCTGTCATCGTTGTGCGCTTTCAGCAGCAGGGCGCCCGCCAGCACCTGGAAAATGAGGTCGCAGTCGGCCACGCCGCTACGCAGCCGCGCCTCTTCCAGCGCCGCCAGGCAGGCGTCGCTCATGGCCCGCAGCGCTTGCCCGGGCGCGCTGCCCGCGCGGCAGGCCAGGCGCGCCTGCAGGGCCCAGTAGCGCCCCAGCAGCGCCAGGCGCTGCGCCGTGGGCGCCAGCGCCACCAGCAGGTCGATATGCCGTTTGCCGTCCTGCATCAGCTGCTGGCCCTGCGCCGGGTCGCACGCGGCCGGCACGTCGATGCCGGCGCCGCCATACACGCCGCACAGGGCCGCGCCCTGGCGTATCTCCAGTTCCGCGCAATGGGCCAGCGTGCGCAGGGCCACCTTGCCGTCGGCCGCGCTGTGCGCCGCCCGGTAATGTTCGATGGCGCGCAGGGTGTTGTCCAGCCCACCCAGGCCGGCCCGCGTGGCGGCCATGTTTTCGCGGATGTCGGCGCAGCCGAAGAAGCGCGCGCGCACGGCTTCCTCGATGCTGCCCAGCTTTTCCCCGATGGCCGCGCGGCGCGCCGCATCGGCGCCCGCCAGGCGCGCGTGCAGGGTTTCCAGGTCGGCCAGCAAATGGCCGTGGTAGTGGTAGTCGGGCGCCTGCCAGGGGCGGCTTTGCGTGTTCGGGAAGCGGTAATGGTCGTCGCCATACGCCTGGTAGGCGCCCCAGGTGTTCGAGGCGGGGAACTGCACGTACGCGGCCTCGCGCGCCAGGCGCACGGCATCGCCGAAATATTCGCCGCTCAGCATGGCGTGATAAAAGCTGTGCGCGAAGATGCTGGCCGCCTGGTCGTCGATGCGCCAGCCGGCCGCGATCACCGCCTGCGAGCCCATTTCGATGAAGGCCGTGGCCAGGCTGGCGGCCAGCTTGGACCAGGGTGCGATGGCGTCCGGGCGCATGTCGCCCAGGTGGCAGCAGTTGATGAAGACGAATTGCGGCACGCGTTTCAGCTTGCTTACCTGCGCCGCCGTCAGGCGCGTCTTCGGCCCCAGCACCAGCCCCGTGTGGGCGATGCCGGGGCCGGCCACCTCGCCGTGGCCGGCCAGGTGGATGGCGAAATAGCGCTCGTCGAACAGGTGCACCAGCACGCGCTGGGCCTGGGGCCGCAGCAGCTCGCGCACCTGGTAGCCGTACGCGCCGAACATGCGCGCCACGTCCTGCGCCTCGGCCTGGGCGGCGGGCAGTTCGGACAGGCCGGAATCGGTGTCGCCGATCACCAGCACGTTGCTGCCGGGCGGGCTGGTGGCGGGCGGCTGTTCGCGCAGGCTGGCCAGCTGGCGCACCATGCCGATGCGCGTCGACAGGGGGCTTTCCTCGCCGTCGGCCTCGTCGCGCATCAGTTCCCACGGGTAGATGGCGGCGCTCTGGTCGACGGCCAGGATCAGGCCGCGCATCTCGGGGATGGCCGCCTTCAGGCCGTTGGGCAGCATCAGCTCATACAGCGCGCGCGACAGGCCCGGCTGGTCGGTGGTGTTGTCGGTGGCATCCATGATCAGGCCATCGACGGCCTGCCGCTGGTTCGGCTCCTCGTCGACGCTGTTGTGGGCGCGGTCCGTCAGCAGCGTGAAGCGCAGGGCGCCGGAGAGATCGGCGGCGACGATCTGCACGCGGCGCCAGCCATTGTCGCCGCTCAGGATGGGCAGGATGCGCCGGTAGCCGCCAGGGCTGTGGCGGATGCGCTGCTCGAACGTGAAGCTGTCCTGGTAGCGCGCTTCGGCCAGGATTTCCTCGATGGCCATGGCGGCGGCGATGGCGCGCGCCTCGGACTGCTCGTAGATGGCGATATGGCCGATGCGGCAAGCCATGCCCGCGTCTTCCAGGCGCCGGTTGGCGCTGCGCGCGCCGTCGATCAGGGCCCGCGCGCACAGGGCGATGCTCAAGCCGCCGTAGCCGGAACCGGACAGCAGGCTGGCCACGCGCAGGCCGTGTTCGCCCGTTGGCGGCGCGGCCAGGTGGCCGGCGGCGCGCACCTGCAGGCAGACGCACGCGTATTCGAGCAGCCCGCCGGCAAACGCCCGCGCCAGTTCGCCCGGCGTCAGATCGCCCAGCGGGCCCAGGCCGATGACGATGGCGCCGCCGGGGCGCCGCGCCGCATCGGGCTGCAGCACCACCAGCGCGGAATCGGGGCGCTGCGGAAAGCGCCCGAGCGCGTGGATTTCCTGCAGCTTGCCCGCCAGCAGGCGGTCGAGAAAGCTCATGCTGCCGCGCAGCGATTCGTAGGCGTAGCAGCCGCTCATGACGGGGGCGTCGGCCGAGGCCATGCTGCCGTGGATGACGGCAATGCCCAGTCCCGGCGCGCGCCGCTCGGGCGCGACGGCGGGGCGCGCGGCGCCGATGGCCGCGTCGAGCAGCTCCTGCGGCTGCGGGTACAGCGGCGGCGCGTCGGGCGCGTGGGGCCGGAAGCGGGGCGGGGCGGCGCCAGGCGCGTGCGGCGGATGCTGCGGCAGCGGCCCGCCCTGGCCCGTGTCGAGCAGCTGCGCGATGGCCGGGTAATGCTCTTTTTGCAGCAGCAGGTCGCCATGCGCCACGGGCAGGTAGCAGGCGTTGACGCCGGCGGGAATCGCGCCTTGCCACGGCGTGCGCCCGTCGCCATCGGGGGTCCAGGCCACTTCGATGCCGCCGCCGTGCAGGCGCAGCGCCACCGGCGTGTCGGCGCAGCCGGCCAGGTAGCTGCAGTGCCGCGCCTCCAGCGGGGCGCCGGCCAGCAGGGCCGCCGTGGCGCGCGCCGCGGCCAGCGCCTCCGCCTCGGGCGCCTGCCAGCCGCCGGGCAGGCCGGCGTGCGGGTCGCCGGCCGCCAGCCTGGCCCAGGCCTGCGCGTCGAAGTAGTCGATGGCGCCGCCCGCCTGCGGCCAGGGCAGCATTTCCAGCACGCCGGGGAAGGCGCGCACGAAGCCGAGAAACTGGCGCCGCGTATGCTTCCAGGCGATCCAGCTGGCCAGCATGCGCACCAGCGGATCGCGTCCCAGCAGCACCTGCACCATGGCGTGGCTGCCCTGGTTGGCCGTTCCCACCTGCAGCAGGCGGCTGCCGGCGATGGCGCCGAAGCGCTGCCAGCGGTCCTTCAGGGCCAGGCGCGCCACCAGCCCGCCCATGCCGTGGGCCAGGATGCGCAGCGGCTGGCCGCGCTGCTGCGCGTCATGCATGGCCGCGTCGAGCACGGGCAGGAAGGCCGCGCCGGAGTCCTGCAGCGACAAACGCCAGTCGTAGGTAAAGGGCCGCACTTCCTGGCTTTGCGCGAGAAAGCGGGCGAACGGTTCGTAGCTCGATTCGAGCCAGCCGGCGCTGACGATGTGCGGCTGGCCCACGGCCAGGCGTTCGATGCGGCCTTCCACGAGGTTGACGGGGTCGAACCAGATGCGGTTGCTGCCCACCTGCAGATGGCTGCCCATGATGTCGGGCAGCAGCAGCACGATGGGCGCCTGCTCGCGCCGTTTCGGCACTTCTCCGCCGCGCGCCAGCATGCCGTGCTCCATGCCGGCCAGCGGCAGCCAGGCCGCATCGTCGCCCGCCAGCGCCTGCACGGCAGCCGCGCCGGAGGGCGCGCGCTCGAAGTAGTTCAGGTGGTGCACCTGCGGCCCGCGCAGCAGCAGCTGGCGCACGGGCGTGCTGCGCATGGCGCCGCCCGCCATCGAGGCGCAATTGACCACCAGGTCGCTCTGCCCGCCATAGAACATGTCGCCGAGGCAGTCGCCCAGCCAGCCCAGCAGGCTGTCGCCGCTGCAATCGCCCGCCAGCACGTGCAGGGGGCTGGCCACGCGCACATCGGGCGCATTGAGCAGGGCCACCAGGGGCGAGTCGGGCATCATCGCCTCGAGTCCGGGCAGGATGCGCGCATCGCAGCGCTGCTGCACCACGGCCAGCAGGAAGGCGAGGGCGCCGTCCGGCGTGTCGCCCGGCGCCGCGCCCTGCAGCAGCTTGAGCATCACGCTGGCCCAGCGGTCCAGGCGCCCGGACATCAGGGTGGTGCCGCGCGCGGGACAGGCCACGCGCACGAAGCGGGCGACGCGGATGGCGCGCGTCTTCAGCTCCATGCTCAGCTCGCGCAGGCGCGCCGCGTCCTCGGCGTGGCCGGCGCGTCCGCACAGCTGCGCCTGGGCCGTGAAATGCTCGATATCGTGGCTGTTGAACGCTTCGCCGCCCACCGTGTTCTCGCTCATGCGCGCCAGGCCGTCGCCGGCCAGGTCAACGGCGCCGCGGCTGTCGATGCGCTGCGCGCGCGCCAGCAGTTCGCCCACCATGCCGCCGCGCGAGTGGGCCAGCAGGTGCAGCACGGCGCCGTGCGGCAGCTGGCGCACGAGCGCCAGCGCGTTGTGGATGGGGCTTTCGCTGAGGCTGCGGTGCTCGTAGCAGTAGATGCGGTTGCCGTACTGCGCCGCCAACTGCGGCGCCAGGCCGTTGCGCCACAGGCCGCCGAAGCTGCGCGGCGTCGACGACGCCGTGCCGTGCAACAGCAGCAGCACGGGTTCCGGCCCCGCCGGCAGGCTGGCGACCTGCGTCATGGCGCCCGTTTCGATGCCGCAGCGGTACAGGCCCAGGCGCTGCTCCAGCTGGCGGTCCTGGAAGGCGCCGGCCGCCGCCAGCGCCGTCATGGCGCCCGCGCCGCTGCGGTAGACGCGCACGGCGCGCAGCATCCAGGCCCCCAGGCCGTCACGGCTGGCGCCTGGCGGCGGCCGCGCCGCCTGCGGGCGCAGGGCCAGCCCCACGTCGATGGCGGGCGGCGCGCCATCGCGGGGCAGCGCGGCCGGACCCAGGTAGCGCGGCAAGTCGAGGCTGCTTGCAAGCAGCGAGCCGCCATCGCTCAGCAGCAGCTGCACCACGTCGGCCGGGCCGATGTCGAGCGCCACGCGGCAGCTGCCGATGCCGCGCGCGCCCGACAGCACGTGGCTCTCGCCGTGCCAGCCGGGCGCGGCGGGGCACTCGCCGCAACTGGCGAGGGGATCGCGCGTGAGCGTCAGGCGCAGCACGGGCGGCGCGGCCGGTGCAGGGGACTCGCTGGGCATGCGGATGGAAAAAAGGGCTAAAAGCTGACCTTGATACGGGACGGGGCAAGGCGTGTTGCGTCAGATCAAGTTGATGCGTGAAATGGCGGCCGGAGGGCGGAAAGGCGGGAGAGGAAGGGGCAAGCGCGTGGCGGCAAGGGCGGCAGAAACGGTCAGCAAGGTTTGGGCTGGGCTTCTTCGCTATCGTGCTCGGGTGCTCTGCGGTGAGAGAACTACGCGAATTTCATGGCAAAAGTTCATGGCGCCGGGAACCTGAGTGCCTGGCAAGGCAAGACAACAGCGTGATGTTTCAATGGACTGGCGTGGCGGACAATTCCTTCAGTTCGCGGATGGTGATGTCCGACTTTTCATGCATGCGCAATAAAATCGTCGCACCAACCGACAGTTTGCCGTGCCGTATCTTGCTGATGATGGGGGGCTGGACTTCCAGTACACGGCACAGTTCCGCATCATTTTTCAGATTCATCTTCTCGATGAGGGTATCGAGCAGCTTGTTGGGCACAAAACTCGATGGTTCGAGCGCGCGCGCCCGGTTCATCGCTTCAATCATTTCCAGCTTCTTTTGCCGAACGTTCATTTACTCCTCCTTCAGGTTATGCAAGGGACGGGACCCGTAAAGCGGTCCCGGCTATAGTTCGTCATCGCAGTACGGCTGTCCGGATGACGTGACAACATTCGCGTTACAACATTGATAACCAGGCAAGTGTTTTCAATAATACTACGATAACAAAACTTGTGATACATGGTCAGTAAAATTAACTGATTGTTTGATCAATTCGGTTGACGGTTGTTGTATTTTGTAATCCTGTTTTCGTCAGGATCATGGTCCTGTCCGCCATTTCAGCGGCGGCCAGCGAATGCGTGACCATGATGGCGCAACTGCCGTTGGCCTTGATCTCGGCGCGCAGCAATTGCAGGATGCCGTGCGCCGTGTCCGGATCGAGGTTGCCGGTGGGCTCGTCGGCCAGCACCAGGGCCGGCTTGTGCACGAGCGCGCGGGCGATGGCCACGCGCTGCATTTCGCCGCCCGACAACTGCTGCGGAAAGTCGCCGCCGCGTCCGCCCAGGCCGACCGCCTCGAGCATGCTGGCGGCACGCTGCTGGGGCAGGCCGTTGAGCAGCAGCGGCAGGGCCACGTTTTGCAGCAGGGTCAGGTGCGGCAAGACGTGGAAGGCCTGGAAGATAAAGCCCATGCGGGCGCGACGCAGCCGGGTGGCGGCGGCGTCATCGAGGCTGGACATGGCGATGCCGTCCACCAGGATAGGGTGCGCTT
Organism: Janthinobacterium sp. GW821-FHT03C08; assembly: GCF_059420905.1. Classification (NCBI taxonomy): domain Bacteria; kingdom Pseudomonadati; phylum Pseudomonadota; class Betaproteobacteria; order Burkholderiales; family Oxalobacteraceae; genus Janthinobacterium; species Janthinobacterium sp. GW821-FHT03C08. The sequence continues at coordinate 158,357 of NZ_JBWKUP010000007.1, read as the reverse complement.
CGGCACCCGCGTCGGGCGTATCGAGGCCGGCGATCAGGTTCAGCAAGGTCGACTTGCCCACGCCGGAATCGCCCATGATGGCGATGAATTCTCCCGCTTCGAAGCGGCAGGACAGGTTGGCCAGCACGGGCCGTGCATGGGCATAGGACTTGGACAGATGGCGCAATTCGAGCATGGTGTTAACGGCGATCGTAAAGGGAGGCACGCGGGGGAGAGGGGGCCTGGGGACTGCAATGGCGCGCGGATTGTTTGGCCGGCAATGTGTAGTATACGACAGGCTTGTCCTTTTTGCTTGGCAATACCAATTTTGTGTGCACGCCGGCTGTTTGACCTTAAGTTACCTGCCGCACGGCTGGCTTGCGCGGATTCCGCTATGATGGGAAAAAGTCATCGCTTCAGGTGCCCGCCAGGCTGTGCGGCAGGGCCTGTCCGCCAGATGCCAGCCAAGCAAGCCATCCTTGAACCGAGAGAGACGACGCCAGCCCATGACCACGCCACCCGCGCAGCATCTGTCCGATTTCTATCCCGCCGGCAACGCCGAAGCGGCCAGCGCCACTCCTGCCACGATAGCCGAAATCAGCAGCGGCCTGCTGGCGCGCCAGGCCTGGACGTCGCCCAAATACCTGTACGACGCGCTGGGTTCGAAACTGTTCGAAGCCATCTGCGCCTTGCCCGAGTACTATCCGACGCGCACGGAGGCGGCCATCTTCGCCCGCCATGGCGCCGAGATCGCGCATGCGGTGGGAGCGGGCAGCACCCTGATCGACCTGGGCGCGGGCAATTGCGCCAAGGCCGCCAGCCTGTTTCCCCTGCTGCATCCGGCGCAATACGTGGCCGTGGATATTTCCTATGATTTCCTCAGCGAATCGCTGGGCCGGCTGCAGCAGCGCTTTCCGCATATCGAGATGACGGGCCTGGGCCTGGATTTTTCCAGCCGCCTGGACTTGCCCGCCAGCGTGCGCGACGCGCGGCGGTTGTTTTTCTATCCCGGCTCGTCGATCGGCAATTTTGCGCCGGAGCAAGCGATCGCCTTCCTGCGCCGCCTGCGCGCCAATTCCGACGGCGAGGGGGGCCTGCTGATCGGCGTCGACCTGGTCAAGGAGGGCGCCATCCTCGACGCCGCCTATGACGATGCGCTGGGCGTCACGGCCGCCTTCAACCTGAACCTGCTGCGCCACGTGAATGGCTTGATCGGTGCCGATTTCGACGTGCGCGCCTGGCAGCACCACGGCTTTTTCAACGCCGACGAGAGCCGCGTGGAGATGCACCTGGAAGCGCGCCGCGAACAAGTCGTCCACTGGAAGGGCGGCGAGCGGCGCTTCGCGAAAGGCGAGCGCATCCATACGGAAGACAGCCATAAATATACGCGGGCCGGCTTCGTCGGCTTGCTGGAGCAGGCCGGGTTTTCCACGGTGCAAGTCTGGACGGACCCGCAGCAGTGGTTTGCCGTCATTTATGCCAGAGCCATCCGGGATTAAGAAGGAAAAGATGCTGATCGATCATTACCATACCGTGCGCCGGCACTCGCTGCGGCTGGCCGAACCCCTGTCCGACGAGGATTGCGGCGCCCAGTCGATGCCGGACGCCAGTCCCGTGAAATGGCACCTGGCGCATACCACGTGGTTCTTTGAAACCTTTATCCTGGAAAGCATGGAGGCGGGCTTCGCGCCCTTCCACCCGGCCTTCCGTGTGCTGTTCAACTCGTATTACAACGGCGTGGGCGAGAAGCACCCGCGCGCCCAGCGGGGCCTGCTGACGCGGCCCGGCATGGACGTCGTGCGCGCCTACCGGGCCAACGTCGATGCGCGCGTCGCCCGCCTGCTGGCAGGCGAACTGGCGCGCCCCGAGCGCGAACGCCTGACCATGCTGCTGGCGCTGGGACTCGAGCATGAACAGCAGCACCAGGAGTTGCTGTTGACGGATGTCAAGCATTTGCTGGCGCAGAGTCCCTTGTTTCCCGCTTACCTGGATCGGGCGCCGGACAGCACTGCCACGCCTGCGCCATCGCCTGCCTGGATTGCCTTCGACGGCGGCCTGACGCAGATCGGCCATGCGGGCGACGGCTTTTGCTTCGACAATGAATTGCCGCGCCACCCGCAATACGTGGCCCCGTTCCAGCTGGCCAGCGCGCTCGTGACGAATGGCGACTATCTCGCCTTCATCGAGGCGGGCGGCTACCGCACGGCCCATCTGTGGCTGGCCGAAGGCTGGGACTGGGTGCGCAGCCAGCAGTTGCAGTGTCCGCTGTACTGGCAGCGCGACGATGGCGGCCGCTGGCAGGAATTCACGTTATTGGGCTTGCGCCCGCTGGACCTGCAGGCACCGGCCAGCCATTTGTCGCTGTTCGAGGCGGACGCCTATGCGCACTGGGCGGGCGCCCGCCTGCCGACGGAAGCGGAGTGGGAAGTGGCGGCGCAGGGTATCGCCGTGGAAACCGGCCAGCTGCATCCGTCCGCCGCCACGCCGGGCGGGGGACTGCGGCAAATGTTCGGCCACTGCTGGCAGTGGACCAGCAGCAGCTATGCGCCGTATCCGGGCTACCGTCCGGCGCCCGGCGCGCTCGGTGAATACAACGGCAAGTTCATGCTGAACCAGTATGTGCTGCGCGGCTCCTCGTGCGCCACGCCGCCCGGCCATGCGCGCGCCAGCTACCGCAATTTCTTCCCGGCCGGGGCGCGCTGGCAATTTACGGGCATCCGCCTGGCGCGCCAGGTGGAATAAAGGTGAAATAACTTAGTGCAGGCGCGGGACGGCGGGCGCCGCAGGGCGGGGCGCTGCCTTGCCGCCAGTGCTCTGTTCCAGCGTGAACTGGCTGACGAGGGTTTCCAGTTCACCCGCCTGTGCATGCATGGCTGCCGCCGCCGCGGCCGCCTGCTCGACGAGGGCCGCGTTCTGCTGCGTCGTCTGGTCCATCTGCATGATGGCAGCATTGATCTGCTCGATGCCTTCGCTCTGCTCGTGGTTGGCGACGCTGATTTCCCCGACGATGGCGCTGACCCGGCCCACGCTGGCCACCACTTCATCCATCGTGGCGCCCGCCTGGCTGACCAGCTGCGCGCCCTGGCCGACCCGGCTGACGGAGTCGGCAATGAGTTCCTTGATTTCCTTCGCCGCCTGGCTGGAACGGTGCGCCAGGTTGCGCACTTCGGTGGCCACCACGGCAAAGCCGCGTCCCTGTTCGCCGGCACGCGCCGCTTCCACGGCCGCATTCAGGGCCAGGATATTCGTCTGGAAGGCGATGCCATCGATGACGGCGATGATGTCGACGATCTTGCGCGAGGACGCATTGATGGCATCCATGGTGTCGACCACCTGGGCCATGGCCGTGCCGCCGCGCTGGGCGATGGCCGATGCCGAACGGGCCAGGGTGTCGGCCTGACGCGCGTTGTCGCTGTTGCTGCGCACGGTGCCCGTCAGCTCGATCATCGACGATGCCGTCTCTTCCAGCGCGCTGGCCTGGGCCTCCGTGCGGGCGGACAGGTCGGCATTGCCGCTGGCAATCTCGCTCGACGCCACGGCGATCGTGCCCGTGCCGCTGCGCACCTGCCCCACCAGGGTGGCCAGGTTGTCGTTCATGTCGCGCAGCGCGTGCAGCAGCTGCGCCGTTTCATCCTTGCCATCGGCCGTGATCTTGCTGCTCAAGTCGCCTGCGGCCACGGCTTGCGCCACGCGCAAGGCGTAGGCGACGGGCGTGGTGATCGAGCGCGTGACCCGCCAGGCAAAGAGCACGCCCAGCAGCAAGGCGGCCGCGCCAAGGCTGGTCATCAGCACGTTTGCCGTGGAAATATTCTGGCGGATTTGCCGGCCGCCCTGGACGACGACGCCACGCTGGATGTCATTCAGGCGATTCACGGTCGCCTGCAGGCGCGTCAGGGCGGGCAGGGTATCGTCGCGCACGTGCAGGGCCGCTTGCGCGCGCTGTCCCGCGCCCAGCAGCTTGTCCGCCTCGCTGAACGACACGACATAGGCCTTGCGCTGCTGCTTCAGGGTCGCCAGCAGTTCCTTGCCTTCCGGCAGCACGACCAGGCGGTCGAGGATGGCCAGCGCATCGGTGATGGTGGCCTTGTTGGCATCGATTTCCGCATGGATGGCGCTGGCGCGGGCGGGATCTTCATGGATGAACAGTTCCAGCACGAGAGCCGCGTTCGAGCGGGTGGTGCTGCGGATGGTGGCGATGGCGTCGGCCTTGGCCCAGTCGCGTTCGATGATGGAGTCGCTGAGGGCGCCGATCTTGTCCAGCCGGAACAGGCCTGTGCCCACCAGCACCGCCATCAGCAGCAATACCACGCCAAAACCCGCACCCAGGCGCGCGCCTATCTTCATGTCCGTCAATTTCATACTGATTCCCTCGGTAGCTAATATTCTGTCTCCGCTGGTCTTGTTATGAAACGATTATACGGCCGGCGATACCTGATTTGCACCACTAATTGCCTGATAGAAATGAAAAAGCGGCACGGCGATCAAGCCGTACCGCTTTTTCTCCCGATGGAGCGCGCCGAAAAGACTCAGGCGGCGCTGGCAGCGACGTCGGCCGCTGTTGTTTTTTCGGCTTCCGTCTGCTTGATGCGGCGGTTCACGGCCGACAGCACGGCCTTGAACGAGGCGGTGACGATGTTGCTGTCGATGGCGGCACCGAACAGGGTAGGGCCGTTATCCAGGCGCAACTCGACGTAGCAGGCGGCCTTGGCATTGGCGCCGGAGCCGATGGAATGCTCGTGGTAGTCCATCAGCTTGATGTCCAGGCCCAGCGCATTGACGAAGGCATCGATGGGACCGTTGCCGCCGCCCTGCAGGGCCAGCGGCGCCTGGCGGTGCGACAGGCTGATGTCGATCTGCACGGATTCGTCGCTGCTCGTATCTTCCACCATGCGGTGCGAGGCGTAGGCGTACGGCGCCACCTGCTCCAGGTATTCCTTCTGGAAGATTTCATGGATATCCTGCGCGGCGATTTCGCGGCCCGTGGCGTCGGCCACGGCTTGCACGGCGCGCGAGAATTCGATCTGCAGGCGGCGCGGCAAGACCAGGCCGTATTCCTGTTCCAGCAGGTAGGACATGCCGCCCTTGCCGGACTGGCTGTTGACGCGGATCACGGCGTCGTAGCTGCGGCCCAGGTCGGCCGGGTCGATGGGCAAATACGGCACTTCCCAGATGGCGCCAGCTTCTTGCTTGGCGAACCCTTTCTTGATGGCATCCTGGTGCGAGCCGGAGAAGGCCGTGAAGACCAGGTCGCCCGCATACGGGTGGCGCGGGTGGACGGGCAACTGGTTGCATTCTTCCACGCATTTGCGCACGGTGTCGATGTCGGAGAAATCCAGGCCCGGGTGCACGCCTTGCGTGTACAAGTTCATCGCCAACGTCACCAGGTCGACGTTGCCCGTGCGCTCGCCATTGCCGAACAAGCAGCCTTCCACGCGGTCGGCGCCTGCCATCACGGCCAGCTCGGCCGAGGCGACGGCCGTGCCGCGGTCGTTATGCGGGTGCACGCTGATGATGATGGAATCGCGGCGCGCCAGCTTGCGCGACATCCATTCGATCTGGTCTGCGTACACGTTGGGCGTGCTGCATTCCACGGTCGACGGCAGGTTGATGATCATCTTGTTGGCGGGCGTCGGCTTCCAGATGGCGCTGACGGCGTCGCAGATATGCTTGGAGAAATCGAGTTCTGTGGTGGAGAACGATTCCGGCGTGTATTCGAAGCCCCATTCCGTTTCCGGATGCTGCGCCACCAGCTGTTTCACGAGGGTGGTGCCGGTGGTGGCGATAGTCGTGATTTCCTCGCGCGACATGCCGAACACGACCTTGCGGAACACGGGCGCCACGGAGTTGTACAGGTGGACGATGGCGCGCTTGGCGCCGACGACGGATTCCACCGTGCGGCGTATCAGTTCTTCGCGCGACTGGGTCAGCACGATGATGGTGACGTCGTCCGGGATGCGACCTTCATCGACGAGCTTGCGCACGAAGTCGAAGTCCGTCTGCGATGCCGATGGGAAACCCACTTCGATTTCCTTCAGGCCGATGGCGATCAGCATCTCGAAGAAGCGCAGCTTCTTTTCCGCGCTCATCGGCTCGATCAAGGACTGATTGCCGTCGCGCAAGTCGGTGCTCATCCAGATGGGCGGCTTGCTGATGATCTGGTTTGGCCATTGACGGTCGGTCAACTTGACGGGAGGGAAGGCGCGGTATTTGGAAGCTGGGTTCTGCAACATCATGATCGGGTACTCCTGAAGATAGGGGGAAATCAATGGTTGTGGCGCAAGCTTGCCGGGCGGCCACGCAACACTAGGCCAGGCAAGCGATCGGTAGTTTTAGCAGGCAAAGCACGGCAACGGCGCCAGCGGGGGCGGTCGCGTCAGAAATTACGGGTGCAGCGGGGGATGGTGCAAACATCATCAAACCTTCCAGGGTTCTTGAAACACGCCGGCGGATGGCCAGGCGAAGCAATGCGGCAAGCTTATGCGCGTGCTAGTAGTAGTCGCGATAGCGACAGCAGGGAAGGGGATGGATGGTTGAAGGAGGACATGCATCCAATGTAAGGGAGGTTGGGGCGGGCTGTCAAGCGTTTCCTGGCGCCGCCCTGTGTCACACGTACTGCACTTGCGCCGCCACGTCCGGCATTTCCTGCGCCATGCGCGCCAGGATGCGTTGCAGGATGGCTGCATCGCGGGGCAGGCGTGCCGCGAAGGCGGGCCAGCCGCGCAGCTCCAGCTGTTGCGGCATGTCCACCAGGCCCGTGATGGCATCGTGGAATGCATCCCAGTTCATGCCGTAGAAGGAAGGGAAGCCCAGCGCGGCGGCGAGGGCGGCATGCAAGGGGCGCGCCGAATTGATCCCGCTCAAGTCGATCGTCACGAGGGCTTGCCGGCTCACACTATCCCCTTGAGCAAGTTCTGCAGGTTTTCGCGCATGCCGGCGGCCACCGTTTCGTGGCGCTCCAGGATGGCAGTGGCGTGCTGGAACGGTGTCGGGTCGAGATACAGGCGCGGCAAGTCGGCCACGGCCACGCCGCGCGGGCCGCCGCGCAGGATCTCGTCCACATGCTTGTTGATCGAGTTGATGGCAGCCTGGATGCGCGGCGTGGAAGATGCCGCCAGGCAGGCGGCCAGCGCCGCGTCGAGTTCGGCGCGCGCGGGCGCTTGGGGCAGCACGGGCGCGGCGATCTGTTCCAGCGGCGCCATGTTGACGGCCGGCTTGCGGTAGGCCAGCAGGGTATCGAGCGCCATCAGCCGGTGTGGGCCGCCGCGTTGCAGCCAGTCAACGATTTGCGGCCACGGCGTACCCAGCAGGGCTGCCGCCACGCCCCATTGTGTTGCCACGGGCGACGCTATATTAGCCTCGATCCACGCCAGGGCGGCCGGATTGCCCGTGTAGGCGAGCAGGATGACGTTCGAGGAGCGCAGCGCGGGCGCCTGCGTGGCCAGCACGGCGGTCAGCCAGGCGAGGGCGCCGTCGGACGGATGGGCTGCCAACTGTTGTGAAAATGGAGCGCCCAGGGCGCGGCTATCGGAAAATTGATATTCTGACATGTTGGGGCAAGTAAAAAACCAGGCGCCAGTCTAGCAGCCGGGCGGGTGCGCACGAACATTGTCACTATAAACATTTAAGACGGCCTTCAGCGCCCGCGTCCGTGCTTGCGCTACAATCGGCTCTTCTTTTTACTGCCGCGTGCGGTTCTCTCCTGCCACTATGTTCCCTAAACGCCTGACCCTGCTTGCCCTGGCCGCCTTCGTGCTGGCCGGCTGCGATACCACCGCCCCGAAACCCGTCCAAGTATTGACGCCGCCCGAACCCATCGCCGTCACGCCCCGCAAGATCAAGATCGGCCTGGCGCTGGGCGGCGGCGCGGCGCGCGGCTTCGCGCACATCGGCGTGATCAAGGCGCTCGAATCGCAGGGCATCCATGCCGACATCGTCACGGGCACCAGCGCCGGCAGCGTCGTGGGCGCCCTGTATGCGGCGGGCAATTCCGGCTTCGCCCTGCAAAAAATGGCCTTCGACATGGACGAGGCGGCCATTTCCGACTGGGCCTTGCCCCTGTTCGGCAAGTCGTCCGGCGTGCTCAAGGGCGAGGCCCTGCAAAGCTATGTCAACAAGGCCGTCGGCGGCGTGCCGCTGGAAAAGCTGAAAATCCCGTTTGGCGTGGTGGCCACCGACCTGAAGAATGGCCAGCCCATCCTGTTCCAGCGCGGCAACACCGGGATGGCCGTGCGCGCCTCGTCGGCCGTGCCCGGCGTGTTCCAGCCCGTGACGATCGCCGGCCACACCTATGTCGATGGGGGCCTGGTCGCTCCCGTGCCCGTGCGCTTTGCGCGCGATATGGGCGCCGACTTCATCATCGCCGTGAATATCTCATCGCAAACGGATACGCAAAAAGCCATCAGCTCGATGGAAGTCATCATGCAGACCTTCGCCATCATGGGCCAGCGCATCAACCAGTTCGAATTGAAGGATGCGGACGTGGTGATCCAGCCCAGCCTGGGCACCATGAAGGGCAACGATTTCAACAGCCGCAACCAGGCCATCCTGGCGGGCGAGCAGGCGACCTTTGCCGTCATGGCGCAGCTCAAGCAAAAGCTGAAGGCCAAGCGCGAGCAGTAAGCGATCGCGCCGCTGCGCATTTCGTATACAATTTTGCTTCAACATAACAAGGATGCCCCATGCAATCGAAACCGGTTTTGACCCTGGATGATGTGAAGAAAATCGCTGCCGCCGCCGAAGCGGAAGCGGTCAAGAATAACTGGGCGGTCACGATCGCCATCGTCGACGACGGCGGCCACCTGCTGTGGCTGCAGCGCATGGACGGCGTGGCGCCGATTTCCTCGCACATTGCCCCGTCGAAAGCCAAGACGGCCGCGCTGGGCCGCCGCGAATCGCGTATCTATGAAGAGATGATCAACGGCGGCCGCGTGTCGTTCCTGAGCGCCCCGGAAATCGACGGCCTGCTGGAAGGCGGCGTGCCCATCGTGTTCGAAGGCCACTACGTGGGCGCCGTCGGCGTCTCGGGCGTTAAGTCTGCCGAGGACGCGCAAATCGCGAAAGCGGGCATTGCGGCCCTGACGGCCTAAGTAGTAGCCACAGTTGCAGAACCAGCCGCCCCGCGCAAGCCGGGCGGCTTTTTTCATGGGGCGCAGGTTTTATGCTGCTGCGCAAAAAAATGCCGCCCATTCCACATTTTCTTCCTTGTGGAAAAGCTTCCTTTTGGTTATAATTCAAAGGTTTAGCCAATCACACATATACCGTAGCGACTACCCATCCCCTCATTCAAAATGACCGTTGAAACGCCCTGAGTGCATGCAGCTCGGGTATCTAGGCGGTCGGTCTGACGTGGCGCAGCTACGGTAACTTTATCAGGAGTTGCCCTTGCCGCCATTTTTTTCTGGCCCTGCCGTTCCAGCCATATTAGCGCTTGCTGATGGAACGATCTTTAAAGGTTTTTCGATCGGTGCCGCCGGTCATACCACGGGCGAGGTGGTGTTCAACACCTCCATGACCGGGTATCAGGAAATCCTTACCGACCCAAGCTATTGCCGCCAGATGGTCACCCTGACCTATCCCCATATCGGCAATACGGGCGTCAATCCGGAAGACGTCGAATCTTCCAAGGTTCACGCCGCTGGCCTCATCATCCGCGATCTGCCATTGCTGGCATCCAGTTTCCGTTCCACCCTTTCCCTGTCCGACTACCTCAAAGCTGAAAATATCGTCGCCATCGCCGGCATCGATACACGCAAGCTCACGCGCATCCTGCGTGAAAAAGGTGCACAGGGCGGCGCCATTCTCGTCGGCACGCAAGGCAACGAACCGTCCGCCGCGCAAGCGCTGGAACTTGCCCGCTCCTTCCCCGGCCTGGCCGGCATGGACCTGGCCAAGGTCGTCTCGGCCAAGGCGCCGTATGAATACCGCGAAACGGAATGGACCCTGGGCGAAGGCTATGGCCAGCTGGCCGACGCGGACGCGAAATACCACGTGGTCGCCTTCGACTACGGCGTCAAGCGCAATATCCTGCGCATGCTGACGGCGCGCGGCTGCAAGGTCACCGTGCTGCCCGCGCAAGCGACGGCCGCCGACGCCCTGGCTTTGAACCCGGACGGCATCTTCCTGTCGAACGGCCCCGGCGACCCGGAACCGTGCGACTACGCCATCGCGGCGACCAAGGAGTTGATCGAAAAGGGCATCCCGACCTTCGGCATCTGCCTCGGCCACCAGATCATGGCGATCGCTTCCGGCGCGAAGACTTTGAAGATGAAGTTCGGCCACCACGGCGCCAACCACCCGGTGCAAGACCTGGAAACGAAACAGGTCCTGATCACCTCGCAAAACCACGGTTTCGCAGTGGACGCGGCAACCCTGCCCGCGAACTGCCGCGTGACCCATGAATCGCTGTTCGACGGCTCCCTGCAGGGCTTTGCCCGCACGGACAAGCCGGCCTTCTGCTTCCAGGGCCACCCTGAAGCGTCGCCGGGCCCGATGGATGTTGCTTACCTGTTTGACCGCTTCATCAACCTGATGGCTGCGGAGGAGAAAAAGAAAAATGCCTAAACGTTTAGATATCAAAAGTATTCTGATTATTGGCGCCGGCCCGATCGTCATCGGCCAGGCCTGCGAATTCGATTATTCCGGCGCGCAAGCGTGCAAGGCCCTGCGCGAAGAGGGCTACAAGGTCATTCTGGTCAACAGCAATCCTGCGACCATCATGACGGATCCGGAAATGGCCGACGTGACCTATATCGAACCGATTACCTGGTCGGTCGTCGAGCGCATCATCGCCAAGGAGCGTCCTGACGCCATCCTGCCGACGATGGGCGGCCAGACGGCGCTGAACTGCGCCCTGGACCTGTTCAACAATGGCGTGCTGGCGAAATACAACGTCGAGCTGATCGGCGCGTCGCCGGAAGCCATCGACAAGGCGGAAGACCGTTCCAAGTTCAAGGACGCGATGACCAAGATCGGCCTCGGTTCGGCCCGTTCCGGCGTGGCGCACTCGATGGAAGAATCGTGGGCCGTGCAGCGCACGCTGGGCTTCCCGACCATCATCCGTCCATCGTTCACCATGGGCGGCTCCGGCGGCGGCATCGCCTACAACGAGGAAGAATTCGAAACCATCTGCAAGCGCGGCTTGGAAGCCTCGCCGACGAAAGAGTTGCTGATCGAGGAATCCTTGCTGGGCTGGAAAGAGTACGAGATGGAAGTGGTGCGCGACAAGGCGGACAACTGCATCATCATCTGCTCGATCGAAAACCTCGACCCGATGGGCGTGCACACGGGCGACTCCATCACGGTGGCGCCAGCGCAAACGCTGACGGACAAGGAATACCAGATCATGCGCAATGCCTCGCTGGCAGTGCTGCGCGAGATCGGCGTCGACACGGGCGGTTCGAACGTGCAATTCTCGATCAACCCCGTCGATGGCCGCATGATCGTCATCGAGATGAACCCGCGCGTATCGCGTTCGTCGGCGCTGGCATCGAAAGCGACGGGCTTCCCGATCGCCAAGATCGCCGCCAAGCTGGCCGTCGGTTTCACCCTGGACGAGCTGCGCAATGAAATCACGGGCGGCGCCACGCCGGCCTCGTTCGAACCGTCGATCGATTACGTCGTCACCAAGATCCCCCGTTTCACGTTCGAGAAATTCCCGACCGCCGACCACCACCTGACGACGCAGATGAAATCCGTCGGCGAAGTGATGGCCATCGGCCGTACCTTCCAGGAATCGTTCCAGAAAGCCTTGCGCGGCCTGGAAGTGGGCGTGGACGGCATGAACGAGAAGACCAAGGACCGTGAAAAGATCGAAGAGGAACTGGGCGAACCCGGTCCCGAGCGCATCTGGTACGTGGGCGACGCGTTTGCCCAGGGCTTCACCATGGAAGAAGTGCACCAGCTGACCAAGATCGACCCATGGTTCCTGATCCAGATCAAGGAAATCGTCGACCTGGAACTGTGGCTGGACACGCAGAAGCTGGAAAACCTGGACAAGAACACCCTGTACAAGCTGAAACAGAAGGGTTTCTCGGACCGCCGCCTGGGCTTTTTGCTGCAGACGACCGACACGGCCGTGCGCCAGCAGCGCCATGCGCTGGGCATCCGTCCCGTCTACAAGCGCGTCGACACCTGCGCGGCGGAATTCTCGACCGACACGGCGTACATGTATTCCACGTACGACGAAGAGTGCGAATCGAATCCGACCGACAAGAAAAAGATCATGGTGCTGGGCGGTGGCCCGAACCGTATCGGCCAGGGTATCGAGTTTGACTATTGCTGCGTGCACGCGGCCCTCGCCATGCGCGAAGACGGCTACGAAACCATCATGGTCAATTGCAACCCAGAAACGGTTTCTACCGACTACGATACCTCGGACCGCCTGTACTTCGAATCCCTGACCCTGGAAGACGTGCTGGAAATCGTCGCCATCGAAAAACCCGTGGGCGTGATCGTGCAGTACGGCGGCCAGACGCCATTGAAGCTGGCGCTGGACCTGGAAGCGAACGGCGTGCCCATCATCGGCACCTCGCCCGACATGATCGACGCGGCCGAAGACCGCGAGCGTTTCCAGCAGATGCTGCACGCCCTGGAACTGCGCCAGCCGCCTAACCGCACGGCGCGCACGGAAGCCGACGCCCTGGCGCTGGCACAGGAAATCGGCTACCCGCTGGTCGTGCGTCCATCGTACGTGCTGGGCGGGCGCGCCATGGAAATCGTCCATGAGCAGCGCGACCTCGAGCGCTACATGCGCGAAGCCGTCAAGGTGTCGCACGATTCGCCCGTGTTGCTGGACCGCTTCCTGAACGACGCCATCGAGTGCGACGTCGATTGCATCTCCGACGGCGAAACGACGTTCATCGGCGGCGTGATGGAACACATCGAACAGGCTGGCGTCCATTCGGGCGACTCGGCTTGCTCCCTGCCGCCGTACTCGCTGGCAGCGGAAACCATTGAAGAGCTGAAACGCCAGACGGCGCTGATGGCCAAGGGCCTGAACGTGGTCGGCCTGATGAACGTGCAGTTCGCCATCCAGAAGCAGGAGATCGATGGCGAAATGAAAGACGTCGTCTTCGTGCTGGAAGTCAACCCGCGCGCCTCGCGCACCGTGCCTTTCGTGTCGAAAGCCACGGGCCTGCAACTGGCGAAGATCGCCGCCCGCTGCATGGTCGGCCAGTCGCTGGCCTCGCAGGGCATCACGCAGGAAGTCGTGCCGCCATACTTCAGCGTCAAGGAAGCCGTGTTCCCGTTCGTCAAGTTCCCGGGCGTGGACACCATCCTGGGCCCTGAAATGAAATCGACGGGCGAAGTCATGGGCGTGGGCCTGACGTTCGGCGAAGCGTTTGTGAAATCGCAACTGGGCGCCGGCGTGAACCTGCCAAAATCGGGCAAGGTCTTCATCAGCGTGAAAGCGTCGGACAAGCCGCGCGCCGTGCAAGTGGCGCGTGACCTGGTCGAGTCCGGTTTCACCGTGGTTGCCACCAAGGGCACGGCCGCCGTGATCGCTGCTGCCGGCATCGCCGTCACGCCAGTGAACAAGGTGATCGAAGGCCGTCCGCACGTGGTCGACATGATCAAGAACCATGAAATCGTGCTGGTGATCAACACCGTGGAAGAAAAGCGCAGCGCCATCGTCGATTCGCGGGCCATCCGCACGTCGGCCCTGGCCTCGCGCGTGACGACCTACACGACCATCGCCGGCGCGGAAGCGGCCGTCGAGGGCATCCGCCACCTGGACGAGTTGCGCGTGTACGATTTGCAAGGCCTGCACAAGACCTTGCACTAAGCTATTTGCAGTGACTGCCGTTAGGCGGTACACTGCAAGCTTCAACCACAGAGTTCCGTGCAGAATAGCGCGCGGCCTCTGTGGTTTTCGCTTGGTGCATCCGATAACAGTGGCAAAACACTGGCAACGGCGCCGATAACTAGTAGATAGTAGAGATAACATGACCTCAGTCCCATTGACCAAATACGGCGCAGAACTCTTGAAGGAAGAGCTGCATCATTTGAAGACCAAGGAACGCCGCATCGTCATCGATGCGATCGCCGAAGCGCGTTCGCACGGCGACCTGTCGGAAAACGCCGAATACGATGCCGCCAAGGAACGCCAGGCCTTCGTCGAAGGCCGCATCGCCGAGCTCGAAGGCAAGCTGGGCGCCGCGCAAATCATCGACCCGACGGCGCTGGACGCGGAAGGCCGCGTCGTGTTTGCCTCGACCGTGAACCTGGAAGACCTGGAATCGGGCCAGAAAGTCACGTACCAGATCGTCGGCCTCGATGAAGCCGACCTGAAAATGAACAAGGTGTCCGTGACGTCGCCGATCGCCCGCGCGCTGATCGGCAAGTACGCCGGCGACGTGGTGGAAGTGCAGGCGCCGTCCGGCCCGCGCGAATACGAAATCCTGGAAGTACTGTACATCTGATGCTGACGCGCGTGCGCATCCTCGTTGCCACCCTGTGGGCGGGCAGCCTGTGGACCATCGGCTTCATCGTGGCGCCCACCCTGTTCGGTACGCTGAGCGACCGCGTGCTGGCAGGCAACATCGCCGGCAGCATGTTCCGCGCCGAGGCGTGGCTGTCCATCGCCTGCGCGCTGGTATTGCTGGCCTTGCTGCAATGGAGCCCCGGCGCGCTGGAACTGAAGCGCCGCCGCCTGCTGGGCGCGCTGGTGCTGTCCATGCTCGTGTGCGCGCTGCTCAGCCATTTCGGCATCACGCCGCTGATGGCCGAACTCAAGGCGCAGGCGCCGTCGGGCCTCATGGACGAGGCCATGCGCAGCCGCTTCGGCCTGCTGCATGGCGTATCGACCCTGATCTTTGCCGTGCAGAGCGTGCTGGCGGGCGTATTGATCTGGAAACAACAGTAACTTGATGTAAGTAAAGTGTGCATGAAAAAAGCGGAGCAGGGGATATCCCGTGCTCCGCTTCTCGTTTCAAGCCCGGCCGCCTTGCGGTGGCCGGGTGAACAGGCTTACTTGCTGCCCAGTGCGCTTTTCTTGGCGCTCTTCTGACGTGGCTTGGCACGCTTGATGGAACCGCCTTCGGTGACGCGCTCATTGCCTTTGATCATGACTTTCGTCACGCTGGGGCGCTTGGTACCGCTGGCGCTGGCCTTGACGATGGTCACTTCGCGCATGCCTTTGCCGGCGCTGACCTTCTCCTTAACCACTTCTTTTTTCGGACGGTAGATTACCAGCAGTTTGCCAATATGTTGTACCGGGGCGGCGCCGAGATTGCCGCAAATCGTATCGTACATTCCGACGCGGGCTTCGCGGTCGTCGCCGAACACGCGGACTTTAATCAGGCCGTGCGAATCCAGGCCAAGGTCGATCTCTTTGAGGACAGCAGGTGTCAAGCCCGCTTCGCCAATGATGACGATAGGCTTCAGCGCGTGTGCTTCGGCGCGCAGTGCGCTGCGCTCTACGGGTGTAAGTTTTAGCATAATAATATTTAGTAATTCCCTTAAAAGCAGTATTCTACGCGAATGGCAAAGAAGAAATTAAACAAAAACTGGTTGCACGACCACATAAATGATCCTTATGTGAAGTTGGCGCAAAAAGAGGGCTACCGCGCCCGGGCAGCATACAAGCTGAAAGAAATCGATGAAGACGAGAAACTGATCAAACCTGGCCAGGTGATTGTCGACCTGGGCTGCACTCCTGGCAGCTGGGCCCAGTACACGCGGCGCAAGCTGGCCGGCAAGGACGGCGGCGGGGTCAATGGTACCTTGATTGGCCTGGACATGCTCGAAATGGAGCCGATCGCCGATTTCCACTTCATCCAGGGCGACTTCCGCGAGGCGCGCGTGCTGCGCCAGCTGGAAGTGGTGTTGCAGGGGCGCAAGGTCGACCTGGTCCTGTCGGACATGGCGCCCAACCTGTCGGGCATCGCCACGGCGGATGCCGCGCGCATGGAGCACCTGATCGACCTGGCCATCGAATTTTCGCAACTGCATTTGAAACCATCGGGCGTCTTGCTGGTGAAATGCTTTAAAGACATGGGTTTCAGCCAGATCGTGGAGAAATTCCGCGCCGAATTCAAGGTCGTGGTGCAGAAAAAGCCCAAGGCCAGCCGCGATAAATCCTCGGAAATCTTCCTGATGGGACGTGGAATCAAGAATCCGCTGAAAAATGCCGTGGAAGAAGACGATTCCGCCCTTGATATTTAAGGCCGAATCCGCACATGGGAACGAGAAGTGCGCTGGCGGCAATGGCGTAAAAGCCTAAATTGTTTATACTGCACTTTTTTGCGTGAACGCGGTTTTTTCGCGCGCACGGATCGGCGGGCTTTGGCACGGCCCGCTTATTGCGAGTAAAATCGTGTTTCTAGCTATAGGTAAAGAGATGCGCACTGCATCCAAGGAGTCTTCGTGAATAACATGTTTTCCAAATCTGCCATCTGGGTAGTCGTATTGCTGCTGTTGTTCATGCTGTTCAAGCAATTCGACAGTCATGGCGCCACAGGCGGCAGCAAGGCCATCGCTTATTCCGATTTGCTGGATGAAGTCAAAGCCAAGCGCGTCAAGGATGTCGTGATCGAAGGTTCGTCGATCACCGCCAAGCTGATGGACGACACCAAGGTGCGTACCACCGCCACCACCCTCGACAAGGGCCTGATCGGCGACCTGCGTGACAATGGCGTCCATTTCGACGTGCGTCCGCCCGAGGAAGCGTCATTCCTGCAAACTATTTTTGTTTCCTGGTTCCCCATGCTGCTGCTGATCGGCGTGTGGGTCTTCTTCATGCGTCAGATGCAAGGCGGCGGCAAGGGCGGGGCATTCTCGTTCGGCAAGTCGAAGGCACGCATGATGGATGAAGCCAGCAACACCGTCACCTTCGCCGACGTCGCCGGTTGCGACGAAGCGAAGGAAGAAGTCAACGAAGTGGTCGATTTCCTCAAGGACCCGAGCAAGTTCCAGAAACTGGGCGGCCGCATTCCCCGCGGCGTGCTGATGGTCGGTCCTCCGGGCACGGGTAAAACCCTGCTGGCGCGCGCCATCGCCGGCGAAGCCAAGGTGCCGTTCTTCTCGATTTCCGGTTCCGACTTCGTGGAAATGTTCGTCGGCGTGGGCGCCAGCCGTGTCCGCGACATGTTCGAAAACGCGAAAAAGCATTCGCCGTGCATCATTTTCATCGATGAGATCGACGCTGTCGGCCGCCACCGCGGTGCCGGCATGGGCGGCGGCAATGACGAGCGCGAACAGACCCTGAACCAGCTGCTGGTCGAGATGGACGGTTTTGAGGCGAACTCCGGCGTCATCGTCGTGGCCGCCACCAACCGCGCCGACGTGCTCGACAAGGCGCTGCTGCGTCCGGGCCGTTTCGACCGCCAGGTGTCCGTCGGCTTGCCCGATATCCGCGGCCGCGAACAGATCTTGAACGTGCACATGCGCAAGGTGCCTATCGGTACCGACGTGAAAGCCGATATCCTGGCCCGCGGCACCCCCGGCTTCTCGGGCGCGGACCTGGCCAACCTGGTCAACGAAGCGGCCCTGTTCGCCGCGCGCCGCAGCAAGCGCCTGGTGGAAATGATCGACTTCGAAGACGCGAAAGACAAGATCTACATGGGTCCCGAGCGTAAATCGATGATCATCCGCGAGGAAGAGCGCCGCAATACGGCTTACCATGAGTCCGGTCACGCCGTCGTCGCCAAGCTGCTGCCGAAGGCCGATCCCGTGCACAAGGTAACGATCATGCCGCGCGGCTGGGCCCTGGGCCTGACGTGGCAGCTGCCGGAACACGACAACCTGTCCGCCTACAAGGACAAGATGCTGGAAGAAATTTCCATCCTGTTCGGCGGCCGTATTGCCGAAGAGATTTTCGTGGGCCAGATGTCCACGGGCGCTTCGAACGACTTCTCGCGCGCCACCAAGCTGGCCCGCTCCATGGTGACCCGCTTCGGCATGTCCGACAGCATGGGCGTGATGGTCTACGAAGACAGCGAAAACGAAGGTTTCTTCGGTGGCGCCACGAAGACGATCTCGGAAGCGACCCAGCAAAAGGTCGACGCTGAAATCCGCAACATCCTCGACAAGCAATACGCCCTGGCGCGTACCTTGCTGGAAAGCAACCGCGACAAGGTGGAAATGATGACCAAGGCCTTGCTGGAATGGGAAACCATCGATGCAGAGCAAATCAATGACATCATGGCCGGCCTGGAGCCGCGTCCACCGAAAGTCATCCCGCCGCGCCGCAATGCGGGCGACAGCGGCACGGGCGGCATCTCGCCGAACGTGACGGCGCCAGCCTGATAGCGACCACCGCCTGATTGGTGGCGTGAAATCGAAGGGTAAGGAGCGATCCTTGCCCTTTTTCGTTGGCGCCCCAGGTTTCCTTGATGACTATAAAGTTTCAAATGCGACACTATTTGCAATTCGGCCGTTTCGGCTTCAACCTGTCGGGCGCGCAGGCGCTGGTGATGGGTATCCTCAACATCACGCCTGACTCCTTTTCCGACGCAGGCCAGTACCAGCACCTGGAATTTGCCCTGTCGCGCGCGGAGCAGATGATGCTTGACGGCGCCGACATCCTCGACATCGGCGGCGAATCGAGCCGCCCCGGCGCGCCGCCGCTGCCGCTGCGCGAGGAGCTTGCGCGCGTCATGCCCGTGCTGTACGCCTTGCGCGACTGCGGCAAGCCCCTGTCCGTCGATACCTACAAGCCCGAAGTGATGCGCGAAGCCATCCTGGCCGGCGCCGACATGATCAACGATATCAACGGTTTCCGCGCGCCGGGCGCCATCGAGGCCGTGCAGGGCAGCGATTGCGCCCTGTGCATCATGCACATGCAAAACGTGCCGGAAACCATGCAGCAGCAGCCGCAGTACGAAGACGTGGTGCGCGAAGTCATCGCCTTCCTGCGCGAACGGGTCGACACCATGGTGGCGGCCGGCATCGCCCGCGAGCGTTTGTGCGTCGATCCCGGCTTCGGTTTTGGCAAGACGGTGGAACAGAATTACGCCTTGCTGCGCGCCACGCGCCAGCTGCGCAGCGAGCTGGACTTGCCCGTGCTGGCCGGCCTGTCGCGCAAGTCCATGGTCGGCGCCGTCACGGGCCGTCCCGTCGGGCAGCGCCTGGCCGGCAGCATCGCCGGCGCCCTGGCTGCGGTAGCGCAAGGTGCAGAAATTATCCGTGTGCATGATGTCGCGGAAACCGTCGATGCCCTGAAGGTCTGGCGCATGGCGCACTGAGCCTGTAAGATTCAATATAAACAACAAAAAGAGAAAGACTATGACGCGTAAATATTTTGGTACCGATGGCATCCGTGGCCTGGTGGGCGCCGCCCCGATCACTCCCGATTTCGTCATGCGCCTCGGCTACGCTGCCGGCACGGTGCTGGCCAAGTCGCAAGGCGGCAAGGCGCATCCGACTGTGCTGATCGGCAAGGACACGCGCATTTCCGGCTACATGCTGGAAGCGGCGCTGGAAGCGGGCCTGTCGGCCGCCGGCGTGGACGTGATGCTGGCGGGGCCCATGCCGACGCCGGCCATCGCCTACCTGACGCGGGCGCTGCGCCTGTCGGCCGGCGTGGTCATTTCCGCTTCGCACAATCCCTACCAGGACAACGGCATCAAGTTCTTTTCCGGCCAGGGCACCAAGCTGCCCGACAGCGTGGAGCTGGAAATCGAGGCGGCGCTCGATGCGCCCATGGCCTGCGTGCCGTCGGACAAGCTGGGCCGCGCCAAGCGCCTCGATGACGCCCAGGGCCGTTACATCGAATTTTGCAAGAGCACCTTCCCGAACGAGCTGGACCTGCGTGGCCTGAAGATCGTCGTCGATTGCGCCCACGGCGCCGCCTACCATATCGCCCCGCACGTGTTCCATGAACTGGGCGCGGAAGTCATTGCCATCGGCAACAAGCCGGACGGCTTCAACATCAACGCGGGCTTCGGCGCCACGGCAACAAAGGCCATGGCCGAAGCCGTCGTCGAGCACGGCGCGGACCTGGGCATCGCGCTCGACGGCGACGCCGACCGCCTGATCATGTGCGACGCCACGGGCCGCCTGTATAACGGCGACGAGTTGTTGTACGTCATGGTCAAGGACCGCCTGGCGACAGGCCCCGTGGCTGGCGCCGTGGGCACCCTGATGACGAACATGGCGCTGGAAGTGCTGTTCAAGCAGCAGGGCATCGGTTTCGCCCGCGCCAAGGTGGGCGACCGCTACGTGCTGGAAGTGATGAAGGAAAAGGGCTGGATACTGGGCGGCGAAGGTTCCGGCCATCTGCTGTGCCTGGACAGGCACACGACGGGCGACGGCATCGTCTCCGCGCTGCAGGTGTTGTCCGCGCTCAAGCGCAGTGGCCAGAGCCTGCAGCAATGCCTGGCCGAACTGGTGCTGTTCCCGCAGACCCTGATCAACCTGCGCGTGGCGCCCGGTTTCGACTGGCAGAAGAACGCCGCCATGGTGGCCGAGAAGGAAAAAGTCGAGGCCGAGCTGGGCGACACGGGCCGCGTGCTGATCCGCGCTTCGGGCACCGAACCGTTGATCCGCGTGATGGTGGAAGCGAAGGACAAGGAGAAGGCCGAGAGCATGGCGCGCCGCATCGCCGATAAGGTTGCCGCCTGAAAAGGGCCACGGCGGCCTTGCCCGCCTTGCCCTGAACGTTTTCAGCAAGCCTCTTCAAGCAGACGCGATAGTTATTTCCATCTAATTCGCCTGGGGCAATTGACGAAATTGGGTGGGGGCGTTATTATCTTGTCTTCGGAGTGTGGCGCAGCCCGGTAGCGCACCTGGTTTGGGACCAGGGGGTCCAAGGTTCGAATCCTTGTACTCCGACCAAAGTCATAAGCGGGCTGTCAGAGATGACAGCCCGTTTTCTATTCCGCGCAGCCATTTCATTGCTGACGCGCATGGATTAAAATACTGCACCTTTCCGCCCATCGTTCAACGGATAGGACAACGGTCTTCTAAACCGTGAATGGGGGTTCGATTCCCTCTGGGCGGACCAGTTTCATACTGGCCATTTCCCTGCGTGCCGCTTCACGGCTGCGCAAACAATACCTCACTCAGCAAATACAGCAGCGGCGGCGCGCGCAACAGCGCGGACCATAGCGGCCGCATTCTCTTGCGCGCCAGCTGCGTCAGACGCAGCCGTTCGCGCACGGGCAGTCGCGTGCGCGTCTGGAATGGTGGCTTGTGCATGCATGCTCTCCCGCATGATCGATGATGTTATCGAGCATAGCGGGAGAGGTATCAATGCGCCGTAAAAAGAAGGCGTCGCGGCGTCTATGCGCCGTAAAAATGGCTGGCGCCGTCAGCGCGCCGTGCCTGTCACGACGGGCGGCGCCGCGCCATCCAGCCCAGCAAGCCCAGGCCGGCCAGCAGCATGGCATAGGTTTCAGGTTCCGGCACGGCGGAAGTGAAGGCCCTGTAGTTGCTCAGGTCCTTGGGCAGGCCCGCCACCGTGAAGGTGCTGCCGGCAGCCACGGGCGTGGCCCAGTGGAATACCAGCTCGCCCTGGCCGAAGTGGATGGCCAGGTAGTCATAGGCGGCCGCGCTCGTATAGGAGTTGACGCCCCCGCTCAGGCCGGCCGTGGTGCCGGCGGTGCAGCCCGAGGTGGGATTGTCGCAAAACGAGACGGCGGCGCCCAGGCTGGTGCCGAACACGCCATTGATATAGCCCTGGATGTCGGAGGGACTCTGCGGCACCAGATTATCGTCATAATACTTTACCTGCAGCGCCGGCGATGGCGAGTAGGTCACGGTGCTGCCGGCGATGACGAAACCGCTGGCCGGTCCCACGTCCACCCACGTGGCCGCTTGCGCCGTGCCGGCCAGGACGGCTATTGCTGCCAGCATGGATGTCTTGAGTGTAATGCTCTTGATGTTTTTCATGGAAATCCCCTTGTGCTTGAGACAGTCGCTTCATTGCGTCGGGACGCATCCCTGCATGCCGGGGAGGTCATCCCATTGCCAGTTTGCTGCGCGTAGTGAGTACGCATATGCAAGCTTAGTCTTGATATAAATTAATACAATTTAAATAATGCTATTGGCAAAGTTGATAACATCGCATACGGCTATGTCCGATTGAGCCGGCGAGGCGGGGTAGGGGGCGTGGCTATCCGCGCCGGGCCGTGCCGGCGGCTGTCTGTAGCGCAGGGGAGGGGGTCAGTCGCTGTTGTTGCCGACGCCGAACAGGCGATCCTTGGCGTTGAGCAATTTCTGTACCTTGGCACCCATTTTCATCAACTGCGCCATCGATTCGGGCGACAGGCGCTGCAAGTCGTCGAACCAGGTATTGGCCAGGTCAACCAGTTCATACATTTCACGCATGCGCTCCTGCGCGTACTGGTCCACGGCTTCCGTGGCCGGCGCCAGCAGCGATTCGCGCAGCACCGTCAGGGTGGGCGCCACTTCGCGGCGGCGCCGCTCGGCGGCCACCACGCGGAAGATTTGCCAGACATCGCCCAGCGAGGAAAAATACTCGCGCCGGTCGCCGGGAATGCGCGACTGGCGGATCAGGCCCCAGCCCTGCAATTCCTTCAGGCCGATGCTCACGTTCGAGCGCGAAAAACTCAGGTGCTCCGCAATTTCATCCGCGTGCAGGGGATGCTCGGCGACAAACAGCAGCGCGTACACTTGGCCCACGGTGCGGTTGAAGCCCCAGCGACTGCCCATCTCGCCAAAATGGCTGACGAAGGTCAGGATCAGCGGCGTCATTTGGATATTTTGAGTTTTCATAAGTGTTTGGATTTTTTCACGGCATACTGGCCGGGTCAATTGATATATGTCATGTTTCGCAGTATTATACAAAAAATCGAATTTACAGAAAATTCTGAAAACTCAAGAAGTATAAAATATGTCGACTGCCCCCTTGTCCTTGCCCCGCTTTGTCCTTCCCCGTATTGCCAGCCTGGTGCAGGGGAGCGCCGCCTTGCTGTGGCTGCCCCAGGCGGCCTTGCTGGCACGGGCTGTGCAAGCCATGTTCGATGGCGCCGGCTGGCGCGCCGCGCTGGCGCCGGCGGCCGGCGTGTTGCTGCTGGGCGTGCTCAGGGCCGCGGCCGAGGCGTGGGGCGCGCGGCGCATGTACGGCGCGGCGCGCGCCCACCTGTCGACCCTGCGCGCGCATGTGGCGCAGGCGCTGGCCCGCCGTTCGCCGCTGGACCGCCAGCGCGCCCAGTCGGGCCAGGCGGCCAGCGTCATGGCCGAGCAGGCCGAGGCCATCGTGCCCTACCTGGTGCGCTACCGGCCGGCGCGCTGGAAGGTGCTGCTCGTGCCGCTCGTCATCCTCGCCGTGGTGGCGCCCCTGTCGTGGATCGCCGCCCTGATCCTGCTCATCGCCGCACCGCTGATTCCCGTCTTCATGGCCCTCGTGGGCATGGGCGCGCAGGCGGCCAGCCGCGCGCAGATGGTGGAAATGGGCAGCATGAACGCCTTTCTGCTGGACCGCCTGCGCGGCCTGGCCACCCTGCGCGCGCTGGGCGCCGTCGACGCCACGGCCGAACGGCTCGCTGCCTCGTCGCAATCCGTGCGCCGGCGCACGATGGTGGTCTTGCGCATCGCCTTTTTATCGTCCGCCGTGCTGGAACTGTTTTCCGCCCTTGGTGTCGCCATGGTGGCCGCCTACATCGGTTTTTCCCTCCTGGGCAGCATTCATTTCGGCACCTGGGGCAGGGAGCTGAGCCTGGGGCAAGGCCTGTTCATCCTGCTGCTGGCGCCCGCCTTCTTCGAGCCGCTGCGCGAACTGGCCGCCGTCTGGCACGACAAGGCGGCCGGCGAAGCGGGCCTGGCCGGCCTGCACGACCTGGCGGCCGATGGCGTGCCGCTGCCCGGCGCCCAGGTGGCTGTCGCCGCCGTTTCCGCCGCCGCCATGGCTGTGGCAGCGGCGCCTGGCATTGACATTCATCAATTATCGTTTGCCCATCCCGGCGAGGCGCCCGTGTTCGACGGCTTCGACCTGCATGTGCGTCCCGGCGAACACGTGGCCCTGCTGGGCGCCAGCGGCGCGGGCAAGACCACCTTGTTATCCTTGCTGGCCGGCCTGCTGCCTGCCGGCGGCGGCGAGATCCGCATCGGCGGCGTGCGCCTGAACGATGCCAGCGTGAACACCTTGCGCCAGCGCATGGCGTGGATGGGCCAGCGGCCCCACGTGTTTGCCGCTTCCGTCAGCCAGAACGTGACCCTGGGCCGCGCGGACGCCAGCACCGCGCAAGTCACGCAGGCGCTGCACCTGGCCGACCTGGCACAGGTGGCGCAGGCGCAGCCGGCCGTCATGCTCAGCGACGGGGGGCAGGGTTTGTCGGGCGGCGAAGCCGTGCGCCTGGCCCTGGCCCGCGTGGCCCTGCATCCGCATGCGGACGTGCTGCTCGTCGATGAGCCGACTGCCCACCTGGACAGCGAAACGGCGGCCCGCGTGACGGATGCCCTGCTGGCCCTGGCGCAAGGCAAGACGATGCTTGTCGCCACGCACGACCCCGTGCTGGCCGGCCGCCTGCAGCGCACCGTGCTGGTCGATGCCCGGGCGCAGTCACAGGAGTTGCGCGCATGAACAATTCACGGCTACTCAATCCCGTCCTGCGCCAGTTGCTGCTGGCCCAACCCGGCAAGCTGATCGCGGGCGCCGTGCTGGCGGCCCTGACGGCGGTGGCCGGCATGGCCTTGCTGGGCCTGTCCGGCTGGTTCATCACGGCCACCTCGGTTGCCGGCCTGCACGCCTCGACGGCCATCGTCTTCGACGTATTCGGACCATCGGCCGGCATCCGCCTGCTGGCCATCGGCCGCACGGGTTCGCGCTACGCGGAGCGCCTCGTCACGCACGACGCCACGTTTGCCGCGCTGGCGCATATCCGCGTGCAGCTGTTCCGTGGCTGGTCGCGTCCCGAGGCGGCCAGCCGCCTGCTGCGCCAGCCCGCCAAGCTGCTGTTCCGCCTGACGGCCGACATCGACGCCCTCGAATCGCTGTATCTGCGCCTGCTGGTGCCCGCCTTCACGGCCCTGTGCGCGGCCCTGCTGGCGGGCGTGGCGCTGGGCGTCATGCGGTGGCAGCTGGGTGTCGGCGTGGCCGCATGGCTGCTGGCCGCCGGCGGCGGCATCGGCTGGCTGGTGGCCCGCCGCGCGCGCCGCCCCGCCATCGTGCGCTCGCGCGCCATCGAAAAATTGCGCTCCGGCACCATCGACCTGGTGGCGGGCCAGACGGACCTGGTGATGGCCGGACGCATCGATGCCCAGTGCGCCGCGCTGGCGCAGATAGACCGCTCGCTGGCGTACGCCGATGTTGCCCTGCAGCGCCTGGAAACGTCCGCCGGCGCCGCGTATGGCGTGGCCGGCAGCGCGCTACTTTCCGGCGTGCTGCTGGCCGTGGCCGCGCTGGTGCAGCAGCAGGCGCTGGACGTGCCGCTGGCCGCGCTGGCCCTGCTGGTCGCCCTGACGGCCGTGGAACCGTTTGCGGGACTGCGCCGCGGCGCACTGGAAGCGGGACGCATGCTGCTGGCCATGCGCCGCCTGGCGCCGCGCCTGGACCGGCAAGACCTTGCCGCGCCGCCCGTAGACGCGGCGCCGGGCCTGCATCTGGAACATGTCAGCGCCGCGCATGCGGGCAGCCGGCTGGCCATCCTGCACGATATCTCCCTGCATATCGGCGCCGGCGAGCGCGTGGCCTTGATCGGTCCCAGCGGCGCGGGCAAGTCCACCTTGCTGGCCATTGCCGCGCGCGAGCTGGCGCCGCTGGCGGGCACGGTCCATGCGGGGCGCGCCTGCCTGTTTACCCAGCGTACCGAATTATTCCAGGACAGCGTGCGCGACAACCTGCGCCTGGCCGACCCGTCCGCCAGCGACGCGCGCCTGTGGCAGGCGCTGCACGCGGCCGGCCTGGAGGACGAGGTGCGGGCCTTCGCGGGCGGCCTCGACACTATGCTGGGCGAGGGCGGCCTGGGCCTGTCGGGCGGGCAGGCGCGGCGCCTGGCGCTGGCGCGCCTGTTCCTGCATGAATCAGATTTATGGCTGCTGGACGAGGCCACCGAGGCGCTCAATGCACGGACGGCGGTCGATGTCCTGCAGCGCCTGCGCGCGCGCAGCGAAGGGCGCAGCTTGCTGATCGCAACCCACTTGCGGCGCGAAGCGGCGCTGGCGGACCGGCTGGTGAGCCTGCGCGACGGCCGCATCGTGGGCGACGCGCGGCGCGGCACCGCGGCCTTCGAGGCGGCGTTGGCCGGCTTGCGCAACGATTGAAGAATAGAGGAGACGCAGGCGGCGCTGCCTGACAACTTTACAACACCGGCGCCAATCGAACAGCATCAGATAGATACCAAGTTTACAATTACAGCAGGGAAACACCAAGGAAATCATATGGACTTCGATATTGTCGCTTTATCCAGACTGCAGTTTGCGCTGACAGCTCTGTACCACTTTATATTTGTTCCGCTGACGCTGGGCCTGTCAGTGATCCTCGCCATCATGGAGACGGTCTACGTGATGACCAACCGACCCATCTGGCGCGACATGACCAAGTTCTGGGGTGTCTTGTTCGGCATCAACTTTGCCATGGGCGTGGCGACGGGCATCGTCATGGAATTCCAGTTCGGCATGAACTGGAGCTACTACAGCCATTATGTGGGCGACATTTTCGGCGCGCCGCTGGCCATCGAAGGCTTGATGGCCTTCTTCCTGGAGGCGACCTTCGTCGGCCTGTTCTTCTTCGGCTGGGACAAGCTGTCGAAGCGGGGCCACCTGGTGACCACCTGGCTGGTGGCCATCGGCTCGAACTTCTCGGCCCTGTGGATCCTGATCGCCAACGGCTGGATGCAAAATCCCGTCGGCGCGGCCTTCAACCCGCAGACCATGCGCATGGAAGTGAGCGATTTCGGTGCCGTGCTGACCAATCCCGTGGCACAGGCAAAATTCGTGCACACGGTATCGGCCGGCTATACGGCGGCGGCGGTGTTCGTGCTGGGGATTTCCGCCTGGTATTTGCTGAAAGGCCGCCACGTGCAGCTGGCCAAGCGCTCGATGACGGTGGCCGCCTCGTTCGGCCTGGCCGCCTCGCTGTCGGTGGTGGTGCTGGGCGATGAAAGCGGCTACCTGTCGTCGGAACACCAGAAGATGAAGCTGGCCGCCATCGAAGCCATGTGGACCACGGAGCCGGCCCCGGCCGCCTTCACGGCCTTCGGTTTTCCCGACGCTAAAGCGCGCGAGACGCATTACGCCGTGCACATCCCCATGGTGATGGGCTTGATCGGCACGCGCTCGTTGACGACGGAAATCCCCGGCATCGAGCAATTGGTCGACCGCGGCGAGCTGCTGATCCAGGACGGCATCAAGGCCTACGACGCGCTGCAGACCATCCGCAGCGTGGCGCCGGGCAGCCCCGTGCCGCAAGAGGCGAAGGACGTGTTCGAGTCGAAAGGCCAGTCCATGGGCTATGCCCTGCTGCTGAAACGCTATGTCGACGATCCGCGCCAGGCCACGCCCGAGCAGATCCGCAAGGCCGCGCTCGATACCGTGCCGCCCGTGGCGCCCCTGTTCTGGTCCTTCCGCGTGATGGTGGGCCTGGGCATGTTCTTCATCTTGCTGATGGGTACCTTCTTCGTGCTGTCGACGCGCCGCACGCTGGACAAGCACCGCTGGCTGCTGAAGCTGGCCGTGTTCGCCATTCCGCTGCCGTGGGTGGCCATCGAGGCGGGCTGGATCGTGGCCGAAGTGGGCCGCCAGCCGTGGGTCATCGAAGGCGTGCTGCCGACGGCCGTGGCCGTGTCCAACCTGGGCGCGACAACCCTCTTGATCACCATCGCCGGCTTTGCCGCCATCTATACCGTGCTGTTGATTATCGAAATGAAGCTGCTGCTCAAGGCCATCCGCAAGGGGCCGCAAGAGACGGCGCCGGCCCCCGTGCCTGCGTCCCCGGCCATTCGTACCCAACACGCCTAAGGAGGGCAGACCATGATTTTGCATGAAATGATTTCGTATGAAACCCTGCGCCTGATCTGGTGGCTGCTGATCGGCGTGCTGCTGGTCGGTTTTGCCATCACGGACGGCTTCGACCTGGGCACGGGCATTTTGCTGCCCTTCGCCGGCAAGACGGACCTCGAGCGCAGGGTCATCATCAACAGCATTGGTCCCGTGTGGGAAGGCAACCAGGTGTGGCTGATCCTCGGCGGCGGCGCCATCTTTGCCGCCTGGCCGCAGCTGTACGCCGTCTCGTTCTCGGGCTTTTACCTGGCCATGTTCGTCATCCTCGTGGCGCTGATCATCCGTCCCGTGGCCTTCAAGTTCCGCAGCAAGCGCGAAGATCCCCGCTGGCGCGCCCGCTGGGACGCGGCCCTGTTCGTGGGCGGCTTCGTGCCAGCGCTGATCTGCGGCGTGGCCATCGGCAACGTGCTGCAAGGCGTGCCGTTCCGTTTCTCGCCGGACATGCACATCTTCTATGACGGCAGCTTCTTCGCGCTGCTCAACCCGTTCGCCCTGCTGTGCGGCCTCGTCTCGGTGGCCATGCTGGTGATGCATGGCGCCACCTGGCTGCAAGTGAAAACGGACGGCGCCGTGGCGGACCGTTCGCGCAACTACGGCAGCGTGGCGGCCATCGCGACCGTCGTGCTGTACGCGCTGGCCGGCGTGGCCCTGTGGCTGTGGGTCGATGGCTACCGCTTCACCAGTACGGTGCTGGTCGATGGCCCGTCGAATCCGCTGCTGAAAACGGCGGAAGTGCACGTGGGCGCCTGGTTCCTCAACTTCGCCGCCCATCCGTGGACGTGGATCGCACCGGCGCTGGGCTTGCTGGGACCCTTGCTGGCCTTCGCCTTCCTGCGCGCGCGCCGCGAAGTGCCTGCCTTGCTGGCCAGCGCGGCCAGCATCGCCGGCATCATCCTCAGCGTGGGCGCGGCCATGTTCCCGTTCATCCTACCATCGTCGATCGACCCGCGCGCCAGCCTGACGGTGTGGGATTCCTCGTCCAGCCACCTGACCCTGTTCATCATGCTGGTCGTCACGGCCGTCTTCATCCCCCTCATCGTGGCGTACACCACCTGGGTGTACAAAGTGCTGTGGGGCAAGGTTGACGGCAAGGCCATTGCCGACGACAGCGGTCACGCCTACTAAGAATTTACGAAAGGAATTAACTATGTGGTATTTCGCCTGGATACTGGGTCTGCCGCTGGCGGCGACCTTCGCCGTGCTCAATGCGATGTGGTACGAAATCGCCGATGGCGACACGACGCCCGAGCAGTACCGCGACACGCTCAAGTAAGCGCGTGCCGGCTTGACTGGCCCCGCCCGGCGCGATGGTTTTGCCATCGCTGCCCGGCGGGGATTTTCTATGGTTTTCCACATTTCCCGAAAGCAAGCACCGCAATCAGCATGCTGTGGGGCGCGGCGAAAGGCGTTGTGCGGCCAACACGGAACGCGTTGCCGTAGCGCCAGAACTTCACTGCTCCCCGCCGCACCCGCCGCCCGCCCCTGCATCTCCAACGCCCGGTCCGGCCGTTCGCGGCAGCCGCGCGCAGGGGAGGGAAGCGCTAGAACTTGTTTTCACGCCGATGTCACGGCCCCTTGCATAAATTTATGTTTTTTGTGTTTTTTATTTTAATTTTTGTGAATTTTAATTAAATTCGCACTAAATTGTCAAAATTGGATGTAAAATAAGTTGCCTGTCAAAAAAATAGAATGACGTTTTGGTAAGTTGTCGCGGCGTCGGCCGAGCGCCTGCCATCCGTGCGCGAGTAGTGCCGCCTCGGCCGCTGAACCAGAGGCAAGCATAGTTAATCTAAGGAAAACATCATGAGTATGCTAAGAGGACTCAAACTAACGCACCGCCTGGCTGTGCTGATTGTGATCTTTTCAGTCGGTTTCATCCTCTATGGCCTATGGTCGTTCAAGACTCTGCAAGAATGGAAAGTGAACGGCCCTGTCTATCAGAAAATTGTGCAAAGCAAGGATCTGATTGCGGACGTGTTGCCACCGCCGGAGTACATACTGGAATCGTACCTGGTCAGTTTTCAGCTGCTGGCGGCCGAGGATCGTGCCGAACAGGCGCAGTTGATCGCCCAATTCAAGACGCTCAAGCATGATTACGATGAACGCCATGCATTCTGGAAAGGGGAGACGCTGGATGCCGATATCGCCGGGCTGTTGCTGAACAAGGCGCATGCGCCGGCGCTGGACTTCTATACGGTTGCACTGCAACAGTTCATTCCCGCAATCGAGGCGCAGGACAAGGCTGGCGCCGCCGTTGCCATGAAAAAAATGACGACGAGTTACGCCCGGCATCTGCAGGCCATCAAGCAACTGGTCGAGTTGACCACCCAACGCGCGTCGGCGATAGAGGCGGAATCGGGCGCGCGCATCACGGTGGCGGGCAGCTTGCTGCTGGCGATACTGCTGCTCTCGCTGGGGACGGCAATCGTGGTGGCTGTGCTCATCAGCAAGAGTATTACCAAGCCACTGCAGGACGCCGTGCACCTTGCCCGCATTGTCGCGTCCGGTGACCTGCGCAGCCATATCGCGACCGACTATCGCGACGAGCCGGGCGAACTGATGCGTGCTCTGAAAAGCATGACGGAGAGCCTGCGTCATACGGTGGGCCGTGTGCGTGGCGGTACTGAAACCATTTCGACAGCCTCGCAGGAAATTGCTGCCGGCAATCTGGACCTCTCGGCCAGAACGGAGGCTCAGGCCGGTGCACTGGAGCAAACGTCGTCGGCGATGCAGCAATTGACCAGCACGGTGCAGCAGAATGCCGAAAGCGCCCAGCAAGCCAATCAACTGGTTTTGTCGGCTTCAGCGGTTGCGGTGCAGGGCGGGCAGGTGGTCGAGCGTGTCGTCGCGACCATGATATCGATCAAGGACAGCTCGAACCGTATCGTCGAGATCATTTCCGTGATCGATGGCATCGCGTTTCAGACGAATATTCTGGCCCTGAATGCGGCGGTGGAAGCGGCGCGCGCCGGAGAACTGGGGCGTGGTTTTGCTGTCGTCGCATCGGAGGTGCGCGCCCTGGCGCAACGTTCCGCCAATGCCGCCAAAGAGATCAAGCAGCTGATTGCCGAATCGGTCGAAAAAGTCGAGCTTGGCAGCAATCTGGTCGATGAAGCGGGCGGCACGATGAAGCAAATCGTGTCCTCGGTCCAGCAGGTGGCGGGCATCATGGGGGAAATCGCCGTCGCCAGCAATGAGCAGAACGATGGCATCAAACAGGTGAATCAGGCCATCAGCCAGATGGATGCGGTGACCCAGCAGAACGCCGCCCTGGTCGAGCAGGCAGCAGCGGCAGCGGCCAGCATGCAGGAGCAGGCGGACAGCATGATGCAGGACGTGCGCGTATTCAAATTGCTGGCATGACCTCAGCGACCGGCCTTGTGCCCCAAGACAGGCAGGGGACTCAGGCCGGCGTCCTGGGGGCAGGTTTGGGCGTGGCGATGGCGATCGGGTCGCTGGCCGGAAAGCTTTCCTTCAGCGCTTCATCGAGGGCTTCCTCGGCGTGGCTTTCGCTGGTCGGCGTGGGCGAATCGCGCTCGGGTGGCGGTGCGGGTGCGGTGGCGGCATTGGTGCTCGATTGCATGGTGATCCCCTCGCGGTTGTGCGCCATGCGGCCAGGATGGCCATGGCGCGGGCTGATGCTTCCAGCCTAGCACATCGCGCAAAAAAGGCGCGCCCGCCGCGCATGCCAGGCTGGACAATGGCGGCGTCTGCTACACTGCGCTCCACTTTGATCCACGGAACCGCCATGACCTCCCTCCCTTTGCCTTACCGCGCTACCGCCCTTGACGCTTGTGCCTGGCTGGCCGAACAGACAGGTTCCCCGTGGACCCTGGCGCGCCTGCTGGAGCAGGGCGGCGCGCCGTACGTGTGGCTCGACTACAGCGAGGAATGGGCCGGGCTGTTCCAGGATGGCGTGACGCGCTATGCGGCGCCCGTCGTGTTTATTGGCGACAAGCAGCACCTGGCCTCGGGCGCGGGCGACGTCTGGCTGCGTTTTACGCGCGATTCGGGCAACCTCGCCATCGAACTGAAGGCGCCGGGCTTGCGCGTGCCGCTGGACGGCCTGCACTTCCAGGAACGCGACCTGTTGCGTTTGCTCAAGGAATTGCAGCAGCCGCAGCCGGATGTAGCGGCGGCGGACAAGGCGGCGCCCGTCGTCCTGCCCAGTGCCCTGAAGGGCCTGGGCCGCGAACAGATCCTGCTTGCCTTCGCCGGCGTGGGCAAGGTCGACCTGGACAAGGGGCTGGCCAGCGGCGTGGGCATCTTTGGCGACGATGGCGCGCGCGTGCGCAAGAATTCGCGCGGCGGCAAGAACAGCCACCTGTGGCATCCGGTGACGCTGGCGTTCGGCCTGCACGACGTGCACCGCGTGCCGATGGCGCACCTGAAGAAGGCCTTCGCCACGCAGCCCCTGCTGCGCGAGTGGAAGGCGGACTGGCTGGAGTCGCTGCGCCTGCTGGGCGAGTGAGCCGCGGGGCGCTTCTGGTGCCCTACAGTTCGATGGGCGCCACGTCCGTGCCGATGTCCGGCGCCGCGTAATGCATGCTGAAGTACGCGAAGGCGCCGATATTGAGGGCGACGGTGATCCAGAACAGGATGCGGAACGAGCGCTTGCTCGACTTGTGGCGCAGCCATTGCTGGGCCAGCACGGCGCCCGGCCAGCCGCACAGAAATCCCAGCAGCAGCAGGGTGCGTTCCGACGTGCGCCAGCGGCCCCCTTTGGCGGCCGATTTGTCGATGGCATAGGCCACGAAGCAGCTGATGCTCAGCACGCCATACACGAGGGCGACCAGGGCGGGAATATGGAAAAAGAAGGTAGCCAGCAAATACAGGACGGCAAAGAACAGGATGGACAGGTAGGGCATAGGATGGCTGGGCGTGAACGGAGGGCGCGAGTATCCCACAAGGAGAGCGGGACCGCCTGCTAAAACAGGCAGCCCTGCGCCGTATCGACCTGCTTGGCGCGGCGCCGGGCGTGGCCCGTCTTCAGGGCTTCGCGGTCGCTGGACAGGGCGATGCCTTCCAGCGCCAGTAAAGTTTCCTTGGCGTGCAAGCCGCCCGCAAAGCCCGTCAGCTCGCCCGTGGCGCCGATGACACGGTGGCAGGGCGCGATGATGGAGATGGGATTCTTGCCGTTGGCGGCGCCGACGGCGCGCACGGCGGAAGGGCGGCCGATCTGGCGCGCGATCTCGCCATAGCTGCGCGTCTGGCCATACGGTATCGTCAGCAGCGCGCGCCAGACGTCCTGCTGGAAGGGCGTGCCGGCGAAATCGAGCGGCACGTCGAAGCATTGCAGCGTGCCGGCAAAATACGCCGCCAGCTGGCGCGCCGTTTCCTGCAGCACGGCACAGTCTGCATCGACGCGCATCTGGCCCAGGCGCACGCGATTGGGCTTGTCGTTTTCCCACAAGATGGCGGCCAGCGCCGCGCCGCGCGCCACCAGGGTCAGCTCGCCCACGGGCGAGGGCACCACCATGCATACGTATTCCATGTCTGTTCCTTGGTCACGCCGCCTGGGCGAACGCCGTGCTGAATGAGAGTGCGCCAGTGTAGCAGGATGGCGGACGTATGGCAGCCAGTTGCCTATTGCGGGTAGGATAGTGTTTTTTCGGCACGGAGAACCGGCTTTGACGACCATCCCCACGTACGACACCATCCGCGCCATCGCCGCGCGCCTGGTGCAGCAGCAGTATCCCACGGCCGTGGCGGCCATCATCGGCGGCTCGTTCGCCACGGGCCGGCAGACGCCCACTTCCGACATCGACCTGCTGCTGCTGTTCGAGCACGTCGACTGCGCCTGGCGTTCCACCATCGTGGCCGAGGGGCGCACGGTGGAACTGTTCGCGCACGACGTGACCACCTTCACGTATTTTTGCCAGGAAATGGATGCACCGGGCGGCACGGTGCCGCTGGCGCGCATGGTGCTGGAAGGGGAAAACATCGTTGCCTCCGGCCCGCGCCATGCGCAGCTGCTGGCGCTGGCGCAAGCCATCGATGCGGCAGGGCCGCCCGTGCTCGACGGGGACACCCTGCTGCGGCGCCGCTACGCCATCACGACCCTGCTGGAAGACCTGGTCGACAGCCGGCATCCGGGCGAGGCGCTGGCCGTGGCCTGCCAGCTGTATGAGGCGCTGGCCGACCTGCGCCTGCGCGCGGCCGGCGCATGGAGCGGCGGCGGCAAGCACCTGTTCCGCCGCCTGCAGGCGTTCGATGGGGCCGTCGCCGTCCAGCTCGATGGCGCGCTGCGCCTGGTCGCCAGCGACTTGCCGGCCGGGCAGCGCGCGTTCGCGCACCTGGCCGCCGCCGTGCTGGCGCCCGTGGGCGGACCCTTGCTGGAAGGCTTCCACCTGCCGGCGCCCGCGCACTGGCGCAGCGACCCTGCAGCGTGATCAGTAGGTGCCGCGCAGGGACAGGCTGATGTTGCGCGGTTCGCCCCAGAACACGCCGTCGAAGAAGCCCACGTTGCGGTAGTATTTCTTGTCCAGCAGGTTGTCCACGTTCAATTGCACGCTGGCATGCTTGTTGAGCGCATAGCTGGCCATGGCGTTGACCAGCGCGTAGCCCGCCTGCGGGATGTTGGCGACGTCCCCGGACGGCGGGCGGCCATACCACGCTTCGCTGTAGGTGGCGCTCTGCGCCGTCATGCTGGCGCCCGCCCGCAAGCCGTCCAGCTGGCCGTCGAAGCGGTAGCTGGTGGCCAGGCGTAGCAGGTGGCGCGGCTGCGTGGTGGCGGCGCGGCGCCCGTCCGCCTCGGCCGCATGCAGGTAGGTGTAGCCGCCGCTCACTTCCCACGCGGGCGTGAGCTGGCCGGACACGTCGAATTCGATGCCCCTGGCCGTGACGCCGGCGCCGTTGGCCACCATGGCCTGGCTGCCGTCGGGCAGCAGGAAGCCGGGCGGCACCGTGCGGTCCAGTTCCGCCAGGTTCTTTTTCTTCGTGTGGAACAGGGCGGCCGACGCGTTCAGCTTGCCCTCATAGAATTCGCCCTTGATGCCCAGCTCCGCGTTGTCGCCTGTTTCCGGCGGCAAGAACTTGTCGTTGCGGTCCTTGCTCGTCTGCGGATTGAACAGCTGGGTAAAGCTGGCATACGCGGAATAATGCCGGTTGAGGTCGAACACGGCGCCCACGTAGGGCGTGATTTCATTGCGCGTTTCCGCAAAGTCGGCGCTGCCCGTGTACGCGCCCCGGGTATCGTAGCTGCGCGTGTCCGTGCGGTAGGTGCTGCTGCGCGCGCCGATGATCAGGTGCAGCGGGTCGGCCAGGCTCAGCCGCGTGGCCACGTAGGCGCCCGCCAGGCGCGTGACCGTTTCCGTGTGGGAACCATCCGCGTGGAAGACGGGGCGGGGAATATTGCCCGTCCAGCTGCGGTAGTCGGGGATGAAGTCCGGATAGGCGATTTCCGCCTCGCCGCCCAGCGAACGGGCGCGCTGGTTGCCGCCGTTCCAGCCGACGATGGCCGTGTGCTTGCGTCCCAGCAAGATGAACGGCCCGCTGGCGTACAGGTCGAAATTGTCGCCGGTGCTCTTGCCCGGGCCCCAGGCGCCCGTCCACAGGCGCATGCCTTCGCCCGTGGCGGGGTCGGGATGGCCCGCGCCCGCGTAGGCGACGGTGGTGCGGTTCGTGCTTTCCGTGCGCGCATAGCCCAGGTGCAGATTCCAGTTGCCGGGCAGGCGCTGGTACAGAGAGGTGAACACGGTATGCTGCTGGTTGGCCCAGGTGCTCCACGGCGTCGTGAAACTGGTGTTGCGCGGCAAGTTCGCCAGGCTGCCGTCCGCATTCCAGTAGGGCACGGCGCCCCAGGTGGCGCCCGTGGGCTGGTTGTCCTGGAAGTCGACGCCGGCCGTCAGCAGGGTGCCGGGGCGCAAGTCCGCCTCGAGGATGGCCATGCCGACCGTCTTGCGTTCGTGGTACATGTCCAGGTAGGAATCGCGCTTTTGCCAGGCCAGGGCGGCGCGGGCGCGCACGCTGCCTTCCCCGTCCAGGGCGCCGGAGACGTCCGCTTCCAGGCGCTGGTCGTTCCAGCGGCTGACGATGAGGCCGGCGCTGGCCTGGAATGTCTTCGTCGGCCGCTTGCGCACCATGTTGATGGTGGCCGACGGGTCGCCCTTGCCGCCCATCAGGCCCGTGGCGCCACGGATCACTTCGATGCGGTCGTACAGGATCGTATCTTGCAGTGGCGCATTGCCGCCCCGTGGCATGCCGTCGATCTGGATATTGTTGATGCCGAAGCCGCGCGCATAAAACGTCGTGCGCTCCGTGTCGTTCTGGCCTACCTGGATGCCCGTCGTTTGCGCCAGCGCCTGGTCCAGGCGCACGGCGCCCAGGTCGTCGAGCAGCTGGCGCGTGATGACGCTGACCGATTGCGGCGTTTCGCGCAGGGACAGGTCCATGCGCGTGGCGCTGCGCGCCTCGCCCGCCGTGTAGGAGCCTGTGCCTTCCGTGCTGGCCGTCGACTGGCCCAGCACGGTGACGGCGGGGATGGTCACGTCGGCTGGCGCGGCATCGGCTGCCCGGGCCGGCAGGGACGCGCCGGCGGCAAGGGCCAGCAGGACGGCCGGCAGCAGGCGGGGGAGAGGGCGCAAGGCGGGCTGGCGCGAAGAAGAGAAGACGGTAGTCGATTGCATCATTTTCCTGGCATATTTTTAGTCGTGAGGGTTCCTATCTCGTCTGGCGCATGGCGCAGTAGCTGGGGGATGGCGGGAGGCTGGCCCGGGGTCTGGCTCGGATAGCGGTTCCGGCGCGGGGCGCGGGAGGGACGTGCGTGCGATGCCTGTCACATTTAGTGAATAAGAATCATTATCAATATATGGGCTATTTGCCAATTAAGCAAGCGTGCGCATCAGAAGAGTGCATGCCGGCCGTTGGCGGCGCGTTGGCGGGGCTTCTGCGATAATGCAGACGCTGACAAAATATTTTCCTATTTGAAAGAATTGCATGCGTACATGGATAGCCTGTGCAGGGTGGTGGTGTGTCGTCTCGCTGGGCCAGGCCCAGGAGCACGCGCCGCCGCCGGCTGTTCCCGCGTCGCCGCCCAGCGCCAGTGCTGCGGCCTCCGCCGCCGGCGAGGCCGCGCCGCCCGCCGCCGCGCCGGCCAGCGAGCCCGCCTCTGCGGCGGAAGCGTTGCCGCCGCAAACGGTGACGATCACGGCCAATGGCGACGCCAAGCCGCCCCGCATACGTTTCACGGCCTACCGCGACAGCTACCTGACGGCCAGGAAGGTGTGGCAAGTGTCGAGCGGCAACGTGGTCATGGCCTTGCGCCTGATTCCCGCCAAGCTCAGCGCCACCATCGACGACGTGCGCGTGGCCCTGCAGGGCAATGGCCCGCCGATTCCCATCAAGGTGTCGGAAGGGGGCGTGTTCGTCGTGCCCCTGAATGACGATATCGCGGCCCAGGACGGTACTTTCCTCGTCAACAAGGGCAAGGGAGAGTTGACGGCGAACATCGTCATCCAGCCCTCGGTCGCGCGCGACGCATGGAATGTCACGCGCATCGGCCAGGTCCTGCACGACGCCCGGCGCGCCGTGCGGGCCATCACGCCGTGGTACAAGCGGCCGTTCGCCAGCGAGGTGCAGGCACTGGCCTTTTGCGCGGCCGAGACGGGCAGCGCGCTGCGCCTGATGGATGGCGAGCAGCTGATTGCCACCCTGCCCATGAACGAGCCGGCCGTCAACGACATCAACCAGCCCGTGTTCTGCAAGATCTTCGATGGCGAAGACAAATACCCGGGCCACTATCGCGTCGTGCTGCCCGAGCAGGCTGCCGTGCTGCTGCTGTAGGACGGGCGCGGACGGCGCTTACTGGGGCTGGCGCTGCGCCAGTTCCAGCGCCGCGGCCAGGGCCAGGTCCATGGTGGCCTGGTGAAAGATCAGCCATTGCGGCAACAGCGACAGCGCGTGGCGTCCCTGTGCCAGGTCGCCTTCGTCGACGGCGGCCCAGGCATGGTGCAGGCCGCTGAGCACGCGCGCATGCTGTTCGCGGTGGTTGGCCAGCGAAGGAAAGCCGATTTCCTCCATCAAGTCTTCTTCTTCCCGAAAATCGCGCTCGACGGCCGCGATCAGGTCGCGGAACGCCGCGCTGAAATGCTGGTCGCCCAGTTGCGACAGCCGCCCCAGCTCCAGAAACAGCGCTTCATGCGCCTCGTCGATGGCGGGCACGCCCAGTGCCATCTCTTCTTTCCAATGCGAATCATGCATGCCAAACCTCCCCGTTGAACCCGTCCCGATGCGAGCCGGGCTGTTCCAGTGTGGGCGCAGGAACGCGGTAAATCCATGATCTGGATCAAAAGTATGGTGAAGAAAGGCGGGGAAGAAGCAAGCTGGAGCAGGGGAGCCAGGGAACACTGTCCCACCCGCAACAAAGCGGTTTCAACGATGCTAACCCTTGACGGGCAACTGGCGGGTGCCGCCGAAAGACACTGCCGGCAAGGCGCCGTGCCGACGGCAACACGACTGTGCTGCGCGGCGCGGCAATGCAGCCGGCGGCGTTTTTTCAGCCCCGCGCAGGCTTATTGCTTGGGCCAGCGGGCCCACATGCCTTGCGCATCCACGTTCGGCACCTGCAACTGTTGCCCGGCCGACGTCTGCATGGCATCCCGCAATACCAGCGGTATCAGCAGCAGCGCCGAGAGGGCAAGGCAGAGCAGCACTTTGAGCGTCAACATGGTCGTCTCCTGATGAGCCGGTGGCGGCGCGGGGGTGCGGCGCCTGCCGGTCACTTCAATCGCGTGCTCATATCTTTACTACCATGCTTGCAGTTTAGTTCATTTGATTGAAACTTCAACTAGTTGCTGTGATGCACTGCACCAGTGTGCCTGCCCGTCGCCCGCTTACCTGGCCTTGCGGCGCTTGCGCGGCTGGCCCGCCGCCGGCAGGAAGGAGTCGAACCACACTTGCGTCAGCTGCCGCGTATTCTTGGCCGTTTCGCGCTTGACGGCCGCCGTGGCCTGGCCGCGCGCCGTATTGGCGATGCGGTTGGCGGCGCTCAGGTACATGCTCATCCAGGGGTTTTTCATGGGGGACCTCGCAACTGATGGGTGGGGCGGCACGCTTGCCACCATGTGCCCACTCTAGTCCCGTGGCGGTTTTTCACCGTTCGCCGCCGCACACAGGGCGGCGGCAGGCAAGGTGCTTTGATGTAGCTCAATACACGTCGCGGCGATAGCGGCCGGCGGCCAGCAGAGCGTCGACGCCATCCTGGCCCAGCACTTCTTGCAGCACAGCATCGACACCGGCCGCCATGCCGTGCAGGCTGCCGCACACGCAGACGATGGCGCCTTGCGCCAGCCAGTCGCGCAGTTCATTTGCGTTGGCGCGCAGGCGGTCCTGCACATATTCGCGCTGGTCCCCGGCGCCGTCGCGCGAGAAGACGCGGTCCAGGCGCGCCAGGTGGCCATTGTCCAGCCAGCCCTGCAACTCCGCGCCGCAGATGCTGTCAAAAGCTTGCTGGCGTTCGCCGAACAGCAGCCAGTTGCGGGCCAGTCCCGCCCGTTGGCGCGCGCGCAGGTGCGCGCGCAAGCCGGCCAGGCCGGAACCGTTGCCGATATAGATGCAGGGCACGTCCGCCAGGGCAGGGGCGAAGCCGGGGTTGGCTTGCAGGCGCAAGCGGATGGCCGCGCCCGGCGGGGCGAAGCGCGTGAGCCAGCCGGAAGCGAGGCCATGGCCCTGATTGTCCCCGCCCGCATGGGTTTCCTGGCGCACCAGCAATTGCAGCGCGCCATCGGCCGGCATCGAGGCGATGGAATAGCTGCGCGGTGCATGGTGGGCAGTATCCCCGTCGCCATCGCTGCCATCCGCATTGCAGGGAATGATTTCAGCCAGCGCGCCCGCTTCCCACGTTGCGCCGGCCGGGCCGGCCAGGGTGATTTCGTGCAGTTCGCCGCCCAGGCTGCCCGGGTTGAGCAGCACGCGGCCCGTCAGATGCCACGTGTCATACGATGCTTCTTCCTGCACGCCGATGGCGTCAATGGCGCTGCCGCTGCAGCGGGCCAGTGCCTGCGACCAGGCGGCCAGGGCGGCGGGATCGTGCTTGTCCACCTCGATCAGCGGGAACAGTGGCGTGGCGCCCAGCGCGTGCAGTTGTTGCTCCAGCGCATGGCCAAAGCCGCAGAAGGCGCTGTAATGGCGGTCGCCCAGGGCCAATACACCCACTTCCAGGCCCGCCAGCGGCGTGCCCGGTGTGGCTTGCAGCAGGCGCGCGAAGCGGCGCGTGCCGTCCGGCGCCTCGCCTTCGCCAAAGGTGCTGGCGACGATCAAGGCCCGTTCGTACTGGCGCAATTGGGCGGGATCGAACTGGTCCAGCGACTGCACGTCCACGGCCGCGCCCGCCTGCTGCAGGGCGCGCGCGCTTTCCAGGGCCAGGCGCTCGGCCTGGCCCGACTGGCTGGCGTAGGCGACGAGGGTGGGCAAGCCCGTGCCCGCGTTGCCGGGCGTGCCGGCCAGCATGGCGCGCTGCGCCTGCACGGCCCGCTTCGCCTTGCGGCGGCCCAGGTACAGCATCCAGCCCGTGATGGCGAACAGGGGCAGGCCCAGGCTGGCCAGGGTGACGATGATGCGTCCTGGCAAGCCGAAGTAGGTACCCATGTGCAGCGGATAAATGATGTTGACGAGGCGCGCCCCCAGTCCCTGCTGGCTGTACGGCGCGTTATCCGTCACCTTGCCGTCGGCCGGCAGGATGTCCATGCGGCTGCGCGCCCGCTCGTGCGGCGCGTCGGCGGCCAGCCACGTGAATTGCACGGCTTCGTCCGGGCGCGTGGGCAGGCGCACGCTGGCCAGGGTCCAGCCGGGGGCGTGCTGCTGGAAGCTGTTCCAGGCCGGGCCGACGTCGACGGCGGGCGCTTCCTTGTTCTCTTTCGGCGGGCCTTTCTTGCCCGGCGCCTGTGCCACGCGGGGCGGCTTGCCGGCCCAGGCGTCGATATTGTCGCGCACCACGTCATAGCTCCAGTAGATGCCCGTCAGGGTCAGCGCCACGTAGACGAGCAGGCACCAGGTGCCGGCCACGGCGTGCAGATTCCACAGGAAGGAGCGGCCTTTCAGGGCCGGGTCGAACGTCAGCCACGTGCGCCAGTCCAGCGGGCGGCGCGGCCAGCGCAGGTACAGGCCGGAGAGTGCCAGGCCCAGCAGGCACAGGGCCAGCGCACCCGCCACTTGCCGGCCCGGATCGCGGGGCAGCAGCAGCCAGCGGTGCAGCGATTCCGTCCATTCGAAAAATTCCGCGCCCGCCAGCGCCGGCTGGGTGGCGCCCGTGTACGGGTGCACATAAATGGACTCGCCGCGCCGCTGGCCATGCTTCGGCGCAAAGAATAAACGGGGCGCCGCGCCCGCTTTCGCATACATGGTGATGGACGCCACGCGCTGGCCGTGTTCGGCCGCGGCAATGCTGGCGAGCTGGCCCGGCGTCAGCGGCGCGCGCGTTTCCACGGGCACGTGGCGCACGCCGGGGTTCATCAGGTCCAGCAGCTCATCCTTGAAGGCCAGGGTGGCGCCGCTCAG
Source organism: Janthinobacterium sp. GW821-FHT03C08 (assembly GCF_059420905.1). NCBI lineage: Bacteria > Pseudomonadati > Pseudomonadota > Betaproteobacteria > Burkholderiales > Oxalobacteraceae > Janthinobacterium > Janthinobacterium sp. GW821-FHT03C08. Next base: position 116,984 of record NZ_JBWKUP010000007.1, on the reverse strand, counting down.
GCCAATGATCACCAGGACCGTGCCGGCCGTGATGCCGATGAACCAGTGCAGTTGAAACCAGACCTGCTTCCAGTTCCAGTGCCGGCGCGGCGATGCGGCGGCAGCTTGGCGCTGCTGGTGCGCTTCGGGCGCGGCGTCGGCGCTGGCGCGCAGCTGGGGCCGGTGCAGGGTAGGGGAGGTGGTCATGAATCGGCTTTCGATAGCGCAGCCATGCATGGCGTCGGACGGCATGGCAGGGGTGGTGAAGGCTGCTATAGTATCGCAAACGAGAATCATTCGCAAATAATGGCGGGATGTCCGGGGCGGCGCAAAATCGCCACGGAATTTGAAAATGATGACATTGATAATTTACATCGCAGTGAAATTGTGTGAAAATAAAAATCATTCTCATTCGTGATCATGAAATGATCCAGCATTCCTGAGCATGAATTCCTGATACCGGCTGACCCACTTGGCAGGCAAGTCCGGCAGCCCTTTTGTCCGTTTGCCCGTGTCCACCATTTCTCCCTCCCTCGATAGCTTCAGCGACCTGTACACCAGCCACCATGGCTGGCTGTATCACTGGCTGTGGCGCAAGCTGGGCTGCCGCGACGGTGCGGCGGACCTGGCGCAGGACACCTTCGTGCGCATGCTGGCCACGCAGTCGGCGGACGGCCTGCGCGAACCGCGCGCCTACCTGAGCACGGTCGCCAACGGCTTGCTGGTCAACCACTGGCGCCGCCTGACCCTGGAGCGCACCTTCCTCGCCGCGCTGGCCAGCCGGCCCGAGCTGACGGCGCCGTCGCCCGAGGAGAGGGCGCTGCTGGTCGAAACCCTGTACCGCATCGATGCCATGCTCGATACCCTGTCGCCGCGCGCGCGCCAGGCCTTCCTGCTGGCGCAGCTCGACGGGCTGACGTATGCGCAGATCGCCGGCCAGCTGGAAGTATCGGAGCGCATGGTGAAAAAATACATGGCGCAAGCCATGCTGCAATGCATGCTGTGCATGGATGATGCCGCCTGAGTCCGCCTCCGCGCTGCGCCAGGCGCCGGCCGACTACGCCATCCTGCAGGAGGCGGCCGAATGGTTCGCCGTGCTGCGCGGGGATGACGTGGCGCCCGCCGACCGGCAAGCGTGGGAGCGTTGGCATGCGGCGTCTCCCGCTCACCGGGCCGCCTGGCGCAGGGTGGAAGCCGTCAGCGCCGAATTCCGCCACTTGCCGGGCGAGCCGGCGCGCCAGGCGCTCGACGAGGCGGGCCCGCGCCGCAGCGCCGTCAAGGGCTTGCTGCTGCTGTGCCTGACGAGCGGACTGGGCGGCGCCATGTTCTGGCGGCGCGATGCGCGCAGCTGGCTCGCCGGCCTGCAAGCGGCGGAACACACCCCCGTCGGCACCATCCGCAAGATGGCGCTGGCCGACGGCTCGCAGCTGTGGTTGAACACGGCAACTTCCCTCGATATCGACTATGGCGCCGGTTTGCGCCTCATCAAGCTGTATGGGGGCGAAATCCACCTTGCCACGGCGCCAGACTGCCGGCAGCCGGCGCGCCCGCTGGTCGTCGACACCGTGCACGGCCGCCTGCGCGCGCTGGGCACGCGTTTCAGCGTGCGGCCGCAGGGCGATACGACCTTGCTGGCCGTCTACGAGGGCCGCGTCGAGGTGGCGCCCCGCGATGGCGGCACGCCGCGCATCGTGCCCGCCGGCCAGCAGATCCGCTTCGGCGATGGCAGTATCGGCGAGCCCTTCGCCGCCGATCCGAACGGGGCCGCGTGGATCGAGTACCGCCTGCAGCCCGAGCAGATGCGCCTCGACGATTTCCTCGCGCAATTGTCGCGCTACCGGCGCGGCCACCTGGGCTGCGCGCCCGAAGTGGCCCATCTGCGCCTCGTGGGCAGCTATCCGCTGGCCGACACGGACCGCATCCTGGCGGCCCTGGAAGCGACCTTGCCCGTGAAGGTCCACCGCCTGCACGACTGGTGGGTGACGGTCGAAGCGCGCCCAAAACTGTAAATAAGAATATTTCTCAAAGCTGGTTCCCTTTTTGAAAAGTTGTTTGGCAAGGTAGAGGTAGCCTGCTCAACACCACCTAGGAACGCCGTGCCCCTGTCCCCTTCATCCCTGCCGTTTGCCCGCCGTCTGCTGCCGCTGTCCCTGGCCGCGGCGCTGCTGGCCGTGCCCGCCATGTATGCGATGGCAGCGGCGGCCTCGGATGCGCCGCGCAGCTTCCGCATCGCCGCCGCGCCCCTGGGCCAGGCCTTGCGCCAGTTCGCCGGGCAGGCAGGCATCTTGCTGTCGGCCGAAGGTGGCTTGACGCAGGGCAAGCGCAGCGTCGGGCTGAACGCCACGGTGGCCATCGGCCAGGGCTTGCAGCAATTGCTGGCAGGCACAGGCCTGGTGGCCGTGGCCCTGGCCGACGGCAGTTACATCGTCCGCCTGGCGCCGCCGCCCGTGCGCGCCGACCTGGATGGGGCAGGGGTCGGCCTGCAGGTGCTGGCGCCCGTCACGGTGACGGGCGAGGGCGACTCTGGCTACCGCCGCGCCAGCTCAGCGGCCGCCAGCCGCCATGACACGCCCCTGCGCGACACGCCGCAAGCCGTCAGCGTGGTCACGGGCGAACTGCTGCGCGACCAGGACATGCGCAGCATGACCGACGTCCTGCGCTACCTGCCGGGCGTGGGCACGGCGGCGGGCGAGGGCAACCGCGATACGGCCGTGATGCGCGGCAACAGTTCCACGTCGGATTTCTACCTGGACGGCATGCGCGACGACGTGCAGTACTATCGCGACTTCTACAATATCGAGCGGGTCGAGGCCATCAAGGGGCCGAACGCCCTGGTCTTCGGCCACGGCGGCGGCGGTGGCGTGATCAACCGCGCCACCAAGCAGCCGCAGTGGACGGATGCCGGCGAAGCAATGGCGAGCCTGGGCGCCTGGCGCAACCGGCGCGCCGCCCTCGACGTGCAGCACCTTGTCGGCAGCGCGGTGTCCCTGCGCCTCAACGCCATGGCGGAAAACAGCGATTCGTTCCGCCAGGGCGTCAACGTGCGCCGCAGCGCCGTCAATCCTGTCGCGGCCTGGCGCCTGTCGCCGCGCACGACGGTGGTGGCCAGCTATGAACATTTCCACGACGACCGGGTGACGGACCGGGGCGTGCCATCGTACCGGGGGCGGCCCATCGACACCGACCCGTCCACGTTCTTCGGCATCGCCGGCAACAGCCCGTCCTGGGCTTACATCGATGCGCTGGGCGTGACCGTCGAGCATGCATTGGGCGGCGGCGCGAGCGTGCGCAACCGCACGCGCCTGGCCGATTACGACAAGCTGTACCAGAACGCCTTTCCCGGTCCCGTCAGCGCGGACGGCCAGTCCGTGACGGTGCTGGCATACAACAGCACGACACGGCGGCGCAACCTGTTCAACCAGACGGACGTCGAGTGGACGGTGGCGGCCGGGACCGTGCAGCACCGGCTGACGGCGGGCGCCGAACTGGGCCGGCAGACGACGGACAATCTGCGCAACACGGGGTATTTCACCACCCTGGGCGACAGCGTCACGCACATCAGCCTGCCCACGGCGCACCCCGTGACGGACTTGTCCGTGACTTTCCGCCCCAGCGCCACGGATGCCGACAACCATGGCGTGGCCGACACGGCCGCCGTGTATCTGCAGGACCAGGTGCGCTTCAGCCCGCGCTGGCAGGCGATTGCCGGCGTGCGCTACGAGCGCTTTGCCGTCGATTTCGTCAACCGGCGCAATGGCGAGCGCCTGTCCCGCGCGGATGCGCCGTGGTCGCCGCGCGCGGGCCTGATTTACCAGCCGCTGCCCGCCCTGTCGCTGTATGCCAGCCTGAGCCAGTCCTTCCTGCCGCGCGCGGGCGAACAACTGGCGTCCTTGACGCCCAGCAACGCCGTCTTCGAGCCGGAGCGTTTCCGCAGCGTGGAAGCGGGCGCCAGGTGGGAGGTCACGCCGGACTTGACGGCCAGCGCGGCCCTGTACCGTTTGACGCGCAGCAATGTCGCCGTCACCGACCCGAGCGACAGCACGCGGGCCATGCTGGTCGACGGCCAGCGCAGCGAAGGGCTGGAACTGGACGTCAATGGCAAGGTCTTGCCTGGTTGGCGCATCGCCGGCGGCTATGCCTGGCAGCGCGCCGTGCTGACGGTCACGCAATCGGCCACGGCCCTGGCAGGCGCCACGGTGGCGCACGTGCCCCGGCACAGCCTGTCCCTGTGGAACCGCTACGATTTTTCAGGCGCCTGGGGCGCGGCCCTGGGCGTGATCGCCCGCAGCGCCGTGTACGCCTCCGTGTCGAATACGGTGGTGCTGCCGGGCTTTACCCGCGTCGACGGCGCCGTCTATTTCAAGCCGCAGCCGCGTGTCCAGCTGCAACTGAACGTGGAAAACTTATTCAACAAGAAATATTACGCTTCCGCCCACAGCAACGACAACATCGCGCCCGGTTCGCCCCGGGCGCTGCGCATGACGGCGCTGTGGCGGTTCTAGTTTTGCAGTGCCCAAGTTTGTAGTACCAAGCAATCAAGGAGCCAGCCAACTGCCGGGGGGCAGTAGCCAGCCAATTTATTCCATCCGATATATTGAAAGATAGCGATGACATCGAAAGACAAAGCGGGCGCCACCATCCGCAGCCGCAAGCACCAGACCCCTTCCACGCCGCGCATGCACGGCACGGCCCTGGCCGCGTTCGCCACCCTGGCCATGCCGCTGGCGCTGCACGCGCAAACGACGGACAAGCCGCAGCAGTTGCAGGAAGTTAAGGTCGTGGGCACGGCTGAGCGCCTGATCCAGGCACCCGTCAAGTCGGCCAACGACAAGCTGACGGCACCCCTGCTCGATACGCCAAAATCCGTGACGGTGATTCCTGCCGAGATCATTTCGCAAACGGGCGCCGTCTCGCTGACGGATGCGCTGCGCACCGTGCCGGGCATCACCATCGGCGCCGGCGAAGGCGGCAACCCCGTGGGCGACAACCTGTTCATCCGCGGCTACAACGCGCAAACGGATACCTATATCGACGGCATCCGCGACACGGGCTCGCAATCGCGTGAAATTTTTGCGCTGGAACAAATCGAAGTCGTCAAGGGCCCGAACTCGGCCTACGGTGGACGCTCGTCCGCAGGCGGCGGCGTCAACCTGATCAGCAAGACGCCGAAGGCGGAAGATTTCACCAACGCCACCGTGGGCCTGGGCAGCGCCAAGTACCGGCGCGCCACGGCTGACGTGAACCGCGTCATCAGCGACGACGTGGCCGTGCGCCTGAACGTGATGGCGCACGACGCCCACGTGGCCGGCCGCGACTTCATCAATGGCGACCGCTGGGGTATCGCGCCCTCCGTCACCTTCGGCCTGAAGTCGGCCACGCAGGCGACCCTGAGCTACTACCACATGCAGTCGAGCGAGTTGCCGGACACGGGCTTGCCGTTCAACAACCCATTCTCCTCGGGCGCGAATGTGGCGAAAAACGGCAACGGCACCCCCGTCAACATGCCGCGCGACACCTTCTATGGCCTCGTGAACCGCGATTTCCGCGATACGCAAAGCGATATCGGCACCATCGACGTGCGCCACGACTTCGGTAATAAATTGATCTTGCGTAACGTGACCCGCTACGGCAAGACCAGCAACGACTACGTGTGGACCCAGCCCGACGATTCCAAGGGCAATACCATGCTGTACGGCACCGTCTGGCGCCGCGCCAACACGCGCACGACCGATACGGATGCGCTGGCCAACGCGACCAGCCTGGGCGGCGAATTCCTGGCCGGCGGCGTGAAGCACACCTACACCGTGGGCCTGGAAATCAGCCGCGAGGAAACGGACCGCAGCGCTTATCTGTTCAGCCCGGGGGCGAACAACCCGCTGGAAAAAGTCGGCTCCAACTGCCCGACCTATGGCGCGGCCACCCTGTACAACTGCGCCCCCTTGCTCAACCCGAACGCCAATGACCCGTGGGTTTACACGCGCACCGTGTCGCCGGCCCGCACGAACATCGTCACCAACACGCGTTCCGTGTACGGTTTCGACACCATCGAGTTCACGCCGCAATGGCTGCTCAACGTGGGCATCCGCTGGGATGACTACAAGAGTTCGCTGAACACGCCGCAATACACGCTCGACGGCAAGACCACCGCCGCCACCAGCGCCAATGTGCACGCCACGTTCGCCAGCTACCAGGCGGGCCTCGTGTACAAGCCATCGACCAACAGCAGCGTATATGTGTCGTACGGCACCTCTTCCACGCCACCGGGCAATGACGGCGGCGACGGCATCGACGGCTTGACGGTCGCCATCCAGAACCTGAAGCCGCAAGAAAGCAAGAGCTTCGAACTGGGCACGAAATGGGAAGTGCTGCCGGGTGGCCGCCTGTCCGTGAGCGGTGCCTATTTCCAGAGCGACATGAGCAATGCGCGCGTGACGGCACCGGACGGCAGCACGCAAAACGTGGGCGACAAGCAAGTCAAGGGCATCGAGCTGGGCTTGAGCGGCAATATCACGAAGGAATGGTCGGTGTTCGGCGGCTACACGCACCTGAACGCCATCGTGGAAAACAATGGCTACGTGACGAATGGCGTCATCAATGGCGTGACGCAATACGCGCCGTCGCCGTACAACGGCAACCAGTTCCCGACGACGCCGAAAAACAGCGCCTCGCTGTGGACGTCCTACCTGGTCACGCCTGCCATCACGGTAGGCGGCGGCGTGAACTACGTCGACAAGGTCTATGCCAACGTGGCCAACAACAAATATGCGCCGGCCTACACCCGTTTCGACGCCATGGCCAGCTACGTGGTCAGCCGCAACGTGACCCTGCAGCTGAATATCCAGAACCTGACGAACAAGCTGTACTTCGACAAGGTTTCCTCGCCGCACTACGCCGGCGTGGCACCGGGCCGCTCGGCAACCCTGACGGCCAACATGAAGTTCTGATGTTTGCCCGTTTGAGCTAGCGCAAGGCGCCGTCCCGGCAGAGTGGGGCGGCGCCTTTTTTCATTTTCCGGTTCCCTTTTGATGTTCTCGATTGGCAATGTCAGTAGAGCTGAACGCACAAGCGGAGAATCCCATGCAAGACATTCCTATCCAGGGCGATGGCCGCGTTTTCGACAGCCTGCGCGCCGTGCGCCTGCGCCCGACGAGCGCGCGCATCTGCATCCTGCAAGTGCTGGCGGCTACCCAGCGGCAAGCCATGAACGCAGAAGGCATCTACCAGCAGTTATTGCATATCGGCATATCCATCAGCCTGGGCACGATTTACCGCGTGCTCAAGGAAATGGAGCAGGCGGGCTTGCTGTTGCGCGAGCGCGAAGCGAGTGCCAGCGGCAACAAGGCGCGCTACCTGATCAAGCCCGACAAGGTGGCGGCGGACAGCTGCTACCTCGTGTGCCGGGTCTGCGAACGCAGCGTGCTGGTGCAGGATGCGCCGCTGGTGGAGCAGGTGCGCCTGACGGCGGCCCGGCATGGCATGGAAGTCGGCGCCAACGTGCTGTCCGTGCAGATGCGCTGCAGCCAGTGCGCCGAGGAAGCGCAGGCGGGACGGGGCCGGCCGCTGCGGGTCGGCTGACGGCGCTGGCCCCGTTGATTGATGCGGCGCAGCAATGGCGGCCGCCCCATCCACGCCCTCGCCGGGCGGATTAGGCGCTACAATAGGGAATCTCTTTATTCTTCCTGACTCGTCTTCTGCTGCCATGACCACTTCCACACCGAATCTCGTCGTCACCCCATCCGCCCACCCCCTGTCCGACGCCGAGCGCGCCGCGCGCATGGTCAATCCCGCCTTCGGCCGCATCTTCACGGACCACATGGTGGTGATTCCTTACCGCGACGGCAAGTGGCAGCAGGGCGAACTGAAGGCTTACGGTCCGCTGATGCTGGACCCGTCCGCCTCGTCGCTGCACTACGGCCAGGCCATCTTCGAAGGTTACAAGGCGTTTGCCCAGCCCGATGGCAGCATCAAGACGTTCCGTCCAGAACAAAATGCGGAACGCTTCAACCGCAGCGCCGCGCGCCTGGCCATGCCGGCCATCCCTGTCGAGCTGTTCCTGGAAGCGGGCGACGCGCTTATCGCGCAAGACCGCAACTGGGTGCCGAAAAACACGGGCGAGAGCCTGTACATGCGTCCGCTGATGATCGCCACCGATCCTTACCTGGGCGTGCGTCCATCGGAGGAATACCTGTTTGTGCTGTTCGCCTCGCCGGCCGGCGCCTATTTCCCGAAAGGCGTGAAACCCGTCACCGTGTGGATCAGCGAAGACTTCGTGCGCGCCGCGCCGGGCGGCACGGGTGAAGCCAAGTGCGCGGGCAACTACGCGGCCAGCCTGATGGCCCAGTCGCAAGCGCAGGAAAAGGGCTGCGACCAGGTCGTGTGGCTCGACGCCGTGCACCGCGAGTACATCGAGGAAATGGGCGGCATGAATCTGTTCTTCGTCTACAAGGATGGCGACAAGGTCACCGTCGTGACACCGGAACTGACGGGCACCTTGCTGCCAGGCATCACCCGCCGCAGCCTGCTGGAAATGGCGAAAGACCTGGGCTACGCGACGGAAGAGCGTAAATTGTCGGTCCAGCAATGGCGCGACGACATCGCCTCGGGCCGCATGACCGAAGTGTTCGCCTGCGGCACGGCCGCCGTCATCACGCCCGTGGGCGTGGCCAAGGCCAACGGCTTTGAAATGACCATCAACAACAACGAAAACGGCGCCGTCACCCTGGCCCTGCGCGAAGCGCTGCTGGGTCTGCAGCATGGCACGGCACCGGATACGCACGGCTGGATGCATACCGTTTGCTAAGTTGATGGTGTAATTTCACTACCGCGCCGGCACCCAGTTGCCGGCGTTTTTATTTCTTGAAGGAAATTCGATGAAAATCCGCTCTGTCTTGCCCGCGCTGGCCGCCGTGTTCCTCAGCCTGTCGGCCGGCGCCGTCCACGCGGCCGACGCCACGTGCGCCATTCCCCGCAACGTCAGCTACTACGATTACGACGTCAAGCCGTCGGACGAGAAGAACACGTGCTACAAGCAAAGCACCAACGTGCCCACGGATTCCTTCATCCTGGCGCTGTCGTGGTCGCCCGGCTTTTGCGACAGCCAGCGCCGCCGTGGCGAAGTGTCGAAGAAGGCTGCCTTCCAGTGCGCCGAGAGCAACCACTTCGGCTGGATCGTGCATGGCTTGTGGGCGCAGTCGGACCATCCGGCCACTTGCGAAGACATTTCCGTGACGCCGCCGCGCAAGACGGAGCTGCATCCGCGTTATTGCAAGGGCAACTTGCCGAAACTGGCGCCGTCGGAGATCCTGCCATATATGTGCATGCAGCCGGGCGAAGCCTTGCTGCAGGGCGAATGGGAAAAGCATGGCGCCTGCGACTTCGACACGGCCAAGGAATATTTCGAGAAGGAACGCGAACTGTTCCAGGCCTTGAAATTGCCGGATAGCACCATGCCGAAAAATGAACTGTTCCAGTGGATGAAGCAGCACAATCCGCAGCTGAAAGGCCGCTGGCTCGGCTATGAAAAGCACTCGGGCGAGCTGCGCATCTGCTATTCGAAGGATTTCAAAGTCATCGATTGCAAGAAATAAAACCCACATGATTATCCGATAACAGGGCGGCCCGGACTTCGCCGGGCTGCCCGGCAGACTCCGTTTATCCATGCTAGTGTCTTGCCTGCGGCCATATTCTTGGCTGCTAACAATGCCCGGCGCAGGCGTGGCTGGCGGCGCGGCATGGATTTCGTATCGGATCAATGATGTTCAAGCAAAACAGGGCGCAGCCCTTCCTCGTGGGCGAGGACGGCTTGCCGCCCAATGCCCGCTTATGGGCCATGCTGTCGCTGGCCATCGGCGTGGGCATGGCCTCGCTCGATACGGCGATCGCCAACACGGCCTTGCCGGCCATCGCCAGCGAGCTGCACACGACGCCGGCCGCCTCCGTCTGGATCGTCAACGTCTATCAACTGGCCATGGTGGCGACCCTGCTGCCGTTTTCCGCCCTGGGCGAAATCGCCGGCTACCGCCGCGTGTTTATCTCCGGCATGTTCCTGTTTACCTTGGCGTCGCTGGCCTGCGCGCTGGCCTGGTCCTTGCCCTCGCTGGTGGTGGCGCGCCTGTTCCAGGGCGTCGGCGCCAGCGCCATGATGAGCGTCAATACGGCGCTGCTGCGCGCCTTGTATCCCAAGCATTTGCTGGGCCGGGCCTTCGGCAACAATGCGCTCGTGGTGGCCGTCGCCTTCGCCATCGGCCCCACGGCCGCTTCCTTGATCCTGGCGACGGCCTTGTGGCCATGGCTGTTCGCCATCAACGTGCCGCTGGGCGTGGCCGGCTTCTTCCTGGCCAGCCGCATGCTGCCCGCCACCAGGCTTTCCGGGCATACCCTTGATGCGCGCACGGCCCTGTACAACGTGGGCGCCTTCGGCTTGCTCATCTTGCTGTTCGGCGATGCGGCCCATCATGCGGCCAGTTCCACCCTGCTGCCGGAACTGGCGGCCGTCGTGATCTTTTTTATCCTGCTGCTGCGCCGCCAGGCGGGGCACGTGGCGCCCATGCTGCCCATCGACCTGTTCCGCCGGCCCCTGTTCTTGCTGTCGTCGCTGACGGCCGTGTGCACGTTTGCCGCGCAGGGGCTGGCCTTCGTCTCGCTGCCATTCTATTTTGAAGTCACCCTGGGCCGCTCGCCCGTCGAGACGGGTTTCCTGATGACGCCGTGGGCCGTGCTCGTGGCCGTGATGGCGCCCGTGGCTGGGCGCCTCAGCGACCGCTATTCGCCGGGCGTGCTGGGCGGCATTGGTCTCGTGGCGCTGGCGGGCGGCTTGCTGACCCTGGTGTGGATACCGGCCCATCCCAGCGCCTTCGACATCGGCTGGCGCATGGCCGTGTGCGGCGTCGGCTTCGGCTTCTTCCAGGCGCCGAACCTGAAAGCCATCATGGGCAGCGCGCCGCCCGAACGGGCAGGCGGAGCCAGCGGCGTGGTAGCCACGTCGCGCCTGATCGGCCAGGCGACGGGCGCGGCGCTCGTCGCCTATTGCTTCACGGTGTCCGCCAGCCGGGGCACGACGTATGCGCTGTGCCTGGCGGCAGGGTTCGCCGCCGTGGCCAGCGTCGCCAGCTTTGCGCGCCTGGTGGTGGCGCAGCCGGCGTGGCAGCACGGCAAGCGCGACTGACGGGCAGCGCTCAGACGTCGATGGCCTTGTCCGAGTGCATGCGCTTGCGCAGCTCGAACTTCTGGATCTTGCCCGTCGACGTGCGGGGCAGGGGACCGAAATAGATGGCCTTCGGCACCTTGAATCCCGCCAGGTTGTTCTTGCAGAAGGCCATCAGCTCTTCCGCCGTCACGGTGGCACCTTCGCGCAATTCGACGAAGGCGCACGGCGTCTCGCCCCACTTCTCGTCCGGCTGGGCGATGACGGCGGCGGCCAGCACTTGCGGGTGGTGGTACAGCGCGTCTTCGACTTCTACGCTGGAAATGTTCTCGCCGCCGGAAATGATGATGTCCTTGCTGCGGTCCTTCAGCTTGATATAGCCGTCCGGATACATGACGCCGAGGTCTCCCGTGTGGAACCAGCCGCCCGCGAACGCGTCCTGCGTCGCCTTTTCATTTTTCAGGTAACCCTTCATGCAGATGTTGCCACGGAACATGATCTCTCCGATCTGTTCGCCGTCGGCCGCCACGGGCTGCATGGTTTCCGGGTCCAGCACGGCGACGGCGCTTTGCAGGTGGTAGCGCACGCCCTGGCGCGATTTCAATACGGCGCGTTCTTCCTGCGACAGGGCCGCCCACTCGTCCTGTTCGGCGCAGATGGCGGCCGGGCCATACACTTCCGTCAAGCCATACGAGTGGATCAGGTCAAAGCCCATGGCTTCGATCTTCGCCACCATGGCGGCCGGCGGGGGCGCGCCGGCCACCATGCCGCGCACGGTCCAGTCGATTCCCTCGCGCCAGTTGGCGGGCGCGTTGGCCAGGGCCGCATGCACGATGGGCGCCGCGCAATAGTGGGTGATGCGCAAGTCGCGCATCAGGTCGAACACGAGCTTGGGTTCGAACTTGCGCAGGCACACATTGACGCCGGCGCGCGCGGCCACCGTCCACGGGAAGCACCAGCCGTTGCAGTGGAACATGGGCAGGGTCCACAGGTAGACGGCATGCTTGGGCATGTCCCATTCCAGGATGTTCGACAGGGCGTTCAGGGCCGCGCCGCGGTGGTGGTAAACGACGCCTTTCGGGTCGCCCGTGGTGCCGGACGTGTAGTTGAGGGCGATGGCATCCCACTCGTCGGCCGGCGGCTGCCAGTCGTACTCGGGGTCGCCGCTGGCCAGCAGGCCTTCGTAGTCGAGGTTGGAAAAAGCCTCCACGTCCGGCCCCAGCACGTCATTGACCTGGATCACGCGCAGACCGGGAATCTGCGCCGCCATCTGGCGCGCCAGGTCGGCGAACTCCGTGTCGGCCAGCAAGACTTTCGCCTGGCCGTGGCGCAGCATGAAAGTCAGCGAGGCCAGGTCGAGGCGGATATTCAGGGCGTTGAGAACGGCGCCCGCCATGGGCACGCCAAAGCTCGCTTCCACCATGGCGGGCGTGTTCGGCAGCATCACGGCCACCGTGTCGCCCGTCCCCACGCCCAGCTTGATGAGGCCGGACGCGAGACGGCGCGTGCGCGCATACGTTTCGCGCCACGTCTGGCGGATGGCGCCATGTGCAATTGCCAGGCGATTGCCATATACTGCCGCTGCCCTGGCGATATAGTCGAGCGGGGTCAGGGCGGCGTAGTTGGCGCTGTTTTTGCCGAGGCCGGTGTTGAAATCAGGTGTCATGCTTGTCTCCTGGTAAAAAAATTCTGCAGCTCCCTGTTTCGGGATTGATACCGGTGAGCATAGCACCGGTGCGATAAAATCACTGTCATCTTAGTGACAGGTCTGGAAGATGGCATGGACAGCAACGACAGCGTGATCAGTGCAGTACCCGAACTCGACAGCCACGACTGGTTCACGGCCCTCGACGCCCGGCATCAGGCGCTGCTGCGCGCCGCCAGCGTCATCCGGCATTATGAGGCGGGCGCCTTCATCACGCGGCGGGGCGAACCGTCGGCGCACTGGATCGGCGTGCATGCGGGGCTGATCAAGCTGGCCGTCTACAACGCCGATGGGCGCGGCGCCACGTTTTCCGGCGTGCCGGCCGGCGGCTGGTGCGGCGAGGGCAGCGTGCTCAAGCGCGAACTGCGCCGCTACGACGTGGTGGCCGTGCGCGCGGCTGACATCATCCTCGTGCCGGTGGAGCTGTTTCATCTGCTGCTGGCCGAAAGCCTGTCGTTCAACGCCTTCGTCATCCGCCAGCTCAACGAGCGCATGGGGCAATTCATCGCCACCATCCAGAACCAGCGCCTGCTGGCCGTCGATGCCCAAGTGGCGCAGGCGATCGCGCAGCTGTTCCACCCCATGCTATATCCGCGCACGTCCAGCGTGCTTGAGCTGTCGCAGGAAGAGATCGGCTTGCTGACCGGCATTTCGCGCCAGCGCGTGAACCAGGCGCTGGGCCATCTGGCCGAACTCAAGCTGATCAGCATTGCCTACCAGGCCATCCGCGTCGTCGACCTCGATGGCCTGCGCCGCTATGGCGTGGCGTCGCTGTGATGACAGACTGGCGGCGCGATGTGTGGCATGCTGGCGGCTCGCTCACCACCTTGACCTGACGCATGGCCCTCGTTTCCGATCATCCCTTGCACCTGCTGGGCTTGCGCTTCCCGCTGCGGCTGCGCGTCACCGTGCGCCAGGGCTTTGTCACCTTGCACAATGAAATCGCCACCAAGAAGCTGGCCAGCGGCGACAGTTTCGTCGTGCCCGCCTTTCTGCGCTTCGCCTGCGACGTGATGCCGGGGCGGGGCAAGCCGGCCGTGTTCACCCTGGCGCTGGAAGGCGATGAGCCCGATGGCGGCCACGGCGGCGGCAAGCGCTGGAGCCAGGCGCTGGCGCAGCACATCTTTCACTCGCCGCAAGGCAAGTGGACGGCGGCCCGCCTGGCGGCCCTGTGGCAAGTCACGCCGCACAAGGCGCGGGCGCGCCTGTTTGCCGAGGGCGAGGCCTTATTGAGCCTGGTGCGCGAACAGCGCCTGGCGCACGCGCTGCACACGGCCGCGCAGGGGACGGGCGACGGCGACGCCGCGCGCGACCTGGCACAGGTGGCGGCCGGCTCCGGTTTCGCCTCCATTCCCGCCTTCTGCGATGCCTGCGTGGACGTGGCGGGCGTGCTGCCCAGCCTGTTCCTGCGCGGACAGGGGGCGCTTGCCAGCCCCGCGCCCGGATAGCCAGACTCCGTTATAATCGGGGCCATGGGACCTTTATCGAAGCGCAAACAGTGGCACATGTGGTTCGCCTGCCTGGCGATACTGCTCAATGCGCTGTCGCCGTCCCTGTCGTACGCGTTTGCTTCCCTGCACGCGAATGCGAATGGCGCCGTCGTCGACATCTGCTCGGCCAGCGGCGCCGTCTACACGCAGGCGGACCTGGCGCCGGCCGTCAAGTCCACCACCGATTCCGTGCTGCACCACATCGAACATTGCCCCTTTTGCCTGAACCATGCGGGCAAGGTGGGCTTGCCGCCGCCGGCCCTGTCGCCGCTGGCCGCCGTCACGGGCCACGATGCGTATCCGCCCCTGTTCTACCAGGCGCCGCAGCCGCAGTTCGCCTGGCTCGCTGCCAGTCCGCGCGGGCCGCCGTCCCTGGCCTGAGTACACCTGTTCTGCCTGCCGCCATGCGGCACGGCATCTGCTTCCTGATTTGTATCAACTACGCCCATTGGGCCGGAATTACCATGAAACGTCGTCTCTTCCTTCTCGCCGGCACGGCGGGATTGCTCACGCTCGCCGCCTGCGAGCCTGCGCCGAAACCCCATTACAACGGCCTCGACCTGACGGGCGGCGATTACAAGCCCGACTTCAAGTTGAGCGGTCCCGACGGCAGGGTGTACACCCTGGCCGACTTCAAGGGCAAGTACGTGATGGTCTTCTTTGGCTTCACGCAATGCCCGGACGTGTGCCCCACGGCCCTGTCGCGGGCGCTGGAAATCCGCCAGAAGCTGGGCGCCGATGGGGATAAGCTGCAAGTGATCTTCATCAGCATCGATCCCGAGCGCGACACGCCCGAGCTGCTGGGCGAATACATGCGCGCCTTCGACCCCAGCTTTCTCGGCCTGCGCACGGACCCGAAGAGCACGGCGCAGACGGCCTTCAATTACAAGGTCTTCTACCGCCGCGTGCCCAGTGGCAGCTCGTACACGATGGACCACACGGCCATCAGCTATGTGCTCGACACGGAGGGCCGCATGCGCCTGGGCTTGAAGCACCAGCTGACGAGCGACGAGTGCGTGCAAGACATCAAGACCTTGATGAAATCGAAATACACCTTATAACCACACCGAGGAATGATCATGACCCATCTGAAAACCCTGCTGGCCACGACGCTGGCCGTGCTGTCCTTCTCCGCCGCTGCCCAGACTGCCGTGCAGATCACCGACCCGTGGGTGCGCGCCACCGTGCCGCAGCAAAAAGCCACGGGCGCCTTCATGCAGATCACGGCGCCGAAGGCCATGCGCCTGCTGGAAGTGCGCTCGCCCGTGGCGGGCGTGGCGGAAATCCATGAAATGAGCATGGCGGACAACATGATGCGCATGCGCCAGGTCAAGGAAATCGCTTTGCCGGCCGGCAAGGCCGTGGAGCTGAAGCCGGGCGGCTACCACGTCATGCTGCTGGACCTGAAAGGGCAGGTGAAGGCGGGCGACAAGATCCCCCTGACCCTGGTGCTGGAAGGCGAGGACAAGCACCGCGAAACCATCGAAGTCAATGCCGTGGCCCGTCCGCTGGGCGCCACCAGCATGCCGGCCATGAAGCACTAAGCCTGCCGCTGCCTCTTGAACAGCCCGGTCCGCCGGGTTTTTTTTGCGCCCGTCTGAAAGTTAAACGGCTGTTTGATATAATTCCGCACAATATTAAACAGCTGTTTAACTAATGGGAATGGCATGGCGGAAGAGAAAGAAAACGAACCGGCGCGCGCGCGCATCCTGCAGGCGGCGGTGCAGCTGTTTGCCGACGATGGCTACAAGCTCGCGTCCGTGCGCAGGATCTGCGAAGCGGCCCACGTCAACGTGGCGATGGTCAATTATTATTTTCATGGCAAGGAAGAGCTGTATCTGGCCGCCTTCGACCATGCGCGCGAGCTGGCGCGGGCCTCGGCCGCCGACGTGGCCGCCGCCAGTGCGCGGGCGCAGCTGCCTGCCGTGGAACAGTTGCGCCTGGCCATCGAGGCGCTCGTGTCCGACATGCTGCGCCCGGGACCGGCGTCGCTGTTCAGCCGCCTGGTGGCGCGCGAACTGATCGAGCCGACGGCCGCCATCCACAAGCTGGCCGAGCGCAATGTGCGTCCGCAGCACGCCCTGTTTACGGGCTTGATCCGTGGCGTGGTGGGGCCGGCCATGCCGGACGATGTGGTGCAGAAATGCGTGTTCAGCGTGATTGGCCAGGTGGTGTTCTATGCCCGTTCGCGCATCGTGCATGAGCTGGTGGTGCCGGAGATCACCTATGACGATGCTGGCATCGCCAGCATCGCGCAGCACGTGGCCGCGTTTTCCCTCGCTGCTCTGGACGGCCTGCGCCGCCGGCACACTGCACAGGCGGGCGCATGAAGGCCCGCAACCTGACCCTGGTGCTGGCTGGCCTGTCCATGCTGGGTCCGTTCGCCACGGATACCTTCCTGCCGTCCTTTCCTGCCATCAGCACGCATTTCGACGTGAGCAGCGTGCTGGTGCAGCAGACCCTGAGCGTTTACCTGGCGGCCTACGCCTTCATGACCTTGTTCTACGGCACCTTGTCCGACTCGTTCGGCCGCCGTCCCGTGATCCTCGCTTCCCTGCTGATCTTTGCCGTGGGTTCCATCGGCGCCGCCTTCGCGCCCAGCTTTGGCTGGCTGCTGTTTTTCCGCGGCATGCAGGGCGCGTCGGCGGGGGCGGGCAGGGTGATCGGCCAGGCCATCGTGCGCGATACCCTGTCGGGCGCTGCCGCGCAAAAGATGCTGGCCAACATCATGATGGTATTCGGCATCGCGCCCGCCATCGCGCCCATCATCGGCGGCTGGCTGCACGTGGCCTACGGCTGGCAATCGACGTTCGTCTTCACCTTTTCCGTCACCGTGCTGCTGGCGCTGGCCTGCCTGAAAGGCTTGCCGGAAAGCTTGCCCGCCGCGCAACGCCAGCCTTTCCACCCGGGCACCATCGCCCGCAATTACTGGCAGGCGCTGCGCCACCGTGGGTTCCTGCTGCGTTCGCTGGCCGTGGCCTTCGCCTTTGGCGGCTTCGCCCTGTACATCGCCTCCGCCCCGCATTTTATTTTGGAATTGCTGCACCTGCCGGAAACGGCGTTCGGCTGGATGTTCATTCCCATGGTGGCCGGTTTGGTGCTGGGCTCGGCGCTGTCGGGCAAGCTGGCGCATACGGTGAAAAGCACCGTGCTGGTGCGCTGGGGCTTGCTGGCCATGGCGGCCACGGGCGCCCTAAACATCGCCTACAACCACTGGTTCGCCGCCAGCATCCCGTTCGCCGTCGTGCCCGTCATGCTGTACGCCTTCGGCATGTCGCTGGCGCTGCCGGGCATGACCATGGCCACCCTTGATATCTTTCCGCAGATGCGGGGCCTGGCCGCGTCCCTGCAGAATTTCGTGCAAATGCTGGTGTTTGCGCTGGTGTCCGGCTTTATCGCACCCTTGCTGTTCGACAGCGCCTTCAAGCTGGCGCTGGGCCAGGCCTCGGCCGTCGCGCTGGCCGCATTTTTCTGGTGGCTGGGCAGCCGCCAGGGGGCGGGGCAGGGCGCATCCGCAATGATCAAAACGACATGAGCGGCTGTGGAAAAAAGTGGCATGCTTCCTGCTTTGTTACACTGTGACAATCAGACCCCCGCTGCGGACACAGCAGCACGCGCGCGGGTCTAAGCAGTTTTGCAACTTTACCCTTGGCTATCATGCACTTGATTAACTCCAGTTTGAACCACGCCCTGCGCGTGCCGCTGGCTGCGGAAATCCATTCGCGGCCCTTCCTGCAGCTCGACGCTCCCGAGCTGATTACCCATCTGGCCGTCTACAGGGACGACAGCGCAGCGCCCGGTGCGTCGAACATGACGCTCCAGCACGCCACCCTGGCTGCCCTGTGCACGCATTTCGGCGTCACGCCTCCCAGCGCCGAAGCCAAGTATTTCTATTACGACTTTGGCCGCTTCCGCCTGAAATGGGAATGTCACACGGAATTTGCCACGTTTACCTTCGCCGAACATCCGGGGCAGGCCTTGCCGCTGGAACAGGCGTTCGGGCGCATGCCCCTGGAACAGTTGCCGCAGCAATGGCTGGCGGGCTTGAAGGGCAAGCTGATGGTGGCCGCCCACGTGGTGCTGGAACAGGCGACCGAGCCTGCCGAGATTTTCATGCAGGGTTTGTCGCGCGTCTTCGAGGGCAATACCCTGGCCGGCAGCAAGGTGCTGCAGGGCGGCGAACTGTGGACGGATTTCACCATCCAGTCGGACGGCTTCAGCCGCTTCGTCATCCGCGACGCGGGCATGCGCTCGCAGCAGTCGGGCCGTTTGGTGCAGCGCGTGCTGGAAATCGAAACCTACCGCATGATGGCTTTGTTGGGCTTGCCGTACGCCATGCAGGCGGCGCCGTCGCTGAACGCCATCGAAACTGAACTGGCGACCCTGGCCGCCGCCATGGTGGACACGGACGACGCGCCCGGCGGCGGGGACCAGGGCCTGGCGGAGCAAGCCTTGCTCGACCGCATCACGCGCCTGGCGGCCCGCATTGAAAAATTGTCGCTCGACAACAGCTACCGTTTTTCCGCCTCGAAAGCCTACATGGGCCTCGTCAAGGCGCGCATCGACGAGTTGCGCGAAGTGCGCATCGAGGGCATCCCCACGGTCGAGGAATTCATGGACCGCCGTTTGACGCCCGCCATGAACACGTGCGAGGCGATGGCCAGCCGCCAGGAAGCCATGGCGCAGCGCATCGCCAACACGAATGACTTGCTGCGCACGCGCGTGGGCATCGTGCAGGAGTTGCAGAACCGGCAAATCCTGCAATCGATGAACGCCCGCGCGGCCCAGCAACTGCGCTTGCAGCAAGCGGTGGAAGGCTTGTCCGTGGCGGCGATCTCGTATTACGTGATCGGCCTGTTCAGCTACACGGGCAAGGCGGCCAAGGTGCTGGGCTTGCCCGTGAATCCGGAAATCCTCGTCGGCGCCCTGGTGCCCTTCGTGGCGGCGGCCGTCTGGCTGGGCTTACGCCGCATGCACCACAAGCTGCACGCGGACTGAGCCGGGTAAGCACCTTGGCGGCTCCGGCGGCGCGTACGCCGCGCGCCGCCAATCTTTGCTATCGTGCGGGCCTCACCGTTCGACAAGGAAATCTGCGTGCTCGCCAAAGTTGGAGATATTTACAGCGTGTTTTCGTCCAGGCTGCAGCAGTATGTGGCTTGCCAGGTCACCGCCATCGAGGATGATGCTTCGTCCGGCAGAGCGCCGCTGGCCGCCGTCCTGGAGTTGGACTGGACGGGCGACGCCTTGCCCGATGCGGCGGCCGCGCAGGCGATGCGCCCGCTGGTATGCGATTACTATTTCTGGAACCGCCGCCACGACCACAGTTTCGTCAATGCCAAGGTGCCGCGGGCTTACACCCTGGTGGCCAATATCGCGCCCCTGGTCGATACGCACGTGAAGAGCTACAGCGGCGGCTGGCACATGGGCGACAGTCTGTATCGCCAGCGCCGCTGGGAGCAGGTCGACCCGGCCAGGCGCCAGCGATTCAAGGCGGCATCGAGCCAGGAAGTGCGCATAGGCGGCCAGGCCTTGCGCCAGAATACGAGCCGCATCGGCGACAGCATCCTGCAGGCGCTCGGCGACCTGTCCGAACTGGACCAGCTGCCTTGCCTGACGGCCATCGAGACGCGCCACGGCAGCGCGGCGCTGGCCGCCTATATCAACGGCAACCCCATCATCAGCGAAGTGCAGTGGCAGTCCTCGACGGTGAGCGAACTCGACTTGAGCGACAGCAATGTCGGCCGCCTCATCGTGCATGCGGAAGGCCTGCGCTCGCTGCGCCTGAACGAGGGCTTGAGCACCCTGATACTGAATGGCGCGCCGTCGCCATCGCTGCGTATCGACGACCCGCAGGCAGGGCGCTTCCTGCGCCTGCAGTGTGGCGGCGCCCTGGCGCCATTTCACGGCCTCGATGAATTGATGCACTTGTCGCTGAGTGCCATGCCGGCCGTGGATTTCGACGTGGTGGCGCAGCGTTTCCCCTTGCTGACTGAGTTGACCGTGTGGGGCAAGCCTGGGCTGGCATCGAACGTGGCCAGCATCGCCACCTTGGCCCGCTTGCAGGAGTTCACCGCGTATGATCTGTTCGGCTACGGCCCTGACGACTTTCCGGCGCCGGCGCAGTTGCCGGCCTTGTCCAGCCTGTACCTGGCCAGCCTGCCGGCCGATGCGGCCAAGGCCATCAAGGCCAGCTATAAAAAGGCGGCGGCGCTGGGCTTGAACCTGTCGGTGACGCGGCCGCGCAAGCCCGAATGGCTGGCGGAAAACCTGGACAACCCGTTCCGCGACTGGGATGGCCGCGAGCACATCTCGGCGGCGTATGCCCAGAAGGCCGCGCAGGCGTATAAAAAGCTGCTGGCCACGGCGCGCACCCTTGACGGCGCGAACGATGCCGGGACGGCGCAAGCCGTGGCGCAGGAAATGGTCACGGCCTATGTCGCCGTGTTCAACCAGATCGAACGGCGTTCCAGCATCATCGAAACGGTGGAGCGCGATGAAATCTACGTGGCGCTGGAGCAGGTGCTGACGCAGGCGCAATTGCCCGATGTGGCGGCCTTGTATGCCGTGTTCGACCGCTTGCGCGATTTCTAGCCGCCTTCGCAATGTAGAAAAAAAGTTCTAGACACGGGGTTCTAGAATCGGTATTCTAGCGTCATGTTAAAAAATACCTCCACTCCCCATCCCACGGCCGCCGAACTGGACCTGCTGCGCATCCTGTGGCGCCGCGGTCCTTCCGATGCCCGCGCCGTGTATGAAGCCCTGGCTGCGGAGCGTGCCGACGCCAGTTATGCCACCGTGCTGCGCCAGTTGCAGCTGATGCATGGCAAAGGCCTGCTGAGCCGCGATGAAAGCCAGCGCCCGCAGCGGTATGCGGCCGTCGAGGCGCAGGAAAAGCTGCAGACCAGTTTGCTCAAGGACTTGATCGGCAAGGTGTTTTCCGGTTCCGGCAAGGCCCTCGTGCTGACGGCGCTGCGCGAGCACGTGAGCGACGCGGAACGCCTGGAAATTGAAAATATCTTGCGTGGCAGCAATCATGACAGCGGCAAGGACGGCGGCCAGCCATGAGCCTGCCCATCACGGACCTGTTCCTGCCCGCGCTGGGCTGGGTGCTGCTGTATTTCGTCTGGCAGGGCCTGCTCATCGGCGGGGCCGCCGCCGCGGGGCTGTGGCTGCTGCGCGAGGCGGATGCGCGCTGGCGCTATGCGCTGTGCGCGCTGGCGCTGCTGCTGTGCCTGGGCTTGCCCACCGTCCATCTGCTGGCCCTGCTGCTGGATGGCGCCACGTCGTCCGGCCCGTTGTCGGCCATGGCGCCGCCCCCGTGGCGGCACGAGATGCAGGCCTGGCTGCCCGCGCTGGTGCTGGCCTGGAGCGCCGGCGTCGGCCTGATGAGCTTGCGACTGTGCCTGGGCCTGGCCTGGGTCGGCAAGCTGCGGCGCCAGGCCGTGGCGGCCCCGGCCATCTGGCAGGCGCGCCTCGATGCCCTGGCGCTGCGCATGGGCTTGCGCCAGCCGCTGCCGCTCAAGCTGCATGCGGGACTGGGCAGTCCCGTGACCCTGGGATTCTGGCGCCCCGTCGTCCTGCTGCCCGTCTCCTTGCTGAGCGGCATGCCCGTGGCGCTGGTCGAAGCCTTGCTGGCGCATGAGCTGGCCCACGTGCGGCGCTGGGATTACCTCGTCAACCTGCTGCAAAGCGTGGCCGAGGCGCTGCTGTTCTTCCATCCCGTCGTCTGGTGGCTGTCGGCGCGCATGCGGGCCGAGCGGGAACAGGTGGCCGACGCGCTGGCCGCGCAGGCGCTGCAGGACCCGCAGCAGCTGGCCACGGCCCTGCACGCCTTGTCCCTGCAGGCGTCCAGCGCGCGGCAGAGCGGCCTGCTGATGTCGGCCCGGGGCGGCGCGCTGCTGGCCCGCATCCGCCGCCTGATGGCGCCGGCGCCCGCTGCCACGGGCTGGAAACTGGCCGTGCCCGCCTTGCTGCTGGCCTGCGCCACCTTGCTGCTGCAGATGCAGGGCAAGGGCACGCCGTCCGCGGCGGTGATGGCCGATGCCACGGCCGCGATGCTGGACTTCCCCGTGAGCGCCCGGCACATGCTGGTGCTGGACGAGGGCGGCAAGGTGCTGATGGCCAAGGATGCCGATGTCGTCGTGCCGATCGCCTCGATTACCAAGCTGATGACGGCCATGGTCGTGCTCGACGCGGGACTCGATCCGCAGGAAAAGCTGCGCATCGTGCGCGCCGATGGCAATGCGTCGATGCAGCGCCATGGCCTGCTGGCCGACGGCGTCGCCGTGCCGCGCGGCGTGCTGCTGCAGCTGGCCCTGCTGCCATCCGAAAACCGCGCCGCTGCGGCACTGGCGCGCACCTATCCGGGCGGCAATGCGGCCTTTGTCCAGGCCCTGCAGGCGAAGATACGCAGCCTGGGCCTGACCCGCACCACCCTGACGGAAGCCGTCGGCAGTTCCGCGGGCAATACCTCCACCGCCACCGAAGTGGCGAAGATCGTGGCGGCCGCCGCGCGCTACCCGGACATTGCCCGCATCACCAGCCACCCGCAGGCCAGCGTCGCCGTCGATGGCAAATGGCGCACCTTGCGCAACACCAATCCGCTCGTGGGCGGCGAGGGCTGGGATATCTTGCTGTCCAAGACGGGCAGCAGCCACGCGGCGGGCAGCTGCCTGACCATGCGCATGCGCAGCGGCGGCAGGAACGTCACCGTCGTCCTGCTGGACGCGGATGGCGCGCAGCGGCGCTCGCTCGACGCGGGCACCATCCGCGACACCCTGGCCGGCAGGACGGCCCGCATGCACTGATTCCCCCTGGCGCGCCGCGTCGCGGCCGCCTTCTTTTTACCCATCTGGAGATGAGAATGACACTATTGGCGAAGTTGATGCTGGCAACGGTTGCGACCCTGTCGGCGGGCACGGTACAGGCGAAGGCGCCCGCACCCCTGCAGGATACCCCTGTCGATTGCGACAGTTGCAAGGAGTGGAATGCGCCCGTCCAGCCGTTCAATATCTATGGCAATAGCTGGTACGTGGGCACGGCCGGCCTGTCCGCCGTGCTGGTGACGAGCCCGCAGGGGCACATCCTGCTCGACGGCGCGCTGCCGCAGTCGGCGCCCCTGATCATCGCCAATATCCGGGCGCTGGGCTTCCGCATCGAGGACGTGAAATACATCCTCAATTCCCACGCGCACTGGGACCATGCGGGCGGTATCGCCGCGCTGCAGCGTGCCAGCGGCGCCACCGTGGTGGCCAGCGCCTCGGGTGCTCTGGGCTTGCAAAGCGGCACTAACGGCAAGGACGATCCGCAGTACCAGGCCGTGCCCGTCGTGCATGTCGCCAAGGTAGAGCAGGTCAATGTGGTGGGCGAGGGCGATGCCGTCAGGCTGGGCCCGCTGGCGCTGACGGCGCACATGACGCCGGGCCACACGCCGGGCGCCACGACGTGGACGTGGATCTCGTGCGAAGGCGCACGCTGCCTGGACGTCGTGTATGCGGACAGTCTGAATCCGTATGCCAGCGGCAACTTCCGCTACACGGGCAAAGATGGTTCGCCCGACCTGTCCGCTTCGTTTGGCGCAAGCATCGCCAAGGTGGCCGCCTTGCCATGCGACATCATCATCCCCGTGCATCCGGGCACGACGGACGTACTGGGCAAGGCTGCCAGACGCAACGGCACGGACAATCCCCTGATCGACGCCAGCGCCTGCCGCGCCTATGCGGCCAATGCGCAGGCGTTGCTGTCCAAGCGGCTGGCGAAGGAGCGGGGCGAAGCGCTGCCAGCCGATGGCAAAGGCGCGCACGCGCACTGATCCGCTACTGATCCACGTCACCCTGCCGCGCCTGCGGGCGTGGCGGCGGGCGTCTGCGCCTGGCTGTCGCGGGCTTTGTGCAGGCGCCGTGCAAACACCGTCATTTCCCTGGCCGCCTGCAGGTCGCCTTGCTGCGTGGCCACCGTCACGCCAGTCGTCCAGGCGGCCTCGGCTTCATCCAGCCGGCCCTGCTGCTGCAGCGCCTTGCCCAGCAGTTTCCATGCCGCCGAATAGCCGGGCTGCTGCACGGTGGCTTGCGCCAGGTGCAGGGCCGCTTGTGCCGCGTCACCGTCTTTCAGGCAGGCGTCGCCCAGGCCGAAGCGCAGCAGGGCATTGTCGCGCCCCTGCGCCAGCAGTTTTTCCAGCTTTTCACGCATTCTCAGCCTCGTTTATTATACAAGTTAATTCTTGCATATTAACGTTTCAGGCTCCGGGAAACAAGCACGCAATCGGCCGGCCACATGCACCGCCGGTGTGCGGCGCGCTGCCCAGGTACGGCTGTGCGCGCAGGCCTGGCCTGGCGGGAGCCGCTTGACAACTGGTGCACGCGGTCGGGCGCCACCCTTGGCGGCGCGCCCATGTTCCGCTGCACCTGTCTCTGCCAGTGGCCATCGGCATCGCCCTGAGGAGCGTGCCGGGAGCGGTCCATGCCAGCGCTACGGCGTGGAGCACCTCTGGCAAGTGTGGCGGATCGCGCCGGCCCCGATGCCCGTGCCGTACTTTCCCTGCCGCGCGTCTGCCCGATACCGGCGCACGCCGCAGCAGGCCTGGGTGCGCCATTTCTGTACGCCCTTACTTGCAGTACAAGCGGTCGATGCTATGCGACGACGCCAGGTAATGCCGCGTCTGCCAAGCGATGGCCACGCGGTAGGCGCACGGCGGGTCCAGGGCCACGTTGACGGGAAAGCCGCCGTTGTTGCCGGACAAATGAGGACCGCCCGCGCCGCCGCGGAACAGATAGTTGCCGGGCGGTGGAGGCGGCGTGAAACTGGCGGCCGGCAGCGGTGGCGGCGGGTGCTGGGTGCCATTGTTGTTGGAAATCGTGATATTGAAGAAGCGCAAATGCGGATGGTCGATCGTGTACAGGATATGCACGAGGCCGCCCGAGACGGGGTTGCAGGCATTGCTGCGCAGTTCTTCCAGGTCCAGCGCCACGATGACGGGCGAATTGTCGAAAACGATGGAGTCAAGCCCATCCGTAGCCACGCTCGCCAGGGTATTGCCGTCGCGCACTTCAAAGCCCAGGCGGTAGCGGCGTATGGGTTCGCTCTCGGCCGTCGTCAGGCTGCGCCCCGCGTCCAGGATGGGCAAGCCGCCCGGCAGCTTGGCCGGATGCAGGCTGGTGATGGCGGGGGTATTGACGGTCAGCAAATCAAAGGTGCGCAGGAAGATGTTGGGCGCCACGTTGACGACGGCCGTCGTGCCGTCGCGCATGTCCACCGTGACGGGCTTGCCATCGACGCGTATCCAGCCGCCCGGCTTCAGGTCGCCCGCATCGACGATCACCTGGGCCGAGTCGGCCAGGCCCAGTCCGTTCGTATAAAACACATAGCCGACGAGGGTGCCCAGCACTTGCGTGAGCGGCGCCAGGCTGGCCGGCGCCACCGTGGGGATGGCCGTCGGGTCGTCACTGCCGCCGGGCCACGTCCACTCGCCGATGAGGAAGCGGTATTCCAGCGGATTGGCTGGAATGGCGCTGTTGCGCAGGGGGCAGTTGCCCTTCAGGGTGACGCCGCCGCCGAACACGTAGGAGGCGCCGGCGCCGCCCGCATAGCCTTGCGCGGAGAAGCCGGCCGGCGCGGGAAACGGGTGGATGTCGAACACTTCCACCTGCTGCCAGTGGGGCACGCCTTCCACGTCGGGCGGCAGGACGTCTTTCGAGCACAGTTCCACGCAGAAACAGTGCCCCACGTTTTCGCGGCCCGGCTTGCGGCCATCGGCCTGGGTTTCCGACAGGATGGTCACGCTGCCCAGTTGCGCCGTGAAATATACGTCGGGGCCGCTGGTGAATTCCACGTTGATGAAGGGCGAGAAGGGCGTCAAGGTGAAGTCGGCCGTGAGGTAGTCGATGCGGAAGCGGCCCGTGGCGTCCGTCACGGCGTCGCCAAGCGCATCGTCCTGCAGCCAGTCCGCGTCAAACGCGTGCACGGTGGCGCCGGCGATGGGCGTCTGCGGCGCGTCGCAGGTGCGCAGGCGGCCGCAGATGGTCCAGGCGCCGAAGCGGGCGCGCACGAGGCACCAGAAGCGCTGCGGCAGGCAATAATCCCAGACGGCGAGGAAGTCATTGTCGGCCTGGCGCCAGCGGGGCTGCACGGTGGTGATGGAAAACTGCAGGGGCACGGGGTCTTTCGGCCCCGGCTTCAGGTGCGGCACGGTGGGGCACAGCACGTCCACCTCGACGGCTTCGCCCTGGTAGTCGCCTTCCAGGGTGAAACTGTAGTTGCCGTCCTCGTCCGTGCTCGCCTCGGCCAGCAAATAGGGGGCTTTCGCCCGCACTTCCTCATCCGTGAGGATGGCGAAGGTTTCCTTGGCGCTGGCCACGGCCAGGGCCGTGACGTTCTGCGACTCGCGCGGGCGGTACAGGCGCACGGTGACGTGCGACAGCGGTTCAGGACACTCGGCGCAGATCAGGCCGCATAGCTTGCCGCGTAGGATGTAGGCCATGATGGCTCCCTTGCTGGTGTGGACGGGGCGCCGCTCGCAGTGGCGGCGCTGTTACCAAGCTAGCAAATGGATGGCCGATGGGCTTGATCTGGATTAAGGGCGGCCCCGCTATTTGATCAGCGTCAGCACGTCGCGGAAACGCGGATGCTTGCAGTCGCGCAACCATTCAAAGGCCAGCATTTCCACCGTCACCAGCTGGGCGCCCAGCTTGCCGAGGCGGGCCAGGGCCGCGTCACGGCTGGCCGCCTGGCGCGAACCGACGGCATCGATGGCGATGATGACGTCATACCCCAGCTCGAGCAGGCCGATGGCCGTCTGCAGCATGCACACATGGGCTTCGCAACCCGTGACGACGATCTGTTTGCGTCCGGGGGGCAAGATATCCTGCAAGCCATCAAAACAGGCGCCGAAATGCGTCTTGTGCAAGGTGCGTTCGCACAGGGCGGCGATCTCCTCCACGTTCGGCCCCAGGCCCTGGCGGTTCTGTTCCGTGCCCAGCACGGGCACGTCGAGCAGGCGGGCGATCCGTGCCAGGCGCAGGTTCTGCGCCAGCACGGCACCGGCATCGTGGATGGCCGGCATCAAGCGGCCTTGCAGGTCGACGATGACTAAAACAGCCTGGCTTGCATCCATCAGCATGGCGATCTCCTTATACATATATGTGGCGACAGTGTAGCTTGCACTCAACTTGGCCAGCTGGGCGCGGCCGTCTCGCCCATCAGGTAGTCGTGGTTCAGGTCGATGGCCGTGCGCAGGTAATTCCACAAGGCGCTGACCCGGGCGATGTTGCGCCGCTCGCTCGGCGAAATCATCCAGAACGAGCGCACGAGGTCGATGTCGCCGTCCAGCACGGGCACCAGCGCGTCCGACTGCTGCGCCACGAAGCAGGGCAGGATGGCCAGCGCCTGGCCGGCCCTTGCCGCGTGGTACTGGGCGAGCACGCTGGTGCTGCGAAAGGCCCGCAGGGAGTCGGGCGCCACGTTGTCCATGTAGCGCAGTTCCGCGCTGAAGACGAGGTCGTCCACGTAGCCGATGATGGGGTGCTGCGCCAGCTGCGCCACGCTGGTGATGGGCGCATGGCGCGCCAGGTAGGCGGGCGTGGCATACAGTTTCAGGCGGTAGTCGGACAGCTTGGTCACCACGTAGGGGCCGGACTGTGGCCGCTCGATGGAAATGGCCACGTCCGCCTCGCGCTTGGACAGGCTGACGAAGCGGGGCACGGCGATCAGGTCCACGCTGATGTGCGGGTAGCGGCCGCAAAACTGCGCCAGGTGGGGCGCCAGCACGACGGCGCCGAAGCCTTCCGTGGCGCCCAGGCGCACCTGGCCCGACAGCAATCGATTGTGTTCGCCCAGCTCCTCGGTGGCGGCAAACACCGTGCTTTCCATCGTTTCCGCGTATTCCATCAGGCGGTGGCCTTCCGGCGTCAGCTGGTAGCCCACGTAATTGCGGTCGAACAGCTGCGTGCCCACCTGCTCCTCGAACTTGCGCATGCGGCGCGACACGGTGGAATGGTCGATGCCCAGTTTTTTCGCCGCGTCGACGAGGCCCGCGCTGCGCGTCAGTTCCAGGAAGACCCGGACATTGTCCCAATCGAGCACTTTGTTCTCCTTGTGCATTTTTGCAAAGGAATTATGCATTAATTTCGCTTGAACGCATATTTTTACACATGCAGAATGCATCTATACATATAAGAAAAACCCGTTCACCTGGAGACACGCATGAAAAAAACCGTTCTGGCCATGGGCGCGCTGGCGCTTTCCCTGTCTTTCACCGGCGCGCAGGCGCAGATTTCCGATGGCGTCGTCAAGGTCGGCATCCTGACCGACATGTCCGGCCCGTACTCGGCCATGGGCGGGCGCGGCTCCGTCGTCGCCAGCCAGATGGCCGTCGAGGATTGTCTGAAGGCCGAATGCAAGGGCATGAAGATCGAAATCCTCTCGGCCGACCATTTGAACAAGGCCGATATCGCCGCCTCCAAGGCGCGCGAATGGCTGGACCGCGACAAGGTCGACGCCATCGCCGATCTCACCAATTCCTCGGTGGCCCTGTCCGTGCAAAAGCTGATGAAGGAGAAGGGCGGCATCGCCATGTTCAGCGGCCCCGCCACGGGGCGCCTGACGAACGAGGATTGCTCGCCGAACGGCTTCCACTGGATGTTCGACACGTATTCGCAGGCGGCCGGCACGGCGGCGGCATTGACCAAGCTGGGACAGAAATCCTGGTACTTCGTCACCGTCGATTACGCCTTCGGCCACTCGCTGGAAAAAGACGCCAGCGACGTCGTCAAGCGCAATGGCGGCACGGTGCTGGGCGCCGTGCGCCATCCGCTGAACGCCTCCGACTTCTCGTCCTTCCTGGTGCAGGCGCAAGGGTCGAAGGCGCAGGTGATCGGCCTGGCCAACGGCGGCGCCGACACGGTGTCGGCCATCAAGCAGGCGCGCGAATTTCGCATCGGCAGCGGCAAGGACCAGCGCCTGGCCGCCTTGCTCGTGTTCCTCTCCGACGTGCACGCGCTGGGCCTGGATACGGCCCAGGGACTCGTCTACGCGGACGGCTTTTACTGGGACTACGATGACCGCAGCCGGGCCTTCGCCAAGCGTTTCGAGGCCCTCAACAAGGGCGCCAAGCCGACCATGGTGCAGGCGGGCGTGTATTCCAGCGTCTACCACTACCTGAAATCCGTGGCGGCCGCGAAGAGCGACGACTCGAAGATCGTCGCCCAGAAAATGCGCGAGCTGCCCATCCAGGACGCCGTCATGCACAACGCCTCGATCCGCCCCGACGGCCGCGTGATCCACGACATGTACCTGGTGCAGGTGAAGACCCCGGCCGAATCGAAGGGACCATGGGACTACCTGAAAGTGCTGTCCACCATCCCCGCCGACCAGGCCTTCAAGCCGATGGATGCGGCGGCGTGCAATCTCGTTAAAAAATAATCACGGAGCCAAACAAATGAACCAAGCCCTCACCCAAGTCCCAACTGTCCCCCTGCACATCGCCGGCAAGCACCACGCCTCGACCAGCACGGAATGGCGCGACGTCGTCAACCCGGCCACGCAGGAAATCGTCGCCAGGGTGCCGTTTTCCACGCCCGATGAAGTGAACCTGGCCGTCGCCACGGCCAAGGAAGCGTTCAAGACGTGGCGCAACACGCCGCTGGCGGCGCGCATGCGCATCATGCTCAAGTACCAGCAGTTGATCCGCGACAATATCGGTGCGCTGGCCGAACTGATCACGCGCGAACACGGCAAGACCCTGCCCGACGCGGAAGGGGAAGTGATGCGGGGCCTGGAAGTGGTGGAGCACGCGTGCTCGATCGCTACCCTGCAGCTGGGCGAGATCGCGGAAAACGCGGCAAACGGCGTCGATGTCTACAATATCTACCAGCCCCTGGGCGTGGGCGCCGGCATCACGGCGTTCAACTTCCCCGTCATGCTGCCGTGCTTCATGTTTCCCATTGCCATCGCTTGCGGCAATACGTTTGTATTGAAACCGTCGGAGCAGGACCCGTCCTCGAGCATGTACCTGGTCGAACTGATGTACCAGGCGGGCTTGCCGGCGGGCGTCTTGAACGTCGTGCATGGCGGCGCCGACGTCGTCAACATGCTGTGCGACCATCCCGACATCAAGGCCGTGTCCTTCATCGGTTCCACCCACGTGGGCACGCATGTGTACCGCCGCGCCAGCGAAGCGGGCAAGCGCGCGCAGTCGATGATGGGCGCGAAAAACCATTGCGTGGTGCTGGCCGACGCCAACAAGGAGCAGGCGATCAATAACCTGATCGGCGCCGCCTTCGGCGCGGCCGGCCAGCGCTGCATGGCCAATTCCGTCGTTGTGCTGGTGGGCGAGGCGCGTTCCTGGCTGCCGGAAATCGTCGCCCGCTCCAAAGCGCTGAAAGTGGGTCCGGGCAGCGACCGCGAGGCGGATCTGGGGCCGATGGTCTCCCGGGCCGCCTTGCAGCGCGCGGAAAAGCTGATCCAGGCGGGCGTGGATGAAGGCGCGCAGCTGCTGCTCGACGGCCGCGGCCACAAGGTGGCGGGCTACGAGGGCGGCAATTTCATGGGACCGACGATCTTTTCGAAGGTGGCAGCATCGAACTCCGTCTACACGCAGGAAATCTTCGGCCCCGCCATGTGCGTCGTCGAGACGGACACGCTGGACCAGGCCATCGCCTTCATCAACGCCAATCCGAACGGCAACGGCACCTCGATCTTCACCTCGTCCGGCTGGGCAGGGCGCAAGTTCCAGAACGAGATCGACGTGGGCCAGGTGGGCATCAACGTGGCCATCCCCGTGCCCGTCGCCTACTTCAGCTTTACGGGCTCGCGCGCGTCGAAACTGGGCGACCTGGGCCCGAACGGCAAGCAGGCGCTGTACTTCTGGACGCAGACCAAGACCGTCACGGCGCGCTGGTTCGCCCCGGACGATGGCGGCAGCGGCGTCAATACCACCATTGCAATGAAATAAGGGGCGGCGATGGCAAATATCGTCTTTATCGGCCTGGGCAACATGGGCTTGCCCATGGCGCAAAACCTCGTGCGGGCCGGCCACGCCGTCACGGGCTTTGATTTGATCCCGGCCAGCGTGCGCCAGTTTGCCGACGGCGGCGGCCTCGTCTCCGACGACCAGGCGGCGGCGATAGGCGCTGCCGACATCGTCATCACCATGCTGCCGGCCAGCCGCCACGTGCTGGGCGCATATTTGGGGGATTCCGGCATCCTGGCGCAGGCGCGGCCCGGCACCCTGCTGATCGACTGCTCGACGATTTCCACCGAGGCGGCACGCCAGGTGGGCCGCGCGGCGCAGGAAAAGGGCTTGCCCATGCTGGACGCGCCCGTGTCGGGCGGCACGGCGGGGGCGACCAATGGCACCCTGACCTTCATGGTGGGCGGCGACGCCTCGGCGCTGGAAGCGGCGCGGCCCTGCCTGGAAACCATGGGCAAGGCCATCTTCCACGCGGGCGCATCGG
Source organism: Janthinobacterium sp. GW821-FHT03C08 (assembly GCF_059420905.1). Taxonomy (NCBI): domain Bacteria; kingdom Pseudomonadati; phylum Pseudomonadota; class Betaproteobacteria; order Burkholderiales; family Oxalobacteraceae; genus Janthinobacterium; species Janthinobacterium sp. GW821-FHT03C08. The sequence continues at coordinate 85,220 of NZ_JBWKUP010000007.1, read as the reverse complement.
GCAGCGGCCAGACGGTCAAGATCTGCAACAACATGCTGCTGGGGATTTTGATGATCGGCACCAGCGAAGCGATACGCCTGGGCGTGGCCAATGGCCTGGACCCCAAGGTGGTGTCGGACGTGATGGCGAAAAGCTCGGGCCGCAACTGGACCCTGGACGTGTACAACCCGTGCCCCGGCGTGGCCGAGAACGTGCCCGCGTCGCGCGGCTACGCGGGCGGCTTCGGCGTCGATTTGATGCTGAAAGACCTGGGCCTGGCCGTGGAAAGCGCGCTGGCCAGCGGCGCCAGCATCCCTCTGGGCGCCTTGTCGCGCAATTTATATGGCTTGCACAGCAAGGCGGGGGCGGGTGCGCTGGATTTCTCCAGCATTTACCAGCTGCTGGGAGAGTAGGCTTAAGGCTGTTGCGCCTGCAGGGCGGCCAGTTCCGCCCTGGCCTTTTCCAGCTTGCCTTCCAGCTTGGCGATCTTCTTCGGCTCTTTATTCGCTTCCTGGGCCAGGCGCAGCGAACGCTCCGTCTGGTTCACCTTCGCCTGCGCCTTCAGGATCTTCTTGTTGTGGCGCTCGACCAGGCTGCTGTCGCGGCAGTGGGCATTGACTTCGTCGAGTGCGCGCGTCAGGCCCGCGACCTTGTCGGACAGGCCCTGTTCTTTGGCCTGGCGCAATTCGCTGCGGATGCTTTCGCGCTTGGCGGCGCAGCCCGTCAGCTGGGTGTCGGCGGCGCTGGCGCCCAGGGAAGCGGCGGCGAGCAGCAGGGACAAGGCGGTTTTCGAGTAGCGGTTCATGGCGTTCCTGGTTAGTGGGGCGGGATTGGGTTGATTGATGCAATGTAAGCCCGCCGGTCAGCCCTGTCAAACTTCGCGTGCAGTGCGCGCCTCCCCGGCGCGGCATCGGCTACCATGCTTGTTTTCTCTCTCCCGACACCATCGCATGCCCCGGAAATTAGTCTTGCTGCTCCCTTTTCTGCTGCCGCTGCCCGTCCTGGCGCAAACTTCCCCCACCTTGCTGGACCTGCAGCTGATCGCCATCAAGGCCAGGGCCGATGCGCCGGCCAGCGGCCCGGAAAGCATCGCCGAGTTTGCGCAGACCCGGCGTGCGGCCGAAACGGGCGATGTGGAGGCGCAGCTGGAACTGGCGCGCATGCTGCAGCTGGGCGTCGGCGCGCCGCAGGACACGGCGCTATCGATGGCCTGGATACGCAAGTCGGCCGAAGGCGGCTATGCGCCGGCGCAATCGGCCCTGGGCCTGGCCTGCACGGTGGGCGGCAAGGTGCCTGTCGACCGCGTGCAGGGCGAATACTGGCTGCGCAAGGGCGTGGCGCAGGGCGACGCGCTGGCGCAAACCATCCTGGCGCTGGAATTCATCGATGGCGGCAGCCCTCCCGAAGAGCAGGCGCTGGCCATCACCTGGCTGAAGAAGGCCGCGCTCGAAGAACACTTTATTCCCGCTTACAACGCGCTCGGCGAGCACCTGATGCGCGCCGCCGCCGACGAGCAGGATCGCGGCGAGGCCTTCCACTGGTTTTACAGGTCGGCGCGTGAAAAGGAGCCGGCCGGCATGCGCAACCTGGCCCGCGCCCATGAACTGGGCCTGGGCGTGGCGCAGTCGGACAAGCTGGCCCTGGCCTGGTACGAGCGGGCGGCATGGAGCGGCGATCTGCCCGCCATGCGGCGCATGCTCGATGTGTATGTCAAGGGCGAACTGGGGCAGGCGGCGAATGCCGAAGACGCCGCCGAATGGCGCGCCAAGCTGGCGCAGAAGGAAAACAAATGAAGACCATCCTGCTTGTATTGAGCGTGGCCCTGGCGCAGCCCGTGCTGGCGCAGCCAGCGTCCACCAGGGAACCGGGTCAGCATCCGGCGCTGGTGGAATTCGATACCAAGGGCCTCGACGACATGCGCGCAAAGGTGCAGGCCGTGACCGGCCGCCCGGCCGACCTGTCGCCGGACAAGGTCGCCGCCTACGACAAGACGCGCCGCGCGGCCGAAGGGGGCGATACTGCCGCCCAGCTGGAGCTGGCGCAGATGCTGCATGAGGGCGAAGGCGCGCCGCGCGACTTTGACGCCGGCCTGGCGTGGATGCGGAAGTCGGCCGAGGGCGGCCATGGCCCCGCGCAGGCTTTCCTGGGCGTCGCCTACACGCTGGGGCAGGGCATGCCCATCGACCGCCAGCTGGGCGAAGACTGGTCGCGCAAGGGCGCCGCGCAAGGCGTGGAACTGGCCAACTACACCTTGGCCATGCACTACGAAAACAGCCGCAGCAGCCCGGAAGAGCAGGCGCACGCGCTGCACTGGCTGAAATTCTATGCCGAAGAAGGCTTCATTCCGGCCTACAATGAGATCGGCTACCGCCTGATGATGACGGCGCACGATGACGCGCAGCGCAGGGAAGCGTTTGGCTGGTACATGCAGGCGGCCAAGGCGCTCGATCCGCCCGGCTTGAACAATGTCGCCTATTCGTATGAAGTGGGGCAGGGCGTGCCGCAGAGCGACGAGGCGGCGCTGGGCTGGTATGAGCTGGCGGCCATCGCCAAGAGTCCGCCGGGCCAGACGGGGTTCGCCCGCCTGCTGGAGCAGGGGCGCGGCGGCCCGACGCGGCAAGGGCCTGCGCCGCCGCCGTTCGCGCTGTATCTGCTGGCCGCCACGCAGGGCGACGAGGAGGCGATGCAGCGGCTGGTGAAAGTGTTCAAGAACGGGGAACTGGGACAGCAGGCCAGTCCCATGCGGGCGGCGCTGTGGCGGGAAAAGCTGCGGATGGCGCCTGCCCCCTGATAGACCGAGACGGCGTGAAAACGGCATGCTATCATCATTGTTATCGATAACAATATCATGAGAGACCCATGAATCCCGATTTTCGTTCCAAGGACATGCTCGAAGCGCATATTTTGCACACCATGCGCTTCTACCACCCGCGCGCCATCGACCCCAGCGGTGGCTTCTATCACTTCTTCCTCGACGACGGCACCGTCTACGACGCTGCCACGCGCCACCTGGTCAGCAGCACGCGCTTCATCTTCAATTACGCCATGGCTTACCGCCATTTCGGCGGCGACGCTTACCAGGCGGCCCTGCGCCATGGCGTGGCCTTCTTGCGGGACGTGCACCGCGACCCGGCCACGGGCGGCTATGCCTGGCAACTGAAGTGGCAGGACGGCGTCAGGACGGTGGAGGACGGCGCCAACCACTGCTATGGCCTGGCCTTCGTGCTGCTCGCGTATGCGCACGCCTTGCAAGCTGGCGTGACGCAAGCGCGCGCCTACCTGGACGAGACCTTCGAACTGATGGAGCAGCGTTTCTGGCTGCCCGAGCACGGCCTGTATGCGGACGTGGCCAGCGCCGACTGGTCCACCCTGGACGGCTACCGGGGCCAGAACGCCAATATGCATGCCTGCGAAGCCATGCTGGCCGCGTTCGAGGCGACTGGCGAGGCGCGCTACCTGCACCGCGCGGAAACGCTGGCGCACAATATCACCGTTCGCCAGGCGGGCCTGGCGAACGGCATGATCTGGGAACACTACAAGAGCGACTGGGCTATCGACTGGGACTACAACCTGCACGACAAGAGCAATATCTTCCGTCCCTGGGGCTACCAGCCCGGCCACTTCACGGAGTGGGCCAAGCTGCTGCTGATCATGGAGCGCCACGCCAGGTTCATGGCGGGACCGTCCGAGTGGCTGCTGCCGCGCGCGCGCGAACTGTACGACACGGCGCTGGCCAAGGCCTGGGACGGCCAGCATGGCGGCATCCACTACGGATTCGACCCGCACGATGAAATCTGCGATGGCGACAAATACTTCTGGGTGCAGGCCGAAAGCTTTGCCGCCGCCGCCGTGCTGGCCGTCCGCACGGGGGAAGAGGCCTACTGGACAAGCTATGACAGGATATGGGACTACAGCTGGCAGCATTTCGTCGACCACGAGCACGGCGCCTGGTACCGCATCCTCACGCCCGAGAACCAGAAAATCAGCGACGAGAAAAGCCCGGCCGGCAAGGTCGATTACCACACCATGGGCGCCTGCTACGAAGTGCTGAACGTGCTCAAAGGTGCCGCATGAGCGCCGCTTTCCCTGCCTTTGTGTCGGCCGGCGAGGCGTTGACGGACATGCTGCGCACGGGCGCCGATGAATGGAGCAGCCAGGTGGGCGGTTCGACCTGGAACGTGGCGCGCGTGATGGCGCGCCTGGGCGTGCCCAGCGCCTTTGCGGGCGCAGTCAGCCTGGACGTGTTCGGCGACGCGCTGGCGCAGGCGACCGACGTGGCGGGGCTGGACATGCGCTTCTTGCAGCGCCATGCGAAGTCGCCCCTGCTGGCCATCGTGCACGAATTGCATCCGCCCACGTATTACTTCATCGGCGACGACAGCGCCGACCTGCATTTCGATGCGGCCCTGCTGCCGGAAGGCTGGATGGCGGGGGCGCAATGGGTGCATTTCGGCGGCATCAGCCTGGCGCGCGAACCGCTGGCGGGCAAGCTGGTGGCGCTGGCGCAGGAACTCAAGGCGGCCGGCGTGAAGATCAGCTACGACCCGAATTTCCGCGTCATGATGGATGAACGCTACGACGCCACCCTGCACCGCATGACGCAGCTGGCCGACGTGGTGAAGGTGTCCGATGAAGACCTGGCGGGCCTGTTCCGCCACGACGATATCGATGGCGCGTTCGGCGTGCTGCGCGGCTGGAATCCGCAGGCCACGTATTTGTATACGCGTGGGTCGCAGGGCGCGGCCCTGTACCGGGGCGAGCAAGTCTGGCAGGCGGCGCCGCCCGTCATCGAGGTGGTCGACTCGGTGGGGGCGGGCGACGCCAGCATCGGCGGCTTGCTGTACAGCCTGATGTACCGGCCTGACGCGGACTGGGGCGAGCACTTGCGCTTCGCCGTCGCTGCCGGGGCGGGCGCCTGCCTGGCCGCCGGCGGCTCGCCGCCGTCCGTGGCGCTGGTGGAGTCGCTGGCGGCGCGCACGGTGGTGCGCTAATGGCCCGTCAGCGGGGGGCGCATGCCCCCGTCGACGCCCGCTCCATCAAGGTAAACGGCATCAGGTGATGCGTGGCGGGCGCCAGTTCTCCCGCGCGGCGCTGGCGGATCTCGTCGATCACCAGGGTGACGGCGGCGCGCGCCATGTCTGCGATGGGCTGGTGGATGGTGCTCAGCTCGGGCCACACGGTGGTGGCGACGGGCGTGTCGTCGAAGCCGCACACGCTCAGTTCCGCCGGCACCTGCAGGCCCATGCCGTGCGCCACGGCCAGGGTGGCGGCCGCCATGTCGTCATTGCTGGCGAAGATGGCGCTGGGGTGCGGTTTTTGCGCCAGCAGCTGGCGCGCCGCGTCGAGTCCCGAACGGTAGGTGAAATAGCCTTGCGCCACGCGCCCTGGGCGTACCTGCAAGCCTGCGTCCCGCATGGCGTCGTCGAAGGCCTGGCGGCGCAGCAGGGCGGGCGTATGGGCCGGGTCGCCCTCGATGAAGCCGATGTCGCGGTGGCCCAGCGCGAGCAGGTGGCGCATCACGGCCAGCGCGCCCTCGTAGTCGTCGATGCGCACGGCGGAGACGTCCGGCGAGGGCCGCGCCGTGGCCACGGCGATGGCGGGGATGCCCATCTGGTTCAGCTGCGCCAGCACCTGCGGCGAGTCGCACAGGGGCGGCGGCACGAGGATGCCGTCCACGCCGGCCGTCACCAGGCAGTCGATGGCGGCGCGCTGGCTGGCCAGGTCGCCGCAGCGCTCGAGCAGCAGCTGGCCGCCGCCCTGGCGGCACTGGTCCATGGCGCCGACCAGAAACTCGCTGAGGAAGGCGGCGCTGGGGTTGCTGTACAACAGGCCGATGCGCAGGGTGCCCGTGCGGGCCGCGCGCGCGGCCAGGTTGGGCTGGTAGTGCAGGCTGGCGATCGCCGCCTCGACCTTGTCGCGCGTGGCGGCGCTGACGCTGGCGCGCCCGTTGATGACGCGCGACACCGTCATGGCCGACACGCCGGCCAGGCGCGCCACGTCGTGCACGGTGGCGCCGCTGGCGGTGTCGAGGGCGGCCGGCGCCGCCTTATTCGAGGTGGCCACCGAATTTCAGCTTGCCGCTGATGCGCATGCCGTGCAATTGACCCTCTTCCAGTTCGGCCGCGCTGGTGCGCTGCGCCGTATCGCGCCGCGCCAGGCCGACGGACAGGATATCGAGCATCATCAGCTGCAGCAGGCGCACGATCATGGGCACGAAATTGAGGTTGCCTTCCGGGTGGTTCAGGGTCAGCAGCACGTCGGCTACCTTGGCCAGCGGCGAGCCGCTGGCCGTGATGGCCAGCACGCGCGCGCCGCAGCCCTGCGCCACTTTCACGGTGCGCAGCAGGTCGGGCAGGGCGCCCGAGCGGGAAATGACCAGCGCCACGTCGCCCGGTTTCAGCATGGCGGCGCTCATTTCCTGCGCCTGCGGGTCGGCGAAGAAGCTGCTGACGATGCCCAGGTTGAGCAGTTTCTGCTGCATGTCGTCCGCCACCACGCGGGCGCTGCCGACGGCCAGCAATTCCACGCGCTGCGCGCTGCGCAGCAGTTCGATGGCCGCCGTCAGGGCCTTCACGTCGAGCATGTCGCGCAGGGCCAGCGCGGCCGAGGCGTTATTGCCCAGCACCTTGCGCGCCAGTTCGGCGTCGGAATCCGAGATCTCCACGTGGCAGTGTGCCACCGTGATGGCGCCGCCCGTCAGGCCGGACGCCAGCTTCAGCTTGAAATCGGCCAGGCCCTGCACGCCGATCGAGCGGCAGAAGCGCATCACCGTGGGCTGGCTCACGCCGACGCGCTGGGCGATTTCCGCGATGGGCAGGGTCAGCATGGCGTTCGGTTCCTTCAGCACCCAGTCGGCGACCTTGCATTCGGAAGGGCTCATGCGCCCGCGCGCCTGGCGCACGGATTCGAGCACGGGCGCGCCGGAATGGGCGCGCTTGAGCTTTTGCGCCAGGATGGCGGCGATGCCGAGGAACGTCGGCAGTTCGGCCGTGATCAGAAAGGTGGGAATCTGCGCCAGGTATTCGTTCAGCCGGCCCTTCTGCTCGAAGCGTGCGCGGAATTGCGACTGCTCGAACAATGGGCCCAGGCGCGGCACGATGCCGCCGCCGATATAGATGCCGCCCAGCGCGCCCAGGGTCATGGCCACATTGCCGGCGATGGAGCCGAGGATGGCGCAGAAGCAGTCCACGGCCTCGATGCACACGTCGCATTCGTTGGCCAGGGCGCGGCTGGTGATTTCGGCTGCCAGCAAGGGCAACGCGTCGGGATGGCCGGCGCGTTCGGACAGGGCGCGGTAGATCAGTTCCAGCCCCCGTCCGGAGGCGAGGCGCTCGGCCGAGACGTGCGACAGTTCGCGCCAGGCGAAGGACAGCACGTCCATCTCGCGCTGGTCGCAGGGGGCGAAGCTGACATGGCCGCCTTCGCTGCCCAGCGCGATCCAGCGGTCTTCCGCCGGTATCATGCCGGACACGCCCAGGCCCGTGCCCGAACCGAGCAGGCCGATGACGCTGTCGGCGCGCGCCATGCCGCCGCCGATCTGCAGGCGCTGGTCGGGTCGCAGGTAGGGCAGGGCCATGGCCAGCGCCGTGAAGTCGTTGACCACCAGAAGCGTATCGAGACCCAGCGCGGCGCGCATGGCCTCGATCGAGAAGAACCAGTGGTGGTTCATCATGCGGATGGTGTCGTCGTCGATGGGGTTGGCAATCGCGATGGCGGCGTGGCGCACGCGCGCCGAGCCGGCGGCACGCGCATCGCTGCTGTCCATGTAGGCGGTGATGGCGTCGAGCAGCGAGGCGTAGTCGTCGCAGGGCAGCACGGCCACGGCTTCCAGGTGGCCCTGGCGCGTCTCGAGCACGAAACGGGCATTGGTGCCGCCGATGTCGGCCAGCAGGCGCGGCCCGTCAGTGAAGCGCTCCGCCGGGTCGCTGCCTGCTACTTCCATTTTTTCATCAATTTTCATGGCGGTGCTTTATCTCGTATGCGTGCGCTGTCGTGGCGGCGCACTGTCGTTATGGGCAAAAACCAAGGATTTTAATTCGTATACGTCCCGCGTGCCGAAAAATGCAGCCCGGCCTTGCAGATGCGCATGCGTGGCGTCAAAAAACGGACGCGCCACGCCGCAAAAGCGGGGCAGGCAGACGACAAATAGGAGCGCCAATAAAGTGTCGCAGAGTAGTCGTAGGATTACAACATAATATGTTGATATTTGTTCGTAGTATAGTTACTATGTCCCTGCTGGAAAGAATTCTGGCCAGTACATTCGGCCACGAATGACTAGATAAAAAATAACTACTGAGGAGACTTACCATGCTGCATCGCAACATGTTGAAGGCTGTGTTGAAGACACTGCCTGCTGCCATCGTCTTAGCCATCGCCAGCGGTTCCGCAGCTGCCGACCCCATGTACCCATCCGACTCCGAAGGCTTCCACGGCTACCTGCGCGCTGGCGCCGGCAGCAATACCTCGGGCGATGGCGGCTCACAAGGCTGCTTCGGTCTGGGCGGCAATACCATGAAATACCGTCTGGGCAATGAGTGCGACGCCTACACGGAATTCGGCTACACCAAGTCCATCGCCAAGTCCGGCGGCGTGAACTACCTGGCCACTATCTGGGTCAACGCCTACGCGCCGAATTCCGATTTCGGCGACCACAAGCTGGGCATCGTCAAGGCCTACGTCGAAGCACAGGGACTCGACTTCCTGAACGGCGGCACGGCCTGGGTCGGCAAGCGTTTCTACTACCGTCCCGACATCCACATGCTGGATATGCAGTACATCAATATGAACGGCACGGGTGCAGGCCTGGACCGCATTCCCGCCGGCCCGGGCAAATTCTCGTACGCCTTCTTCAAGGATAACGACATCAATGCCCGCGACCCCGTCACGGGCGCCATCCTCGGCACCCGTTCGGCCGTGCGCCAGAACTTCATCTACGGCGAAATTCCCGTGAATGAAAACGGCACGCTGGACCTGGCCGCCACCATCATCACGGCCGAAGGCAAGGACAACGACATCTACGGCCCGAAACATAACGGCTGGCAACTGTCGGCCTTCCACCGTCAAGGCAAGGTGTTTGGCGGCGGCAATACCTTCGGCGTGCAGTACGGCGTCGGCCCTGGTATCGGCGGCGACGGCAACGGCCAGTTCGGCGCCTCGGGCAACACGGCTTTCGGTTCGGACCGCAAGCGCACCCGCGTCTTCAATGACATGGCGATCCAGCCGATGGAAAACTTCGGCATGGAATTCGTTGCCCTGTGGCAAAAAGACGAGTCCAACGCCAGCGGTTCCTCGACCTGGACCTCGGTCGGCGTGCGTCCCGTGTACGCGTTCACCAACAACTTCAAGCTGGTGGGCGAACTGGGCACGGACCGCGTGACGCAAGCGGGCGGCCTGCCGGCCAAGCGCCTGACCAAGCTGACCATCGCGCCGACGATCTCGGCCGGTCCTGGCCTGTGGTCGCGTCCCGAGCTGCGCGCTTTCGTGACGTACGGCAAGTGGAACGATGCGGCCACCGCCTCGGTCAATGCAGCCAACAACGGCGGCCCGATCTACAACAACAATACCAGCGGCACCTCGTATGGTTTCCAGGTGGAAACCTGGTTCTAAGTTAGCAGGCGTTGTAAGTCTAGATCAACCTGGCGCATCCTTCGCGGATGCGTTTTTGGCGCCGTCCCGTGATATAAATGCAATGTAGTCATGTCATGGATCACGGCGCCGTCTTTTCACTGTAGATGATGCCCGTTTGCAAGCGGGTCTGAGCACAAGAGCGCCGGCACAGGCGCACATTTCACCTTTTTCGGCCCCGTATGCCGAAGCCCCCTAAAAGCTTGATCAAAAAAGGAATGTGGAGATGAAACTGAAATTCAAGATTACCCAACTGGCCGCATTGACCACCCTGGCTTTCGCCGGCAGCGCCTTCGCGACCGACGTGGAAGTGTTGCACTACTGGACGTCCGGCGGCGAAGCCAAGTCCGTGGGCCAGTTGCAGCAAATCGTGAAAGAAAGCGGCTATGGCTGGAAAGACTTTGCCGTGGCTGGCGGCGCAGGCGAAAACGCCGCGACCGCACTGAAAACCCGCGTCATTTCCGGCAACCCGCCAACGGCTGCGCAGATCAAGGGCCCGTCGATCCAGGAGTGGGGCGCGGAAGGCGTGCTGGCCAATATCGATGATGCCGCCATTCCAGGCAAATGGGATGCCGTGCTGCCGAAAGTCGTCGCCGACATCATGAAGTACAAGGGTCACTACGTTGCCGCGCCAGTCAACGTCCACCGCGTCAACTGGATGTGGGTCAACCCGGAAGTGCTGAAAAAAGCCGGCGTGACCGCCACGCCAACCACCTGGCCAGCCTTCTTCGAAGCGGCTGAAAAGATCAAGAAATCGGGCGGCATCGCGATCGCCCACGGCGGCCAGCCATGGCAGGACGCCACCGTGTTTGAATCGGTCGCGCTGGGCGTGGGCGGCACGGAGTTCTACAAGAAGGCCATCCTGAAGCTGGACCAGAAGGAATTGACCGGCCCGACCATGCTCAAGGTGTTCGACACCCTGGGCAAGGTCAAGACCTACATCGACAAGGATGCGGCAGGCCGCGACTGGAACCTGGCGACCGCCATGGTCATCAACAACAAGGCCGGCTTCCAGTTCATGGGCGACTGGGCCAAGGGCGAGTTCACGGCTGCCGGCAAGGTGCCGGGCAAGGACTACCTGTGCGTAGCCGCGCCCGGCACGGACAAGGCCTACACCTTCAACATCGATTCGTTTGCCATGTTCACGCAAAAGGATGCGAATGCGAAGAAAGGCCAGATCGCCCTGGCCAACGCCATCATGAATCCGAAGTTCCAGTCGATCTTCAACCTGAACAAGGGTTCCATCCCCGTGCGTTCGGGCGTTTCGCGCGACAAGTTCGACGCTTGCGCGATCAAGTCGATGGATGACATGGACGCGACCAACAAGACCGGCGGCCTGGTGCCGTCGTTCGCCCACGGCATGGCCCTGCCATCGGCCACGCAAGGCGCGATTTTCGACGTCGTCGCCAAGTTCATGAACACCAACATGAGCTCGAAAGACGCGGTTGCCGAGCTGGCCAAAGCGGCAAAAGTGAAGTAATCGGCACGGGGCGCCCGCTGGCGCATGTGTAACTCCCCCTACACGTGCGCCATCGCGGCGCCTTGCTGCAGCTTGGCGGTCGCCGGTCATGCCGGCGCCACTCACCGTTCTACTTCTACGGCTGTCCTATGTCCTTACGCAAGCATTTCGACCGATGGATACCACAGATGGTGCTGGGCCCTACGCTCATCGCCAGCCTGATCTTCGTCTATGGTTTTATCTTTTTGACCGGTTGGCTGTCGCTGACCGAATCGCGGCTGATGCCGAACTACGAGTTCGCCGGCCTGGTGCAATACATCGAGCTGTTCGACAACGAGCGCTGGTGGACCTCGCTCAAGAACCTGGGCATCTTCGGTGTCCTGTTCATCGGTTGCAGCATCGCCATCGGCCTGTTCCTGGCCATCCTGCTGGACCAGAAAATCCGCGCCGAAGGCGCGCTGCGCGCCATCTACCTGTATCCGATGGCGCTGTCCTTCATCGTCACCGGCACGGCCTGGAAATGGATGCTCAATCCCAGCCTGGGCCTGGAAAAGGTCATGCACGACTGGGGCTGGACCTCGTTTACCTTCGACTGGCTGGTGAACTCCGACATGGCCATCTACACGGTGGTGATCGCCGGCGTATGGCAGTCGTCGGGCTTCGTCATGGCCCTGTTCCTGGCCGGCCTGCGCGGCATCGATGACGAAATCATCAAGGCGGCGCAAGTCGATGGCGCGTCGCTGCCGACGATCTACTGGCGCATCGTGATTCCCGCCATGCGGCCCGTGTTCTTCAGCGTGCTGCTGATCCTGGCGCATATCGCCATCAAGAGCTTCGACCTGGTCATCGCACTGACGGCTGGCGGACCTGGCAACTCGTCGTCCGTGCCAGCCATCTTCATGTACCAGTTTTCCTTCACCCGCGGCCAGCTGGGCCTGGGCTCGGCATCGGCCATGATGATGCTGGCCACCATCGTGGCCGTGCTCGTGCCGCTGATGTACCTGGAAACGCGCAGCGCAAAGGCGATGAGATGACACCTACCCGTAATAATCGCCTCACCCTCGGACGGGTGGTGGTATACCTGCTGCTGATTCTGTTCGCGGTGTACTACATCGTGCCCCTGTACGTGACCCTGTCGACGTCGTTCAAGTCGCTCGACGAGATCCGCAGCGGCAACCTGCTGGCACTGCCGCACGTGTGGCAGTTCGATTCCTGGGCCAAGGCCTGGTCCTCGGCCTGCACGGGCGTCACCTGCGACGGCATGCAGCCGTTCTTCTGGAACTCGATCAAGATGGTGATTCCCGCCGTGCTGATCTCGACCTTCCTGGGCGCCTTCAACGGCTATGTGTTCGCGCACTGGCGCTTCCGCGGTTCCGAAGCCCTGTTCGCCGCCTTGCTGGTGGGCTGCTTCATCCCGTTCCAGGTGGTGATCCTGCCGATGGCGCGCCTGCTGGGCGAATTCGGCCTGGCCAATACCACCACGGGCCTCGTCTTCGTCCATGTGGTGTACGGCACGGCGTTCACGACTTTGTTCTTCCGCAACTATTACATCGGCGTGCCGGAAGAACTGATCAAGGCGGCGCGCATCGACGGCGCCGGCTTCTTCCTGATCTTCCGCAAGATCGTGCTGCCGATTTCGGGTCCGATTTTCGTCGTCTGCATCATCTGGCAATTCACGCAGATCTGGAACGACTTCCTGTTCGGCATCGTCTTCGCCAGCGGCGATTCGCAGCCGATCACGGTGGGCTTGAACAACCTGGTCAACACGTCCACGGGCGTGAAGGAATACAACGTCAACATGGCCGCCGCGGTGATTGCCGCGCTGCCGACCCTGCTGGTCTATCTGGTCGCAGGCCGTTATTTTGTGCGCGGCCTGACCGCAGGCGCAGTCAAAGGTTAAGGAAAGAATATGTCCAGTTTATCGATACGCAGCATCCGCAAGGTGTACACGAATGGCGTCGAAGTCCTGAAAGGCATCGACATCGAGATCAAGGATGGCCAGTTCCTGATCCTCGTCGGCGGCTCCGGCTCCGGCAAGTCCACCTTGCTCAACATGGTGGCCGGCCTGGAAAGCGTCACCTCGGGCGAAATCCTCATCGACGGCAAGGTCGTCAACGACCTGCCGCCGAAGGACCGCGACATCGCCATGGTGTTCCAGTCCTACGCCCTGTACCCGTCGATGACGGTGCGCGAAAACATCGCCTTCGGCCTGAACGTGAAGAAGGTGCCGAAGGCCGAGCAGGAAGAAATCGTCGCCCGCGTGGCCGAAACGCTGCAGATCACGCACTTGCTGGACCGCCGTCCGGCGCAACTGTCGGGCGGCCAGCGCCAGAGGGTGGCCATGGGCCGCGCCATCTCGCGCAAGCCCTCGCTGTTCCTGTTCGACGAACCGCTGTCGAACCTGGACGCCAAGCTGCGCGTGGAAATGCGCGCCGAGATCAAGCTGCTGCACCAGCGCCTGAAGGCCACCATCGTCTACGTCACGCATGACCAGATCGAGGCGATGACCATGGGCGATCTGATCGCCGTCATGAAGGATGGGGTGGTGCAGCAACTGGGCACGCCGCAGGAAATCTACGACAATCCGGCCAACCTGTTCGTGGCCGGCTTCATCGGTTCGCCGTCGATGAATTTCATCACCGTCAAGCCTGTCATCGAGGGCAACGAGGTGTATGTCGCCATCGAGAACGCGGGCAAGAGCCTGCGCCTGGCCCTGCCGTTCGCCGCCGACAAGCTGCGCAGCCATGCGGGCCGCGACGTGATCCTGGGCGTGCGCCCGGAACAGATCACGGACATGAGCAGCGCGCACGGCGACGTGGGCCAGGAACTGGGCTGCCTGATCGACCTGGTCGAGCCGACCGGCCCCGATACCCTGCTGACGACGCGCCTGAACGGTGCGGCAGTGACTTGCCGCACGCACCCGCGCGAAGCCGTGCTGCCGGGGCAGACCATGCAGCTGTCGTTCAACCTGTCGAAGGCGGCCATGTTTGATCCGGCCAATGGCGAACGCATCGCCTGAGCGCTGAAGCCATAAAAAACGGCCCGCCTGTCAGCTGACAGGCGGGCCGTTGTCGTTTGCGCCGCCGTTATTTCGCCAGCGATTTCTTGTACGCGATGGAATAGCTCAGTTTGCCCGTCGGCGTGACCAGGTCGTCCAGCGCGGCCTGGCTGAAGACGCCCGTCCAGCCCAGCGCCTGCGCCGTGACGCCGCCGCTGACGATGTCGCCTGCCCTCAGGCCCGCCATCGCCAGCGAAGCCGTCTTGATGCTGGCCATGTAGCTGGTGATATCGCTCGTATCCGTCCTGGCCAGGTCGACGGCGGCCTGCTTGCGCAGCCAGTCGGCCCAGTAGAACTCGAGGAATTCCGTGGAGGTCGCCGGCACCACGTAGCCCGCGTCGCGCGTGAAGTAGACGAGGGCGCGGTAAGGGTCGTTGCCCAGCGATTTCAGGCCGATGGACGCCGGCAGCTGGCTGGTGGCGATGGCCTTGTTGCTGCCATCCTTGAGCCAGACCTTGTTGGCCTTTTTCATCTGCGCCCAGAAATCGTATTCATTGAGCTTGCTGAAGTTGTCCGTCACCTTGACCCAGACTTTCAGCTGGTGGTTCTGGCCATTGTCGGCGTCCCAGAAGGCGGAAAACGTGTGGTGGCCATCCGTCAGGTACAAGGTGCCGTTCGGGCCGATGACGACGGTCTTCATGTCGCCCGGCTTGGTGCCCACGGCGGACTTGCACTGGAAGGTGGCAGGCGGGTTGCTCAGGGTGGCGCCGGCCACGTTGGCCGTCTTGGTGATGACGTCGTCCTGGCCGTTGGCTTCGCACAGCTCGGCGAATTTCTTTGGCTTGTTGGTCTTGGCCATGATCTGGTCTTCCGCGCCATAGCGGCCCAGCTTGTAGTAGATCTGGTCGTAGCCGACGGCCGGCTGCGTGGGGCGCAGCTCGTCGAGCGACACCTGCAGGAAGACGGGGGCCGCGTCGGTGCCGGCGGCCGTGGCGGCCAGCACTTGCTGGCGCGCGCTCAGGACGGGTGGCGTTTCCAGCACGCTCTTGCCGGTGGCCAGCGGTGCGCCGCCGTTGAGGATTTGCGCGACGATGCTGCCGCTGGCATTGACGATGTCGATATCCGTGCCGCTCTGTTTCACCTGCAGGTTGTCGAGCAGGACGTCGGCCGGGTCCTTGCTGCCGGGCGTCAGGGCGCCGTTGACGAAGTCATAATTGGCCGCCATGCCCAGGGTTTGCAGCGGTGCTGCCAGGGCCGTGCCCAGCTGCGTCTGTGCCGCTTGCAGCTTGGCCGCGTCGATGCCCGCCAGGCTGGCCGCCGGCGCGCTGGCCGGTGCGCTGCCCAGCAGCTGCATGGCGATGACGGAGGTGAGCGGCGTCAGGTTGACGCTTTTTTCCTTCAGCGAGACGGCGTACAGGACGTCGCCGCTGGCAGTGGTGGTGGTGATGAGGAAGGGCGCCTTGGCAGCTGCGCTGATGGCAATGTTGACCTTGCCGCTGGCGTCCGCCGCACTGGCGCCGACCTTGTCCTTGTTGGCATCGTACACGCTGATGATGCTGCCGGCGACGGCCTTGCCCGTGGCGGCCACGACGCTGACGATGCGCGCCGGGGCGATGGCGTCGTTGCCGCTTGCCGGCGTATCGCTGCCGCCGCAGGCGGCCAGGGTGCTGCCCAATGCGAAGGCGACGGCGATGGCGAGGGGGCTGCGGCGCTGCAAGGTGGTGCTGTTGTACATGTCTGTCCCGTGATGTCGGCTGAAAAGTGCCGACATGCTAGCGGGCGCAGATGTCAGGATGATGACATGAGGAAAGGTTACTGGCGTTGCAGCGACTTGCGGTAGTCGATGGCGTAGCGCAGCTTGCCCTTGTCCTGCGTCAATGCATCCAGCATCTCGCGGTCGACCCTGTCGCGCGCGCCCAGGTCCGCCGCGCGCTTGCCGCCGCTGACGTTGTCATCGGGCCGCAGCGCCACCATCGCCTGTGCCACCTGCAGGATGGCGCCGGCATACGCGGCCGGATCGAGCCGGTTCACGCGCGCCAGGTCCGGCGCGGGCTGGGCGCGCAGCCAGTCGGCCCAGTAGAACTCGAGGAATTCCGTGGCGTGCCGGGGCGGCTCGTAGCCCACTTCGCGCGTGAAGTAGACGAGCGAACGGTAGGGGTCGTCGCCCAGCGATTGCAGGCCGATGGACGGCGGCAGCTGTTGCGGCGTGATGGGCTGGTTGCGGCCGTTCTTCAGCCAGACCTTGCTTTCCTGCTGCATGCGGGCCCAGAACGCGGGTTCGCTCAGGGCGCTGAAATTGTCGCTGACCTTGACCCAGACCTGCAGTTGCCCGTTGCGTCCGCCATCGGCGTCGCGGAAGGTGGAAAAGGTGTGGTGGCCGTCCGTCAGGTAGAGGACGCCGCGGGGACCGATGACGACGGTTTTCATGTCGTCGGGACGGCTGGCCACGGCCGCCTTGCAGCGGTAGCCGGGCGGCGGCGCGGCGAGGGTGGCGCCGGCCACGTTGGCCGTGCCTGGCAGGACGTCGCCCTGGCCATTGGCTTCGCACAGGTCGGCAAATTTCTTCGGCTTGGCGATGTCGGCGATGTGCCGCTCCTCGGCCGCATAGCGTCCCAGCTTGTAGTACACCTGGTCGTAGCCGATGGCCGCTTGCGTCGGGTGCAGTTCGTCCAGGCGCACCTGCAGGATGCGCGGATGGGCGGCACTGCCCACGACTGTCGCCATCAGCGCCTGCTGGCGCGCGCTGAGGGCGGGCAGGGTGGCGGCATCGCGGGCCTGCGCCGGCGAAAGGAAGGCAGCCTGGCAGCTCAGCGCCAGTAGCAGGGCAGGGGTGCGGAAAAACAGTCGGTTCATGGCCAGCGTCTCCAAAAGATACAGTATGGATAGTGCCATGGAGCGCGGCTTGACGTCGCGCAGGCCGTGCCCGACACCGGCTTGCCGGTCGTGGCCTGGGTGGGCAGCGTACTGGCTACCGCCTGCATAATCCTAAGGGAGCAGGGCGCTGGGCACGCGTGGCGAGGACATCAGGTCACGGAAGGCGGCCCAGTGCTCGGCGCGCGTCGCGCCCTGGCGTTCGACATAGGCTTTCGCCATGTCCTGGCCCAGGTTGTAGTTGATGACGTAGGCGCCCATGGCATCGTAGAACTGCAGGCGCTGGGCCGATTTTTCCGCCGGGTACAGGCGCACGTTGACCAGCCATTCCAGCGCCTCTTCACGCGTGAGGCTGCCTTCGAGGTATTGGCGGGCGATGTCGTTGTCGGCATAGCTCAGCCTGGCCAGCAGCCCGTTCAGCTGCGCATAGCGGGGCGCCAGCTTTGGCTCGAGGCCGGCCAGCGGGTACAGCACCTGCTGCTCGAAGGCCAGCCGCTCCGCATCTGTAAAACTCAGTTCGATGCCGTAATTGGCCGTGCCTTCGGCGATCAAGGATTGGGGCGAATACAGCGGATAGATGCAGTATTCCACCCAGCCCCTGCCGCGCACCAGGTCGCGTTCCAGCAGCACGTTATAGACGTGGTGGCCCGGATACGCTTCATGGCAGCCGAGGTCGACGGCGCGGTCGATATACACGGGCAAATCCGTATTGATCTGGATCACGCTCTGGTAGTTGCCCTTGTACCAGTTGTAGCCGCTCCACGGCTTATCGGTGACGAATTCCAATATAAAATCTTCGCCTTCGGGCAGGGCGATGTAATGCAATGTGCGTTCGCGGCCCATGCGGATGGCCGCGTCCATGACGGCGCGCAGCTTGTCGGCGGGAATGACGAGTTGCGCGCGCAAGGCGTTGACACGCGCGCTGACCGTGCCGGGACCGGGCAGCAGCGCGTCGATCTGCGCCACCAGTGCTTCGTAGTACGCACGGCTGTGATGGGGCGAGACGGCGTCGTACAGGCGCGCGCTTTCCGTATCGAAATCGAGGCGTGCGCCTTGCAGCATGTCCGCCTTGGCCAGCACGGCTTGCAATTGCTTGCGCAGGTTGTGGGCGCGCAGGCAAGGTTCGTCGGCCAGCAGGGCCAGCGCCTTGTCTGTCGCGGCCTTGATGTCGCTCAAACTCCATTGCCGTTCTGCCGCTTCTTGCTGCCACGCGGGCGGGCCGTAATACGCGTCGACATACGACGCGTCATGCCGGCCCATGGCCAGGACCAGCTTGACGTAGCGCTCGGCCACGTCGGCGAGGGTAGGGGAGTTGCTGTCGTTATTCGTCATGGTGGCAGGGTCTCGCGGTTGGGCAGCGCTTATTGTATAGCGCAATCGGCTGCGCGTGAGGCGTGTACGCGCAACATCATTTCCTTACAGTAATTGGGGGAAACGCATCTTGATATACATCAGTGATCCCGGCATTCGGCACCTGCGTCACGCGGTTTCGCCGCAAGATGACGTGGTCTTCTTTTTTTATGCATGCACGTGATTTTTCCCTTGATCTTTCTTCGTTTATGGACGAATATGATGTACGAGATCCGGCACTACCTGACGTCATCGGGCAGGGATTTATATACGGAATGGCTGAAACGCCAACGCGACAATATGGCCAGGGTGGCCATAGCCCGGCGCGTGCTGCGTATGATTCCCGGCAATTTTGGCGACCACAAATTTTGCCACGATGGCGTGTGGGAGTTGCGCATCGACGTGGGGGCGGGCTACCGTATTTACTACGCCATCGCCGGCGAACAGATCATTTTATTGCTGTGCGGCGGAGACAAGCGCACGCAGCCGAAAGATATCGAATACGCCTGTGCCTGCTGGCGCGACTGGAAGGAGAGGGGACATGAAAGAGGAACTAAGCAAACCACCGCGCGACCGCTCGCATGACGAAGCGATGGCCGAACTGTACCGCGACGATCCCGATCTCGCCCTTGAATTGATCAACCATATCCTCGCCGATGGCGACCATGGCGAACTGCTGGCCGTGCTGCGCCAGCTGACGCGCGCCTTCGGCGGCGTGCCCGCCGTGGCGCAAGCGGCCAAGCTCAATCCCACCCAGCTGTACCGTACCCTGTCACCCGATGGCAATCCCTCGCTCGCCACCTTGACGGCCATCCTCGACGCCATGGGCTTGCGCCTGACTGTGGAGCCCAGGCAACCGTTTTCAGCGCCGGCCGCCTGAGTCCACGGACTTCTTCGATCGCTTAAAACTCCACGGGCCGCGCTTCGCGCATCGCCTGCGTCATGGCCAGGCCGATGCGCGTCGCTTCCGTCGCGTCGTGCAAGGTCAGCGACAGGGTGCGCCGGCCCAGCGCCGCATCGGTGAATTCCTGCGCCTCGATCAGAAAGGCGTCGGCGAAGCGGGCGTAGAAGTCGGGCGTGCATTCGTTGCGCACGCCATGCGCATCTGAAATTTCCACCCGGTTCAGGCGCGGATTGCTGCCCACGGCCAGGCGCCCGCCCGTGCCGAACACTTCCGTCAGGGTTTCATGGCCGTGCGCCATGGTGCGCGAAGCCATGAAGCTGGCCATGCTGCCATCGGAAAACTCCACCGTTGCCAGGCCATTGTCGACGTCGCCGAACGCTTGCAAGCCCGTGTGGATGGCGTTGGTGCCGCTCGCATACACGCGCTTGGGCACGGGATTGCCCAGCAGCCAGCGCGCCAGGTCGATATCGTGCACGCTGCAATCGAGGAAGATGCCGCCGCTGGTGGGGGCGAAGCGCATGAAGGCGCCGCTGGGGTCGTTCTGGTCGCAGGTTTGCGAACGCACCAGATACGGCTTGCCGATGAGCCCCTGGGCGATCTTTTGCTGCGCGTCATGGTAGCTGGCGTCGAAGCGCCGCACGAAGCCGATCATGACGGTCAGTTGCGGGTGGCGCGCCGCTTCCGCTTCCACTTTCAGGCAGTCGGCCAGGTCCAGCGACAGCGGTTTTTCGCAAAACACGTGCTTGCCGGCGCGCAAGGCGGCGATGATTTGGTCCGCATGCAGCGAGGTGGGCGTGACGAGGAAGACGGCGTCCAGGCCCGGGTGGGCCAGCAGGGCGTCATAGTCCGCATAGCCGGTGGTGATGCCGAGCGTGCTGGCGGCCCAGTCCAGTTCCGCTGGCACGGGGCTGCAGGCGGCCACGACTTCCGCATTCGGCACGCGCTGCGCCAGGTTGATGGCATGGCGCTGGCCCAGCCGGCCCAGGCCGACGATGCCGACTTTTAAGGTTGGGGATGACATGCTGTCTCCAGATATTTTTATTGTTGAGTTAAGTTATAAGGTGACCACGCGCTGTTCGCGCCACGACAGGGTGGCCGCCTCGGCCAGTTCCAGTGCCTTCAAGCCATCGTGGACGGTGGTGCGCAGCGGCGTGCCGTGGCTGAGGGCGTCAAAGAAGTGCGCCATTTCCTGCGCGTAGGCGTGGCGGTAGCGTTCCAGGAAAAAATCTTCCGGCTTGTCCACGCTGACGTTGACGCTGCCATAGGCCGTCACCTCCGTCGGCTTGTGGTTGCCCGCCTGCAGCATGCCCTTGCTGCCCAGCACTTCGAAGCGCTGGTCGTAGCCGTAGGCGGCGCGGCGCGAGGCATTGATCTGGCACAAGCGTCCTTGCGCCGTGCGGATGGTGACGACCGCCGTGTCCAGGTCGCCCGCCTCGCCGATGGCAGGGTCGACGAGGCAGCTGCCCGTGGCGTGCACGCTGACGGCTTCATCGTCGAGTATCCAGCGGAAGATGTCGAAATCGTGGATCAGCATATCCTTGAAGATGCCGCCGGAAACCTTGATATAGCTGACGGGTGGCGGACCGGGATCGCGGCTGGTGACGACCAGCAACTCGGGCGTGCCGATCTCGCCCGCTTCCAGACGCGTCTTGAGCGCGTTGAAGGTGGGGTCGTAACGGCGCTGGAAGCCCAGCATGCACAAGACCTTGGCTTCCTTCACGGCGGCGGCACAGGCGCGCGCCCGGTCTATCGTCAAATCGACGGGTTTTTCGCAAAAGATGGCCTTGCCGGCGGCGGCCGAGCGCAGGATCAGGTCCGCGTGCGTGTCCGTGCTGGAAGCGATGACGACGGCCTTGATGTCCGGGTCGGCCAGCGCCGCTTCCACCGTGGCGCTGCTGCCGCCATGCTGGGCTGCCAGCGCGGCGGCCGCTTCCTGGTTGACGTCGACGACGTACTTGAACTGCACGCCGGGTTGGGCAGCCAGGTTGGCCGCGTGGATTTTGCCGATGCGTCCGGCGCCGAACAACGCTACTTCAATCATCATGTTCTCCTGGGGTGTGGATTTCTTCGATGTCGAGCTCTAGTTTGTAGGCCAGCGCGATGAACAGCGCCTGGCACAGGCAGATGGTGCTGGTCAGCGAGCGGAAGGCGAAGGCGCTGCCCTCGGTGACGGTGAGCAGCGCGTCGGCGGCCCGCGCGAGCGGGGCCAGCTTGCTGTCGGTAATCACCAGGACCTTGGCGCCCTTGTCCTGCGCTGCCTTGATGCACTGCTGGGTTTCCTTGCCGTAAGGCGAGAAACTGATGGCGATCGCCACATCGCGCTCGCGCACGCTGCGCATCTGTTCGCGGTGCATGCCGCCCAGTCCGCTGATCAGGTGCACGCGCTTGTCCGTGTGTTCCAGCGCGTAGGCGATGTAGGAGGCGATCGGGAAGGACCGGCGCACGCCGATCACATAGATATTTTCAGCCTTGAGCAGCAGGTTGACGGCCGCTTCCAGCTGGGCGTCGTCGAGTCCGGCCGCCAGGTCGTCGAGGCCGGCGCGGCTGGCGCCGACGAATTCGCGCGTCAGGTCGCCTGCGCTCAAGGCCGCGTCGCGCGTGGAAATGAGCTTGCGGATGCGCTGCTGGTAGTCGGGCGTGGCGCCGGCCTGGTCCGTGTATGCCTGGCGGAACACATCCTGCATTTCGGAAAAGCCCGTGTAGCCGAAGCGCTGCGCGAAGCGCACGATGGCCGATGGCTGCACGTCGCAGGCGGCCGCGATGTCGCTGATGCGTTCGAGCATCAGGCTGGCCCGGTGCTTCTCGATGTACTGGGCGATGACCTTCAACTGGCGCGACAGGTTGTCGTACTCGGCGGCAATGTGCTGCATCAGTTGTTCGATGGGGGCGGTGGCTGCCATGGTGTTTTTCCTCGGTGTGCTTGCTGGGCCGTTGCATTCTTGCGGCTGCTTCTGGCGAGAATTATAGGAGGGAATCTGGAAAATAGAAACGATTTTCTATTTAAATTTAATTTGAAAATTTTATTGCATTTGTCTTTTTTGTGGCCTAAGCTGTGCGCAGTGCATCGGTTCGTGTGCCGCAAGGCCCGGCCGGTGACACCCTTCATAAAAGCGCGCAACTATAAAAATTAATCCGTCTAGGAGACATTCATGCACAGCAATAAAAGCAAGGGTTTGTTGAAGTGTCTGGCCATCGCCAGCCTGGGTCTGAGCCTTGGTCTGGGCGCCGGTGCCAGCCATGCCGCCGGCGAGAAATTCGTCCTCGTCAGCCATGCCCCAGATTCCGATTCCTGGTGGAACACCATCAAGAACGCCATCAAGCAGGCTGGCGAGGATTTCAACGTGTCCGTCGACTACCGCAATCCGCCGAACGGCGACCTGGCCGACATGGCGCGCCTGATCGAGCAATCGGCCGCGCGCAACTATGATGGCTTGATCGCCGACATCGCCGACTTCAGCGTGCTGCAAAAACCGCTGGGCACGGTAGTGGCCAAGAAAATCATGCTCGTCACCATCAATTCGGGCACCCTGGCGCAAAGCGAACAACTGAAAGCCATCATGCACGTGGGCCAGCCCGAATATGACGCGGGCCTGGGCGCCGGCAAGCGGGCCAAGGAAGCGGGCATCAAGTCCTTCGTGTGCGTGAATCACTATGCGATGAATGCCTCGTCGTTCGAACGCTGCCGCGGCTTTGCCGATGCGCTCGGCGTTGACTTCAAGTCATCCACGCTCGATACGAATGGCGTCGACCCTGGCGTGATCGAGAGCAAGGTCAGCGCCTATCTGCGCAGCAATCCGAAGACCCAGGCCGTGCTGGCCCTGGGGCCGGACTCGGCGCCGCCCGCCATGCGCGCCGTCGAGAAAATGGGCTTGAAGGGCAAGATGTACTTTGCCACCTTCGACCTGTCGGAAGAAATCACCAAGGGCATCAAGGATGGCAGCATCCAGTTCGCCATCGACCAGCAGCCCTACCTGCAAGGCTACATCCCCGTCGCCGTGATGGCCATCATGAAGCAGCAGAAGACGACGGATCTTGCCAAGGTGAAAGCCATCCTGATCGCCAACCCGAAATACCAGGCGCGCCTGGCGGAATACGGCTTGACGCCCATCTATGGCACGCGCCACATCAGTTCCGGTCCTGGTTTCGTGACCAAGGACAATATCGCCAAGGTCGAAAAGTACGCCGGCCAATACCGCTGATACACCCCGTTGCCAGAGCATGAACCGACGCCGCACCGCCTTCCGGCGGGCGGCGCAGGGACCCGCTACGCCTGGCGTCAGCGATGCTGGTAGGAAAGTAATTGGAATTGGTACTCAGTATAGTGATAGGTAGTATTGAAAGGACTTCGTATGACCGCGCTCAAATCCAGCCTGGCTAGCCCCGGCATGAATCCTCCTCCGCCTTCGGGCGCCCCCGGCAAGACAGCCGCCACCGCCGACGAGCGCGTGGGTGCGACCAGCTGGGTCAAACGGTTTTTCGGCCGCCCCGAGTTCGCCTCCATTTCCGGCGCCGTGCTCGTGTTTGCCTTTTTCGTCATCACGGCCGGCGATTCCGGCATGTTCAACCTCGATGGCGTCGTCAACTGGATGCAGGTAGCTTCCTACCTGGGCATCATCGCCATTGGCGCCTGCCTGCTGATGATCGCCGGTGAATTCGACCTGTCGATCGGCTCCATGATCGGCTTTGCGGGCATGATGATCGCCATCCCGACCATCTATTTCCATTGGCCACTGTGGGCGGCCATCATTTTCGCCTTCGCCGGTTCCATGGCGCTGGGCTGGCTCAACGGCTACATCGTCATCAAGACGCGTTTGCCTTCGTTCATCGTCACCCTGGCCTTCCTCTTCATCCTGCGGGGCCTCACCCTGGCCCTGTCGATCATGTTTGCCAACCGCACCATCGTCAGCGGCGTGGGCGACCTGGCGGCGCAGGATTGGCTGGCCAGCTTGCTGTTCCACGGCAACGTTGCCACGGGCCTGTTCCACTGGATGGGCGCGCATGGCTGGATCGCCGTGCTCGACGATGGCTCGCCGCTGGTGAAGGGCATTCCCAAAGTCATCGTCTGGTGGCTGGTGCTGGCCGCCGGCGCCGCCTTTGTCCTGTCGCGTACCCGCTTCGGCAACTGGATGTTCGCCGTGGGCGGCGACGCCAACGCGGCCAAGAATGTGGGCGTGCCGGTGCGCAAGGTCAAGATCTCGCTGTTTGTCTTCACGGCCTTCTGCGCCTGCCTGTTTGCCACCCTGCAAGTATGCGACGTGGGGTCGGCCGCTGCCGACCGCGGCATGCAGAAGGAATTCGAAGCCATCATCGCGGCCGTCATCGGCGGCGCCTTGCTGACGGGCGGCTACGGTTCCGTCGTCGGTGCCTGCTTCGGCGCGCTGATCTTTGGCGTGGTGCAGATCGGCATCACTTATACGAATATCAATTCGGACTGGTTCCGCGTCTTCCTCGGCGTCATGCTGCTGATTGCGGTGCTGTTCAACAACTTTGTACGTTCACGCGTCACGGAAGCGAGGTAAATCATGAGCGAGCATATTCTTGCCCTGGAGAATGTCAGCAAGCGTTTCGGCTCCGTGCTGGCGCTGCAGAACATCACCATGCGGCTCAAGGAAGGGGAAGTGCACTGCCTGCTGGGCGATAACGGCGCCGGCAAGTCCACCCTGATCAAGACCCTGGCCGGCGTGCACAAGCCGACCGACGGTCAATATTTGGTCGATGGCCGGCCCGTCGTCTTCAATTCGCCCAGCGAAGCGCTGGACATGGGCGTGGCCACTGTCTACCAGGATCTGGCGCTGGTACCGCTCTTGTCCGTGGCGCGCAATTTCTTCATGGGCCGCGAACCGATGAAAAAACTGCTGGGCCTCGTGCCCGTGATGGACATCGACTACGCGGCCGAAACGGCGCGCGCCAAGCTGGCTGAGATGGGCATCATGGTGCGCGACCCGCACCAGGCCATCGGCACCATGTCCGGCGGCGAAAAGCAGTGCCTGGCCATTGCCCGCGCCATCCACTTTGGCGCCCGCGTGCTGATCCTCGACGAGCCGACGGCGGCCTTGGGGGTGAAACAGTCGTTCAATGTGCTGAAACTGATCTACAAGGCGCGCGAGCGGGGCATTTCCGTGATCTTTATTACGCATAATGTGCACCATGCGTATCCGGTGGGCGACTCGTTCACTTTGTTGAACCGGGGCAAGTCGCTGGGGACCTTCACCAAGGATACGGTGAGCAAGGACGCCTTGCTGGACATGATGGCGGGCGGTGCGGAAATGCAAACGCTGATGGCTGAACTCGACGGTGTCACGATTTAAGGATAACCATGAATAACCCGACACAATTTGCCCAGGGCCGCGCGCTGGACGTGATCTGCCTGGGCCGCCTGGCCGTGGACCTGTACGCGCAGCAGATCGGCAGCCCGCTGGAAGACGCGACGAGCTTTGCCAAGTACCTGGGCGGCTCGTCGGCGAACATCGCCTTCGGCACGGCCCGTTTGGGCTTGAAGTCCGCCATGCTGTCGAAGGTGGGCGACGACCACATGGGCCGTTTCCTCACCGACACCTTGGCGCAGGAGGGCTGCGACGTCAGCCACGTCGGCATCGACCAGGAACGCCTGACGGCCCTGGTCATGCTGGGCCTCAAGGATAAGCACACCTTTCCCCTGATTTTTTACCGTGAAAATTGCGCCGACATGGCCATCGAAGCGTCCAGCGTCGACGCCGCCTTTATCGCTTCCAGCAAAGCGCTGTTGATCACCGGCACGCACTTTTCCACCAGCGCCATGCACGCCGTCAGCACGCAAGCCCTGAAACTGGCGCGCGCCAACAACGTGCGCACTGTGCTCGACATCGATTACCGGCCCGTGCTGTGGGGCTTGTCGGGCAAGGCCGATGGCGAAACGCGCTTCGTCTCGAACGACGGCGTGACCCGCCACTTGCAGGCGATCCTGCCGCAATTCGACCTGGTCGTCGGCACGGAAGAGGAATTCATGATCGCCGGCGGCGGCGCCGATATCATGGCCAGCTTGCGCGCCGTGCGGGCCGCCACCCTGGCCACCCTCGTCGTCAAGCGGGGCCCGCTGGGCAGCGCCGTCATCGACAGCGTGGTGCCGCAAAGCCTGGACGACGCGTATAACTACCGTGGCGTGCGGGTGGAGGTGCTGAACGTGCTGGGCGCGGGCGACGCCTTCATTTCCGGATTCCTGAAAGGCTGGCTGCGCGGCGAAGGCTATGAGGCTTGCTGCCGCTACGCGAATGCCTGCGGCGCCCTGGTCGTGTCGCGCCACGGCTGCGCGCCGGCCATGCCGTCGCCCGTCGAACTCGACTACTTCCTGGCGAATGCGGCCAGGCTCACGCAGCCGGATCAGGATGCCACCCTGTCCCGCCTGCACCGCACGACGGTGGCGCGCAAGGAATGGGATGAGCTGTGCGTGTTTGCCTTCGATCACCGCACGCAATTCTTTGAGCTGGCGCAACAGACAGGAGCGCCCGAAGCGCGCATCGCCGCCTTGAAGCAGCTGATGGTGCAAGCCGTGGCGCAGACGGAAACGGCCTTGCAGCTGGCAGGCAAGACGGGCGTGCTGATCGATGGCCGCTATGGCGTCGACGCGCTCAACGATGCGACGGGGCGGGACTGGTGGATCGGCCGTCCCGTGGAATTGCCGGGCTCGAACCCGCTGCAGTTCGACTGGGGCCGCTCCATCGGTTCGCACCTGCTCAGCTGGCCGAAGGAGCACGTGATCAAGTGCCTGGTGCAGCTGCATCCGGACGATGCCGTGGAAAACCGGCTGGAACAGGAGGCGCAGATCAAGGCCCTGTATGACGCGGCGCAAGTGAGCGGCCACGAACTGCTGCTGGAGGTGATTCCGTCCGACTCCCTGCCACAGGACGACGATACCGTCTTGCGCGCCGTCAAGCGCCTGTACAACCTGGGCATCTATCCCGAATGGTGGAAGCTGGAAAGTATGTCGGCCCAGCAATGGCAAGCCATCGATGCGCTCGTGCACGAACGCGATCCGTATTGCCGTGGCGTCGTATTACTCGGCTTGAACGCTCCCATCGATGCGCTGGCCGCCAGCTTCGAGCAAGCCAGCGCCAGCACTACCTGCCGCGGCTTCATGGTGGGGCGCACCATCTTCCAGGAACCGAGCCGCCGCTGGCTGGCGGGCGACCTCGACGATGCGGGCCTGATCGCCGCCGTGCGCGCCAACTTCGAGCAGCTGATCAGCTTGTGGCAGCGCACGCGCAACCGCCTGGAGCGTGCAGCATGAAGACCACCACGATCCGCCTGACCATGGCGCAAGCCCTGGTCCGCTACCTGGCCGCCTTGCGCACGGAAGAGGGCCTACCCTTGTTCGGCGGCGCCTTCGCCATCTTTGGCCACGGCAACGTGGCGGGCTTGGGCGAAGCGCTGTACCAGTACCGCGAGCAATTTCCCACCTACCGCGCCCATAACGAGCAGGCGATGGCGCACTCGGCCATTGCCTATGCGAAAGCCCACATGCGCCGGCGCATGCTGGCCGTCACCAGTTCCATCGGTCCGGGCGCCACCAACTTGCTCACCGCCGCCGCGCTGGCCCACGTCAACCGCCTGCCCGTACTGCTCTTGCCCGGCGACGTCTTCGTCTCGCGCGCGCCGGACCCGGTGCTGCAGCAGCTGGAAGATGCTGGCGACGGCAGCGTTTCGGTGAATGACGCCTTCAAACCGCTGTCGCGCTACTTCGACCGCATCGTGTATCCGGAGCAATTGCTCACCGCCTTGCCACGGGCCATCGCCGCCTTGACGGACCCGGCCGCCTGCGGCCCCGTCACCTTGTCCCTGCCGCAAGACGTGCAGACGATGGCGTATGACTATCCGGCCGACTTTTTCGAACCGAGAGTCGTGCGTTTCCGCGCCGTGCCGCCCGTCGAGCAGGAACTGGAAGAAGCGGCAGCGTTGCTGAAAAACGCGAAACAGCCGCTGATCGTCGCCGGCGGCGGCGTGCTGTATGGCCAGGCCAGTGCCGCCCTGCAGGCGTTTGCCGAACGCCACGGTATCCCCGTGGCGGAAACCCAGGCGGGCAAGAGCAGCCTGCCGTGGGACCATCCGCTGCAGCTGGGCGCCATCGGCGTCACCGGTTCGCCCGCCGCCAATGCGCTGGCGGCGGACGCGGACGTGGTGCTGGCCGTGGGCACGCGCCTGCAGGATTTCACGACGGGCTCGAATTCCCTGTTTGCGCAGGCGCAACTGGTCAGCCTGAACGTCAACGCTTTCGACGCGCTCAAGCGCCGCGGCATGGGCTTGCAGGCGGACGCCACGCTTGGCTTGCAGGGCTTGTCCCAAAGGTTGGCGCACTGGAACAGCGCGGGCCAGTGGCTGGACCGGGCGCAGCAGGCGGGCCATGCCTGGCGCGCCACCGTGGCATCCATTACCGGCAAACGGGAAGTGGCCGGCTTGCCGTACGACGGCGAAGTCATCGGCGCCGTGCAGCGCTCATCGAGCGACTCGACCACCCGCGACATCGTCGTCTGCGCGGCGGGCACCTTGCCAGCCGAGCTGCACAAGCTGTGGCGGACAAGCACGCCGGGCGGCTACCACATGGAATACGGCTACTCGTGCATGGGCTATGAGATCGCCGGCGGCCTCGGCGTCAAGATGGCCAAGCCCGATGCGGAGGTGATCGTCATGGTGGGCGACGGCAGCTACCTGATGATGAATTCGGAAATCGCCACCTCCGTCATGCTGGATCAAAAACTCATCATCGTCGTGCTCGACAACCGGGGCTACGGCTGCATCAACCGCCTGCAGCAGGCCTGCGGCAATGCCTCGTTCAACAATATGCTGCCCGACAGCGCGCCCCGCATCGACTTCGCCCTGCATGCGCGGTCGCTGGGCGCGCTGTCCGAACATGTGGCCGACATCGCCGAACTGGAACAGGCCATGCTGCGCGCCCGCGAAGCTAGTCGCACGTATCTGATTTGCATCAATACGGATGCCACGCGCACGACGCAAGAGGGCGGCTGCTGGTGGGAAGTGGCCGTGCCCGAAGTCTCGACCCAGCCCGGCGTGCAAGCTGCGCGCGCCCGTTATGAACTTGACCGCCAAGGACAACAACAATGAACACATGGAATGTGAAGATCGGCATCAACCCGATCTCGTGGATGAACGACGATTTGCCGAGCCTGGGCGGCGAGACGCCGCTGGAGACGGCTTTGAAAGAGGGCGCCGAGATCGGCTACGTGGGTTTTGAACTGGGCAACAAGTTTCCCAAGGATGCCCCGTCCCTGAACGCCGTGCTGGGCAAATATGGTCTGGCGTGCGTTTCCGGCTGGTATTCGGGCCGCCTGGCCCATCGTTCTGTCGAAGAAGAGATCGCCTCCGTCGGCCCGCATCTGCGCCTGCTGGCCGGCAGCGGCGCCACCGTCATGGTGTATGGCGAAGTGGCCGACGCCATCCAGGGCGAAGCGCGTCCCTTGTATAAACGCCCGCGTTTCCAGTCGCAGCAGCAATGGCAGGACTACGCCGACAAACTCACGGCCTTTGCCGCCCACCTGCTGGACCACGGCGTGCGCCTGGCCTACCACCACCACATGGGCGCCTACGTGGAAACCCCGGCGGACGTGGATCAGTTGATGGCCTTGACGGGGCCGGAAGTGGGCTTGCTGTTCGACACGGGCCACATCACCTTTGCCGGCGGCGATGCGCTGGCGGTGCTCAATCATCATATCGATCGTATTTGCCACGTGCATTGCAAGGACGTGCGTCCCAATGTGGTGAAACTGGCCCGCAATGGCCACTGGAGTTTTTTGCAGGCGGTGATCAATGGCGCCTTCAGCGTGCCGGGCGACGGCTGCATCGACTTTCCGGCCATCCTGGCGGCCCTGTACCGCCACGGCTACACGGGCTGGCTGGTGGTGGAAGCGGAGCAGGACCCGGCCGTCGCGCCCAGCTATCAATACGCGAAGATGGGCCACGACTACCTGGCGAATCTTGTCGACGCGATCCCGCGCCTGGGTCGGGAGGCGGCATGAGCCCGCTGCTGGTGAAAGCGGGGCAGGGACAGACCATCGTCGAGGTCACGCCGGCATCGGCCGGCTGGACGCACGTGGGCTTTGCCGCGCACAGGTTGCAGGCAGGCGAACACATCAGCCTGGACACGGGCAAGCGTGAGCTGTGCATCGTCGTGCTGACGGGCACGGTGACGGTGCAGGCGGGCGGGCAGAGCTGGGAAGCCATCGGCAAGCGCGCCAGCGTCTTCGAGGACGTCTCGCCCTATGCCGTATATGTGCCGCTGGAAACCACGGTCAGCATCACGGCCGTGAACGCCGCCGAGGTCGCCCTGTGCAGCGCGCCGGCCACGACGCGCCGCCCGGCGCGCCTGATCGAACCGGCCAGCATGACGCGCTCCGTGCGCGGCAAGGGCGCCAACACGCGTTATGTGTGCGACATCCTGCCGCAGACGGAAGAAGCGGACGGCTTGCTGGTGGTCGAGGTGGTCACGCCGTCGGGCCACTCGTCGAGCTATCCGCCCCATAAACACGACAGCGACAATATTCCGCTGGAAAGCTCGCTCGAGGAAACGTATTACCACCGCCTCAATCCCGAGCAGGGCTTTGCCTACCAGCGCGTGTATACGGACGACCGTTCCATCGATGAAGCCATGGCCGTGGAAAACCACGACGTGGTGATGGTGCCGCGTGGCTACCACCCCGTCACCGTGCCGTATGGCTACGACGGCTATTACCTGAACGTAATGGCCGGCCCGAAACGCGTGTGGCATTTTAAAAACGATCCGGCCCATGACTGGCTGATGACGAAATAACCAAGGACAAGACAATGACGACCCCGATGATCGCCCACTT
This sequence comes from Janthinobacterium sp. GW821-FHT03C08, assembly GCF_059420905.1. Classification (NCBI taxonomy): domain Bacteria; kingdom Pseudomonadati; phylum Pseudomonadota; class Betaproteobacteria; order Burkholderiales; family Oxalobacteraceae; genus Janthinobacterium; species Janthinobacterium sp. GW821-FHT03C08. Next base: position 54,201 of record NZ_JBWKUP010000007.1, on the reverse strand, counting down.
TATTGGTGGCAACCCCATGGCTTCGCGCTCCGAGCGCACGAGCGACGTCTACAATCCCGCCACGGGCGCCGTGACGGCCAAGGTATCGCTGGCCACGCCGAGCGAGCTGAACGCGGCCGTGGCTGCCGCCCATGCGGCCTTTCCCGCCTGGTCGCAAACGTCGCCGCTGCGCCGCGCCCGCGTCATGTTCAAATTCAAGGAGTTGCTGGAAGAACATTCGGACCAGCTGGCCGCGCTGATCACGGCGGAGCACGGCAAAGTCTTCACGGATGCGAAAGGGGAAGTGACGCGCGGCATCGAAGTGGTGGAATTTGCCTGCGGCATCCCGCAGATGATGAAGGGCGAGTATTCGGAACAGGTGGCCGGCGGCATCGATGCCTGGTCCATCCGCCAGGCTCTGGGCGTGTGCGTGGGCATCACGCCATTCAACTTTCCCGTGATGGTGCCGATGTGGATGTTCCCGATGGCCATTGCCTGCGGCAACACGTTTGTACTGAAACCGTCGGAACGCGACCCGTCGGCCAGCCTGCTGCTGGCGCAGCTGCTGACGGACGCGGGCTTGCCCGACGGCGTCTTCAACGTGGTGCAGGGCGACAAGGAAGCCGTGGACGGCTTGCTGCACCATCCGGACGTGCGCGCCGTCAGTTTCGTCGGTTCCACGCCGATTGCCGAGTATATCTATGCCACGGGCTGCGCCCAGGGCAAGCGCGTGCAGGCCCTGGGCGGCGCGAAAAACCACATGGTCGTCATGCCCGATGCGGACATCCCGCAGACGGTCGATGCCCTGATGGGCGCCGCCTTCGGTTCGGCGGGCGAGCGCTGCATGGCCATTTCCGTCGTCGTGGCGGTGGGCAATGTGGCGGACCAATTGGTGGAAGCGCTGGTGCCCCGTATCGCGGCGTTAAAGATCACGCAAGGCATGGATTTAACGGCGGAAATGGGCCCCGTGGTGACGCAGGTGCACAAGGACAAGATCGCCGGCTATATCGCCACCGGCGTCAAGGAAGGCGCCAAGCTGGTGGCCGACGGGCGCGGTTTCGTCCTGCCCGGCCACGAGCACGGCTTTTTCCTCGGCGGCAGCCTGTTCGACCATGTCACGCCCGAGATGACGATCTACAAGGAGGAAATCTTCGGTCCCGTGCTGTGCATCGTGCGCGTGCCCGACTTTGCCACGGCGCTGGAGCTGGTCAATGCGCATGAATACGGCAACGGCACGGCCATCTACACGCGCGACGGCAACACGGCGCGCGAGTACACGCACCGCGTGCAGGTGGGGATGGTCGGCGTGAACGTGCCGATTCCCGTGCCGATGGCCTTCCACAGCTTCGGCGGCTGGAAGCGCAGCCTGTTCGGCGACCACCATGCGCACGGCCCGGAATCCGTGCGCTTCTACACAAAGCAGAAGGCCGTCACGCAGCGCTGGCCGGCCTCGACGGCGGCCGGGGCCGAGTTTGCCATGCCGACCCTGAAGTAATCCCGCTGTAAAACCGGCTGGTTCGCTTCTTGCTTACTGCAATGGTTACTTGTTTAGCCATTGCAGATCACTTCCATGACGTCCAGCCGTACCCCGCCAGCGCCAGACCGCCCCTTGCGCATCGTTGTCGTCAATGCCATCGTCGAGCACGGCATGCACGCGGACGTGGCGCTGGCGGCCCAGGTACTGCGCGGCAATGCCTTGCGCATCGGCCTGCTGGAATCGGGCTTCGACATCGTTGCCTCGCTGCCGGCCGACCTCTATCTTCCTGAACGCATCGCGCAACTGCAGCCTGACCTCATCATCATCGATGCGGAATCGGATGCGCGCGACGTGCTCGAGCATATCGTTATCGCCACGCGCGACGAACGCCGCCCCATCGTCCTGTTTACGGAAGACGGCGCCACGGCCAGCATCGACGCGGCCATGGCGGCGGGCGTCTCCGCCTACATCGTGGCCGGCTTGCAGGCCGAACGCATCCTGCCCGTGCTGAACGTGGCGCTGGCGCGCTTTCGCCAGGAGGAAAAACTGCGGGCCGAATTGAGCGAATCGCGCCACAAGTTGCTGGAACGCAAAGTCATCGAGCGGGCCAAGGGCCTGCTGATGACGCACCACGGCTTGACGGAAGAGCAGGCCTACCAGCGCCTGCGCAGCATGGCCATGAACAAGAAGCTGAAACTGGCCGATATCGCCCAGCGCATCCTCGACGTGGAGGATTTGCTGGGATGAACGGGCATTCTTATTTTCGTGACCTGGTTTGTGACGTATCGTGGTGCAACGCACCATCCTGGTGCATCCATGCCGGGGCCGTCAAGCAAAGGACTTGGGTATGACAGAGCAAACGGGCAGGCCAGCGGACAGCAGCGCCCAGGTGATGCGCTCCACGCATCCGGAAAAACAGCTCATCCGCATCGGCTACCTGCCGCTGGCCGATTGTGCCTCGCTGGTGATGGCGTCGCGGCTGGGCCTCGATGAAAAATACGGCATCAAGATCGAGCTGAGCCGCGAGATGTCGTGGGCCGGCGTGCGCGACAAACTGAACAGCGGGGAACTCGACGCGGCCCACGTGTTGTACGGCCTCGTGTATGGCGTGCAGATGGGCATCGGCGGGCAGCAGCATGACCTGGCCGTGCTGATGAACCTCAACCACGGCGGCCAGGCCGTGACCCTGTCGGCTGCGCTGGCGCGCGAGGGGGCACGCGACGGCGATTCGCTGGCGCGCCACATGCGCGCCGCAGCGCGTCCGTTTGCGTTTGCGCATACTTTTCCCACCGGCAACCACGCGATGCTGCTGCAATACTGGCTGGCCGCGCACGGCATCGACCCGCTGCGCGATGCGCGCGTGATGACGGTGCCGCCGTCGCAGATGGTGGCCGCCTTGCGCGCGGGCCAGATGGATGGCTTTTGCGCAGGCGAACCGTGGGGCTACAAGGCCATCGTCGAGGGCGTGGGCGTGACGGCCGTGACCAGCGGGCAGATCTGGCCCGGGCATCCGGGCAAGGTGCTGGGCACGAGCGCCGCCTTCGCGCGCGCGCATCCGCATAGCTGCCGCGCCCTGATCGCCGCCGTGCTCGAGGCGGGGCGCTGGATCGATGCCAGCGATGAGCATCGCCTGGCCACGGCCGCCGCCCTGGCCGAGCCCGCCTACCTGAACACGCCGCAGGAAATGCTGGCGCCGCGCATCCTCGGCCATTACCAGGATGGCCTGGGCCGGACGTGGCATGAAGCGCAGGGCTTGCGTTTTCACGGCGACGGTGCCGTGAATTTTCCCTACCTGTCCGACGGCATGTGGTTCATGACCCAGCACCGGCGCTGGGGCTTGCTGCGCGACGAACCCGATTACCAGGCCGTGGCCGGGCAGGTCAACCGCATCGACCTGTACCGCCAGGCGGCGGAGATGACGGGGACGCCCGTGCCGGCGTCCCTCATGCGCGCGTCGACCCTGTGCGACGGCGTGGTCTGGGACGGCAGCGCGCCGGAAACGTATGCGGCGTCGTTTGCCATCGGTAACTTTTTTTGAAGAGGGAATTTCTCATGGCACAACTCGGCAGCGTGACCCTGGTGGGCGCCGGCCCAGGCGACCCGGATTTGCTGACGATCAAGGCAGTAAAAGCCATCGCAGGGGCGGACGTGGTGCTCATTGACGATCTCGTCAACCCGGCCGTGCTGGCCCATGCGGCGCCCGGCGTGCGCGTGGTCGAGGTGGGCAAGCGGGGCGGCTGCGCTTCCACGCCGCAAGCCTTCATCGAACGCCTGATGCTGGCCGAAGCGCGTGCCGGCCTGCACGTGGTGCGGCTGAAAGGGGGCGACCCCTGCCTGTTCGGGCGCGGCGGCGAAGAGCGCGCTTATTTGCGCAGTCACGGCGTGGCCGTCGAAGTGATACCGGGCATCAGCAGCGGCCTGGCCGCGCCGGCGTCCATCGGCGTGCCGCTGACGCACCGCGGCTGGAGCCAGGGCGCCATCTTCGTCACGGGCCATGGCAAGGACAGCGCGTCGGAGCCGAACTGGACGGCACTGGCGCAGAGCCGGCTCACCCTCGTCATCTACATGGGCGTGGCCAGGGTGGCGGCCATCCAGGCGGGCTTGCTGGGCGGCGGCATGGCGCCGGGCACGCCCGTGGCCGTGGTGCAATCGGCCAGCCTGCCGGCGCAGCGCCAGTTGCTGAGCACCTTGCAAGCCTTGCCCACCGACCTGCTGGCCAGCGGCCTGGGCAGCCCCAGCATCATCGTCGTGGGGGAAGTGGTGCGTTGCGCCGATGCGTGGGATGCGCATGGCGCGCCGGGCTTGCACGCCGCCTGCGTCTGAGCCTGTCCGCGCCTAGCGGATCGGCAGCGCCACGGGACGGATGGGGGCTGCGTCGCCGCCACGGAATTTCAAGGAGGCGCCGATGAAAGCAAACTGGTAGACCTTGTCGCGCGATAGCGCTTCCAGGTCGACCAGTTCCAGGATGGGCGTGCCCTGCTGCGCCAGCAGATACGTGTGTACGGGCAGGTAATTGCCCGCCACTTCGGACGGGAAGGCTTCGAAGCTGAGGTTGTCCGCGCCCACCACCATGGCGCCGCCGTCTTCCACGAGGAATTTCGCCGCGTCCAGCGCCAGGCCGGGAGGATTGGCCATGTAGGCTTGCGCCTGCTCATAGTGCCGCATGCGGCCCGTGCGTATCAGCACCACGTCGCCCTTTTCCAGGGTGATCTGCTGGTGCGCCAGCGCGGCGCGCAAATCCTGCCGCGTGACCCGGTAGTTGTCGGGCAGTTGCGATAACCCCTTGGCCACGGCCACGTCGATCAGCACGCCGCGCGCGACGATGGGCGGCAGCTTTTCCGCGCCCGTCACGGTCCAGCCCCGGTCGCCCAGGTAGTGTTCCTCCGTAAAGCCGTTCCAGATCTTGCCGTTCAGGCCGAAGTGGTTCAGGGCATCGATATGCGTGCCCATGTGCGCATACATGGACACGGCCGAGCCCGTGTAGCTGACGTGGCGGTTCATCTGTTCGCCCACGTGCATGGAATCGGCCACCACGTTGCCTTTCGGCGTATGCGTCATCCACATCTGGTAGGGCGGATCGCCGGCCGCCTGCCAGCTGGGCATGCCGACATAGAAGTCGACGGCCAGGTCATAGCTCCTGCCGTCGTCGATGCGGGCCAGGATGGCGGAGCGCGAGGCCTGCGTCATCAGGTTCAGGCGGCCGATCTCGTCCTTCGGGCCCCAGGGGCTGATGCCCACGTCGGGCAGGGTTGCGCCGGTCGGGGCGGCCGGGCCTGCCTGTGCTGCGCCTGCCAGCAGGGCCAGCAGCAGGGCGGTCAGGGTGGCGGATGATGTGAACATGGATGCTCCTTGTGTCGGGTGAGGAAAGAAGCCGCCATCATATTGTTTTCCATTTCAATGATAATCATCGATAAAATAATAAGATATTCAACTGCAAGGAAATAATGATGGATGTCCTGGCGCACATGCGCGTGTTCCGCGCCGTCGTCGAGCGCGACAGTTTCAGCAAGGCGGCGCTCGAGCTGAACCAGTCGGCGGCGGCCATCAGCAAACAGGTGCGCCAGTTGGAAGAGCGCCTGGGCACGCTGCTGCTGGTGCGCACGACGCGGCGCATGAGCCTGTCGGACGGCGGGCGTGCCTACTATCTTGAATGCTGCCGCCTGCTTGACGAGATCGCCGCGCTGGAAGTGGCCACGCGCGGCTGCGCCGGCAAGGTGGCGGGGCGGCTGCGCGTGAATGCGCCCCTGTCGTTCGGCCTGAAAGTGCTGTCGCCGCTGCTGCCCGCCTTCATGGCGCGCTATCCGGACGTCAGGCCCGAGCTGACCCTGGACGACCGCCTGCGCGACGTGGTGGGCGAGGGCTATGACGTGTCGCTGCGCATCCGCGCCGCGCTGGCCGATTCCACCCTGGTGGCGCGCCGCCTGGGCGACGTGGAGCAGATGATCTGCGCGGCGCCCGCCTACCTGGCGCGGCGCGGCACGCCCCGGCAGGCGACGGACCTGCACGGCCACGATTGCCTGGCCTACCGCCTGGCCGACAGCCCCGGCGTGTGGCAGCTCGACGGCCCGGAAGGGGCCAGCAGCATCGTCCTGCCCGTGCGTTTTTCCGCCGACAACAGCCTGATGCTGGCCGACATGCTGGTGGCCGGCATCGGCGTGGGCGCGCTGCCATCGTTCATCGCCGCGCCGCTGCTGGCCAGTGGCGCCCTCGCGCGCGTGTTGCCGTCGCACGCCATGGCCAGGCGTGGCGTGTATGCGCTGACGCCCGACGGCCGCCACGTGCCGCAACGGGTGCGCGCCTTCTGCGACTTCCTGGCCGAGGCATGGCAGCCGGGCTGAGGTGTTTTCCAGTGCAACCATCGGGCGCGCTTTTTTTCGCCCGCAAGCGCGTCGCGCAGGGGCTTTGATAGTATCCTCGTACCTGCTGTGCGCAAATGCGCCCTACATTCGAGGAACCGGAATAAGCGATCGACAATGCACACTTTGAGCAAGGGTGGGACGGTATCAGGCATCAGGATCTGGGCGGGAGGCTTGCTGCTGGCGCTGGCCGTGGGCGGCGCCCTGTATGCGGGCGCGGCGCGCACGGTCAACGACGACGCCGCGCAGCGTTTCGACAATCTGACGTACGCCGCCCAGCATAGCCTGGCCACGCGCGTCAAAAGCTATTCCGACCTGCTGCGCGGCCTCGAGGCGCTGTTTCGCACCAGCGACCATCTGACGCGCCGCCAGTTCCACGACTACGTGGCCGGCCTCGATATCGCGCGCCAGTTTCCCGCCATCGAATCGGTCAACTACGCGGTGGCCGTGACGCCGGCGCAGCGCGCCGCCTATATCGAGGCCGTGCGCAAGGACACCAGCCTGGCACCGGGCGGCTATCCCGGCTTCGCCATCCGCCCGCCCGGCGAGCGCCCGGAGTATGCGGTGCTCACCTACCTGGAACCCGACTCCCTGCTGGCCGAACGGATGGGCGTCGACATCGGCGCCAATCCGCTGGTGGCACAGGCCCTGGCGCAGGCGCGCGACAGCGGCGAAGTCGGCGCCTCGGGGCAGGTGATCATGATCAAGGGGCCGCCCGCGCACGTGGGCCTGGGCATGCGCCTGCCCGTGTACCGCAACGGCATGCCGCAGGGCAGCGTGGCCGAGCGCCGCGCCGCTTACCAGGGTTCCGTGGGCATCGGCTTCGGCGTGGCGCAGCTGGTGCACAGCGCGCTCGAACGCAGCGCGCTCGAACCGCTGCGCCTGACCCTGTACAGCGCCACGGAGCCCTTGCCGGCCGATGGCGACGTGCGCATCACGCCGCAGGACCGCCTGCTGTTCAACGATGACGGCGACCTGGCGGTGGCGCCGCCGCAGCCGGGCAGCGATGCGGACTATTTCGACCAGGTGCTGCCCATCGTGTACCAGGGCGGGGTATGGAAAGCGCATTTCCGCGTGCGCAAGGCGGAGCTGTACAGCGGCTTTGACCGCTATTTCCCCTGGCTGGCGCTGGCCGTCGGCCTGGCGGGCACCATGCTGATCTACGGTTACATCTACACCCTGTACCGCTCGCGGCGCAGCGCCATTACGCAGCGCACGCTGCTCGACACGGTGCTCGACAGCGTCGACGCCTATGTCTACATGAAGGATGAAGACCTGCGCTACCGCTACGTGAATGCCCGCACGGCGGCCATCCTGGGCCGCTCCGTGGACCAGGTGATCGGCCGCCGTGACGGCGAGCTGATGCTCGGTGACGCGGCCGCCGCGTCGCAGCGCACCGAACGCCAGGTCTTCGACAGCGGCACCAAGTTCGTCGGCGAGGAGCGCTTCGTCGATGGGCAGGGCCAGGTGCACCATCTGTGGAGCGTCAAGGTGCCGCTCGGCCTGCCCGGCCCCGTGACGGGCCTGATCGGGCTGTCCACCGACGTGACGGAGCTGCACCGGCTGAAGGAACAGGCCGACGCGGCCAGCCAGGCCAAGAGCGACTTCCTGTCGAACATGAGCCATGAAATCCGCACGCCGATGAACAGCATCATCGGCATGGCGCACCTGGCCCTGAAATCAGTGGCCGACGTGCGCCAGCGCGACTACCTGCAGAAAATCTACCACTCGGGCCAGCATCTGCTGGGCCTGATCAACGACATCCTCGATTTTTCCAAGATCGAGGCGGGCAAGCTGGAACTGGAAGTGCTGGACTTCCGCCTCGATACCCTGCTGGCGAACATCGCCAGCCAGCTGGGCGATGCGGCCGCCGCCAAGGGCCTTGTGCTGCAGTTCGATATCGCGCCGGAATTGCCGCAGCGCTGGCGCGGCGACCCGCTGCGTCTGGAGCAGGTCTTGCTGAACCTGGCCAGCAACGCCATCAAGTTTTCCGACAATGGCAGCATCTTCGTGCGCGTGCGCCAGTCCGAGGAGCGTGCCAGCCATACCGTGCTGCGCTTCGAGGTGCAGGACCGAGGCATCGGCATGAGCCAGGAAGAGGTGGCGCAGCTGTTCCGCTCCTTCCACCAGGCCGACCCGTCGACCACGCGCCGCTACGGCGGCAGCGGCCTGGGGCTGGTGATCAGCAAGCAGCTCGCTGAACTCATGAAGGGCAAGGTGGGCGTGTACAGCCAGCCTGGCCAGGGCAGCACCTTCTGGTTCACGGCGCGCCTGGAAAAATGCGCGCAGGCCAGTGACGAAGGCATCGCCGAAGTGGAGCCGGAAGTGCTGGGCGTGATCCGCGGTGCGTCCATCCTGCTGGTGGAAGACAATGTCTTCAGCCAGCAGGTGGGCTGCGAACTGCTGGAAGATGCCGGCGCCACTGTCTGCGTGGCCGGCAACGGCCGCGAGGCGCTGGAGCTGTTGTCCCGCCAGCGCTATGACTGCGTGCTGATGGACGTGCAGATGCCGGAGATGGATGGCTTCGAGGCGACGCGGCGCATCCGCGCCGATCCGCGTCTGGCCGGCCTGCTGGTCATCGCCATGACGGCCAACGCGGGCAGCGAGGACCGCGCGCGCTGCCTGGAGGCGGGCATGGACGAATTCGTTACCAAACCGATCGCGCCTAACCTGCTGTTCCACCTGCTGGCGAAATGGTTCCGCCTGCGCGGCGGCATCGGCGGCATGGCCCACGTCCAGGCGGCGGGCAGGGGCCATGCGCCGGCGCCGCTGGCGCGGGCGCCGGAAGGGCGCGACACGGCCATCCTCGACCTGGCCACGCTGGCCCTTACGTTCAGCAATGACGCCGTCAAGATGCGCAAGTATGCCCAGCTGTTCCTCGACACGGCGCGCGACGGCATCGCCGAAATGGAGCAGGCCATGGCGCTGGAAGACCTGGGACGCCTGGCGGACCTGGGCCACCGCAGCAAATCATCGGCGCTGGCCGTGGGCGCGCACGCTTTCGCCGCCCTTTGCCTGTCGATCGAAGGCTTGCGCCTGGGCGGCGACATGCAGCAGGCGCGCGCCTTGCTGACGGCGCTGGGGCCGGCCCTGGCGCAGGTGGCGGAACAAATTTCGCTGGAATTTGCCGCCAGCGACGCCCCCTGACGCAGGCAGCGGCGATAATACGTCTTTGACGTCTCCGGCCATGCGGCCGGAGACGCGCCAACTCATCGGATCAGCATGCAAACAACCGTCACGCCCGGCCTCCTCATCCTGCACGGCAACCAGCTGGAACAGCTGCGCGCCGCCGTCTTCCAGTGGCTGCGCAGCCACCCGCTGGCGCCGCTGGAAACGGACATCTTCCTGGTGCAGTCGAACGGCGTGGCCGAGTGGCTGAAGATCGCCCTGGCCGAGGAGATGAAAGTGTGCGCCGCCACGCGCATCGCCCTGCCGGCGCGCCTGTTGTGGGAAAGCTACCGGGGCATGCTGGGCCGCGAGCGCGTGCCGCGCGTCTCGCCGTTCGACAAGTCGCCGCTGACCTGGCGCCTGATGCGTCTTTTACCTTCCCTGCTGGCCGACCCCGTGTTTGCGCCGCTGCGCTACTTCCTCGCCGACGGCGACGCGGAGCGCCGCCTGCAGCTGGCTGAGCGCCTGGCCGACCTGTTCGACCAGTACCAGGTCTACCGCGCCGACTGGCTGGCCGACTGGGCGGCGGGGCGCGACCAGCTGCGCACGGCCAGAAACGAAGCCATCGCGCTGAAGGTGGACCAGCGCTGGCAGGCGCAATTGTGGCGCGCCGTGGCGGCCGACGTGGGCGAAGCCGAACGCGATACGGGCCGCGCCGACATCCACGACGCCTTCCTGGCGGCCATCGCCGCCGGAGACCGGCCTGCCGGCAAGCTGCCGCGCCGGGTGGTGCTGTTTGGCGTGTCGGCCCTGCCATACCAGACCCTGCAGGCGCTGGCCGCGCTGGCGCGCCACACGCAGGTGGTGCTGGCCGTGCCCAACCCGTGCCAGTTCTACTGGGGCGACATCATCGAAGGGCGTGACCTGCTGCGCGCGCAAAACAAGCGGCAGCAGCAGCGCAACGGGCATGACCTGGCGCAGATCCCGCTGGAAGAACTGCATGCGCACAGCCATCCGCTGCTTGCGAGCTGGGGCAGGCAAGGGCGCGATTTCATCCGCATGCTCGACGAGTTCGACGAGCATGCGCAAGCCGAAGGGCGCGACGACAGCCTGCGCATCGACCTGTTCGGCGAGGAGGAGGGCACAACCCTGCTGCAGCAGGTGCAGGTGGCCATCCGCGAACTGCGCCCGCTGGCCGAACACGCGCAAACGCCGCCCGATGCGGCCGACCGCTCGATCGAATTCCACGTGGCGCACAGCGTGCAGCGCGAAGTGGAGGTGCTGCACGACCAGTTGCTGGCCATGTTCGCGCACAGCGCCGAGACGGGGCTGCGCCCGCGCGACGTGGTGGTGATGGTGCCCGACATCGACACCTTCACGGCCGCCATCCACGCCGTCTTCGGCCAGTACCGGCGCAACGACGAGCGCTTCATTCCGTTCGAGATCGGCGACGTGAAGGACCGCAGCGTCAATCCGCTGCTCGTCGCGCTCGAATGGCTGCTGCACCTGCCGCAGCAGCGCTGCCGCCAGAGCGAGGTGCGCGACCTGCTCGACGTGCCGGCGCTGGCGGCCCGCTTCGGCTTGCAGCCGGACGACCTGGCCACGCTGGGCGCGTGGATCGAGGGCGCGGGCGTGCGCTGGGGCCTGGACCGGGAGCACCGCGCCGGCCTGGGGCTGGGCGCGGCGGGCGAACAGAATGCGTGGATCTTCGGCGTGCGGCGCATGCTGCTCGGCTATGCCAGCGGCGGTGGCGCCAGCTTCGGCGGCATCGAGCCGTATGCGGAAGTGGGCGGCCTCGATGCGGCGCTGGCAGGCTCCCTGGCGCAGCTGGTCGAGGCCCTGCTGCACTGGCGCGGCGTGCTGGCCGGCACGCGCACGCCCGCCGAATGGGGTGAGCAGGCGCGCGCCCTGCTGGCCGCCTTCTTCGATGCCGACGACGAGGGCGACCGCCTGACCCTGGCGCAGCTGGAAGGCGCCTTGCTGCGCTGGCTGGAAACGTGCGAACACGCGGGCTTCGTCGAACAGGTGCCGCTGTCCGTGCTGCGCGTGGCGTGGCTGGGCGCGCTCGACGAGCCGACCCTGAACCACCAGTTCGTCTCCGGCGGCGTGACCTTCTGCACCCTGATGCCGATGCGCGCCGTGCCCTTCCGCGTCGTGTGCCTGCTGGGCATGAACGACGGCGACTTCCCGCGCCGCGCGCCCAAGGCCGACTTCGACCTGCTGGCGCTGCCCGGCATGGCGCGCCCGGGCGACCGCTCGCGCCGCGACGACGACCGCTATCTGATGCTGGAAGCCTTGCTGGCCGCGCGCGACAAGCTGTACGTGAGCTGGGTGGGGCGCAATGTGCGCGACAATGCCGAGCAGCCGCCGTCCGTGCTGGTGTCGCAGCTGCGCGACTATCTGGCGGCCGGCTGGTCGCTGGACCGCCACCTGGCATCGCTGACGACGGAGCATGCGCTGCAGCCGTTCAGCCGCCGCTATTTCGAGGCGGGCGGCCTGCTCACGTATGCGCGCGAATGGCGCGTGGCCCACGCCGGCATGGATGCGGCCGCGCCGGCGGGGGAGCTGCCGCTGGGCCCCTACGAACTCGATCCCGGCACGCGGCTGAAGCTGGGCGAGCTGGCCAGCTTCCTGCGCCAGCCCGTCAAGTACTTCTTCCGCCGCCGCCTCAGCGTGCACTTCGCCGATGCGGCCATGCTGGGCGAGGATGAAGAGCCGTTCGGCCTGAATGCGCTCGAGCGCTATCTGCTGGAAGACACCATGCTCGATGATGGCGGCGCCGTGGAAGCGCTGGACGAGGTGCGCGCCAGCCTGGAGGCGCGCGCGGAAAAGCTGGCCCGCGAAGGCGTGCTGCCCATCGGCCTGATCGGCCAGCAGGTGCAGGCGCAGCTGGTCGAGGCGCTGGTGCCCGTGCGCAGCGCCTGGCTGTCCCTGCGCGCCTCGTTCCCGCTGCCGGCCGACAAGCGCGCCATCAACCTGCCCTTCGGCGAGGTGCAGATCGACGACTGGCTCGACAGATTGTGCAGCAACGGCCAGGAAACGGCCTGGCTGATGCAGATTTCCTCGAAAGTGACGGACAAGGGCGGCCAGGCGCGCGGCGACAAGCTGATGCTGATGTGGCTGCGCCAGCTGGCCGCCGCCGCCCTCGGTTTCCCCGTCACCGGCTACCTGGTGGCGCGCGACGCCATCGTCAGCATGGTGCCGCTCGATCCGGCCTCGTCGCGCGACGCCCTGGCCACCCTGCTGGCGCTGTGGCGCGAAGGCATGAATCATCCGCTACCCACGGCCTGCAAGACGGGCCTGGCGCTGGTGCAGGAGGGCGACCCGCGTGCCGTCTACGATGGCGGCTTTGAAGTCTCCGGCGAGCGCGAGGAACTGTGCCTGGCCCGCCTGTGGCCCGAGTTTTCCGCCCTGGCGGCGGACGAAGCATGGCAGGACTGCACGCGCGAGCTGTATGGACCGCTGGCCGGCTGGCTGCAGGAACACATCACCATAGACCCGATCAGCGCGCCCCATGACGGCGCCGGAGAAGACGCATGACGAGCCATCTGCTCAACCCCCTGGCATTCCCCCTGCATGGCTCGCGCCTGATCGAAGCGTCCGCCGGCACGGGCAAGACCTGGACCATCGCCGCGCTGTACGTGCGCCTCGTGCTGGGGCACGGCGACGACGACAGCCGTTTCGTACGCCCGCTGCTGCCGGCCGACATCCTGGTGATGACGTTTACCCGCGCCGCCACGCGCGAACTGTCGAACCGCGTGCGCGAACGCCTGATCGAGGCCGCCGCCTATTTTCGCCACGAATTTGGCAGTGAATCCGGCGGCAGCGACCCTTTCCTCGACGCCTTGCTGGAAGCGTATCCGGACGAGGGCGAACGGCAAAAGGCGGCCCACCGGCTGATGCTGGCCGCCGAGACGATGGATGAAGCGGCCATCTTCACCATCGACGCCTGGTGCCAGCGCATGCTGCGCGAGCACGCCTTCGACAGCGGCAGCCTGTTCGACGAAGAACTGGTCAGCGACGAGCAAGCGCTGTTCGAGGATGCGGCCCACGATTACTGGCGCCAGCAAGTGTATCCGCTGGCGCCGCAGGCGCTCGACGTGCTGCTCGATTGCTGGCCCGACGTGGAAGCGCTGAAAAAGGGAACGCGCGAGCTGTCCCGGCGCGCCGACATCATGGCCATGGCCGAGGAGGAGCCGTTATCCGCGCTGATCGGGCGCGAACAGCGGGCGCTGGCCGCGCAGCTGGCGACCCTGAAGGCGGGCTGGGTCGAGCGCGTGGACCGCATGGCCGCCTGGATCAACGACCACCGCGCCGCCAATCCCAAGTGTTTTAACGGCGTCAAGATGAAGCCGGAGAACCTGGCGAAGTGGTTCGACGGCTTGCGCCGCTGGGCGCAAGACCCGCTGCTGCTGCAGCCGGCCATCACGGCCAAGGCCTGGGAGCGCCTGACGCCCTTCGGCATCGAGGATGCGTTTGCCAAGAGTTTCACGGCCCAGGTGCCCGAGTGCTTCGAACACACGGAGGCGCTGGGGCTGGCCCTGGCGGCCATCACGCCGCTGGCGCACAAGCTGCACCTGCACGCGGCGGCGGCCATCGCGCGGCGCATGGACCAGTTGAAGCGCCAGTCGCGCCAGTTCGGCTTTGCCGACATGCTGCAGCGCCTGCGCGACGCGCTGGCCGGCGAGAATGGCGCAGCCCTGCGCCAGCGCATCGTCGACCAGTATCCGCTGGCCATGGTCGATGAATTCCAGGATACGGCCCCGGCACAGTACCAGATCTTCAATTTGCTGTACCGCATCGCCGACAACGACCCGGCGCTGGGACTGTTTTTGATCGGCGACCCGAAGCAGTCGATCTACGGCTTTCGCGGCGCCGACATCCAGAGCTACCTGGCGGCGCGGCGCGCGACGAACGGCCGCCACTACCAGCTGGGCACCAACTACCGCTCGACGGCGCCCCTGGTGGCGGCCGTCAACCAGCTGTTCCAGCACGCCGAGCGCGCCGAGGTGCCGCTTGGTGCCTTCCGCTACCGGAAAAACGGCGAGAATCCGCTGCCCTTCGAGGCCGTCGACGCCAAGGGGCGCGCCGAGCGCCTGGTTACACAGGATGGCGCCATGCCGGCGCTGCTGGCCGCCTGCGCCAGCGACGAAGGGCTGCGCGGCGACAGCTACCGCGAGTATTTCGCGCAGCATTGCGCCGAGCACGTCGTCGCCATGCTGGGCGATGCGCAAGCGGGCTTCGAAGGCCCCGACGGCTTCGTGCGCCTGCAGCCGGCCGACGTGGCCATCCTCGTGCGCGACCGCAAGGAGGCGGCCGCCATCCGCCGCGCGCTGGCGCGCCGCCGGGTCGCCAGCGTCTACCTGTCCGACAAGGATTCCGTCGTCGACAGCGAGGAGGCGGCCGACGTGCTGCGCTGGCTGGCGGCGCTGGCCAACCCGCTCGACGGGGGACTGGCGCGCGCCGCGCTGGCCACGCGCACCATCGGCCTGTCGCTGGGCGAGCTGGCGCGACTGTCGAGCGACGAGCTGGAATGGGAGCGCAGGGTCGAGCAGCTGAAAGCCCTGCATTTGATCTGGCAGCGCCAGGGCGTGCTGGCCATGCTGCGCCGCTTCATCCACGAACTGCAGCTGCCCGCCATGCTGCTGCAGCAGACGGGCGGCGAGCGGCGCCTGACGAATTTGCTGCACCTGGCCGAACTGCTGCAATCGGCCAGCCGCCAGCTCGATGGCGAGCAGGCGCTGATACGCTGGCTGGCCGAGCAGATCGCCGGCGAGGGCGAGAGCGGCGACGAACGCGTGCTGCGCCTGGAAAGCGATGCGGAGCTGGTGAAGGTCATCACCGTGCACAAATCCAAGGGCCTGGAATACCCGCTCGTGTACCTGCCGTTCGCCGTCACGGCGCGCAAGGTGGACAAGCGCAACCGCAGCTTCTTCGAGTATGCGGACGCACACGGCGAGCGCCGCCTCGATCTGTCGCTGTCCGACGAGGCCATGGCGTTTGTAGAAGAGGCGCGCATCGAGGAAGACTTGCGCCTGCTGTACGTGGCCCTGACGCGCGCGCGCCACTTCCTGTGGCTGGGCGTGGCCGCGCTGGCGGCGCGCAAGGCGGGCGAGAATACCCTGCACGAATCGGCGCTGGGCTATTTGCTGACGGGCGGCGACAGGTTGCCGGCGGAGCAATTGCTGCTGCGCTGGCAGCAGGTAGCGGGCAGCTGCGACGCCATCTATGTGGGTTCGCTGGCGCAGTCCGACGCCTGCACGGTGCTCGACCGCATCGAGCGGCGCCCGGAGCTGCGCCCCGCGCCCGTGTTCGCGGGAGACTTCGAGCGCGACTGGTCGGTGGGCAGCTTTACCTCGCTGACGCGCCAGATCGGCGCCGTGGCGGCCGCGCACGTGCCGCAGCGGGCGCTGGAAGAGACCCTGCTGGAAGACGGCACGGGCACCGGCGTGCCGGCCCTGCCGCCGCAGCAGGCGGCCGACGCGCCGTGGCACCGCTTCCCGCGCGGCTCGGTGCCCGGCAACTTCCTGCACGAGCAGCTCGAGTGGATGGGCGGCGAAGGCTTCGACTGCGTCCACGATGACAACTTCGCCACGCGCCTGGCCGCGCGCTGCGAGCGGGCCGGCTGGGGCCACCGCCAGGAAGACGCCATCGCCTGGCTGACGCAGGTGGCCGTCACGCCGCTGCCGCTGCTGGACGCGTCGCTGTCCGAACTTGATAGCACGCTGTCGGAGATGGAGTTCTGGTTCCCCAGCGAGCATTTGTCCACCGAAGCGCTGGATAAACTGTGCACGCGCTTGTTGCTCGACGGCGCGCCGCGTCCCGTGCTGCCGCGGCGCCAGCTGCACGGCATGCTGAAAGGCTTCGCCGACCTGGTCATCGAAAGGGAAGGCCGCTACTGGGTGCTCGACTACAAATCGAATGCGCTGGGCGCCAATGACGCGGCCTATCACACGGCCGCGCTGGCGGCCGGCATGGCGCAGCACCGCTACGACATCCAGGGCGCCATCTACATGTTGGCGCTGCACCGGCTGCTGCAAAGCCGCCTCGGCGACGCCTACGACCCGGCCGAGCACCTGGGCGGCGCCATCTTCCTGTTCCTGCGCGGGATCGCGAATGCGGACACGCACGGCTGCTACTGGCTGGCGCCGCAGCGGGAACTGCTGGACGGCCTCGATCAACTGTTAGAAGAAACGGAACACCATGCAGCATGACGCGCAGATGGAGGCCTTGCAGATGGACGCCTTGTTTACCCACTTTGACGGCGTCGCCGAGGCCGGCCACCTGCGCCGCCTGAGCGCCGCCTTTGCCCGCTTCATCGCCACGCTGGACGAGGGGGCGCCGCATGCGCCCGCCGTGGCCGTGGCGTGCGTCGTGCTGTCCGAGCTGGAAGGGCGGGGGCACAGCTGCCTGATGCTGGCGGACCTGGCCGGCGAGCCATCGCAGCTGCTGGGCTGGAGCGAAGAGCTGTGGCATGGCGTGCTGGCCGTGGCCGGCCCGCTGCCGGTGTCGCTCGAAGGCTGGCGCGCGCTGCTGGCGCGCGCGCCGCAGGTGTGGCAGGTGGATGCGCCCGACGCGCGCCAGCCGCTGGTGCTCGATGGCGACCGCCTGTACCTGCGCCGCTACTGGCGCGACGAGCGCCTGGTGGGCGGCAAGATCGCCGCGCGCGCGCAGGATTTGACTAATCCGCCGCTGGCGCAGGTGCGGCAATGGCTGGACGTGCTGTTCGACCAGCCGGCCAAGGACGGCGCCCCGGACTGGCAAAAGGTGGCCTGCGCCGTCGCCCTGCGCGGCAAGGTGGCCATCATCACGGGCGGCCCGGGCACGGGCAAGACGTACACGGTGGCCAGCTTGCTGACCCTGTTGTTTGCCGTCTCGCCGCAGCCGGAACAGCTGCGCATCGCGCTGGCCGCGCCGACCGGCAAGGCGGCCGCGCGGCTGAAGCAGTCGATCGACAAGGCCTTGAGCGGCCTGGCGGAAAAGGTCGGGGAAGCCTTGCCCTTGCTGGAACTGGCGCGCCGCATGGGCGCGGCCCGTACCCTGCACAGCCTGCTGGGCGCGCGGCCCGATACGCGCGCCTTTGCCCACCACGCGGGCAATCCGCTCGACGTCGACGTGCTGATCGTCGATGAAGCGTCGATGGTGCACCTGGAAATGATGGCCTGCGTGCTCGATGCCCTGCCGCCTGCCGCGATATTGATCTTGCTGGGCGACAAGGATCAGCTGGCGTCCGTGGAGGCGGGCGCCGTGCTGGGCGACTTGTGCCACGACGCCCAGGCGGGCGGCTACACGCCCGCCACCATCGCGTATGCGCAGGCGGCCAGCGGCGTGGCCATTCCCGCCGATTTTGCCGGGACGGCGGGCGCGCTGGCGCAGCAGACGGTGATGCTGCGCCACAGCCACCGTTTCAGCGGCCCGATCGGCGAACTGGCGCTGGCCGTGAACGCGGGCCGGCCCGACCTGGCCAAGGCCTGCTTCGCCGGCGACAGCGGCGGCCAGCTGGCGTGGAACGTGACGGCGCAGCCGGACGAGGTGCTGCGCCTGGCCTTGCGCGGCCGGGCAGACGCGCCGGGCGGCTATCTGCCCTACCTGGAGCTGGTGAATGCGGGCGAAGCGGCGTACGCGCAGCATGACGACTGGGTGCGCGACGTGCTGCACCGCTTTGAAGCGTTCCGCATCCTGTGCGCCGTGCGCGAGGGGGAGTGGGGCGTGGCGGGGCTGAACACGGCCATCGAACTGCGGCTGGAAAGGGAAGGCCTGATCCGCCGCAGCGAATGGTATGTGGGCCGCCCCGTGATGGTCACGCGCAACGACTACGGCACGGGCGTGTTCAATGGCGACATCGGCCTGACCTTGCGCGATCCGGCGCGGCCCGGCTCCCTGCGCGTGTACTTTTTGGAAGGCGAGAACGTGCGCAGCGTGCTGGCCACGCGCTTGCGCCACGTGGAGACGGCGTTCGCCATGACGGTGCACAAATCGCAGGGTTCGGAATTCCGCCACACGGTGCTGGTGCTGCCGCAGGAGGGCGGCGCCATGCTGGCGCGCGAACTGGTCTACACGGGCATCACGCGCGCGCGCGACTTCTTTACCCTCGTCTCGCCCACGCAGGCGGTGCTGTTCGACGCCGTTTTGCGCCGCACGCAGCGGGCCAGCGGGCTGCGGGAGGTAATCGGCTGAGGGCCAGGCCGGGCAAGCGCGCTGCCGCCCCGGATGGTGTTGCTAAAAGGTAATATATGTTGTGTATTCCGAATATTGAGTGATAATGTTCCGATTTTTATGTGAGAATGCGTAGGCTGGCAAGCACGGCATCGCTGCCGGTTCACACCATAAAAATCACAATCGAGGAGTACACCATGTTTTCATCGTTGCGCACGCGGCTGGTGCTCATTTGCGTCGCCATCGTCGTGCTGTCCATGCTGGCCTTGTCGGTCGCCAATTACGTCACCACGCGCAGCAGCATGCTGGCGTCGGCCGACCAGCAGATGCAGCAGTTGCTGCACAGCCAGTCCGCCGTGCTGGCGCAATGGGTGGATGGCAAGAAAAAGGTCATGGCGTCCGTGCTGATGTCGGCCGAGACGCCCGAACCCCTGCGCGCCTTCCAGATCGCGGAAAAGGCCGGTGACTTTTCGGAAGTCTTCGTCGGTTACGCGGACAAGCGCTCCGTTTTCACGCATCCCGGGCGGCCGGCCGATTTCGACCCCACCGCGCGCGCCTGGTACACGGATACCGTCAAGGCGGGCGTGCCGATGCTCACGCCGCCATACGTGGACGCGGCCAGCCACCAGCTGGTGGTGTCGTTCACGGCGCCCGTGGGGCCGAAGGGCGCGCCCGTGGGCGTGGCGGGCGCGGACGTGCCGCTCGATGCCGTCATCGCCAACGTGGTGGCGATCAAGCCCACGCCGCACAGCTTTGCCTTCCTCGTCGGCGAGGACGGCACCATCATCGCCCATGCGGACAAGGAGCTGAGCCTGCAGCCCGTGTCGAAACTCGACGCGGCGCTGTCGGCCGCGCAGATCAAGGGGCTGGAAAGTGCGCGCCGGAGCGAGGCCGTGCGCCTGGGCGGGCGCGACGGCATGCTGTACGTCACGCGCGTGGCGGGCACCGGCTGGCTGCTGGCCGTGGTGCTGGACCAGCAGGAAGCCATGCAGGCCCTGCAGACGATGCTGACGACGGCCACCGTCACGGCCGTGGTGCTGACGGGGCTGGCCGCGCTGCTGCTGTCGCTGCTGGTGTTCGCCATGCTCAAGCGCCTGGAACTGGTGCGCGCAGCGCTCGACGACATCGCCTCGGGCGAGGGCGACCTGACGCGCCGCCTCGACGCTGCCGGCGCGGATGAACTGGCGCAGATCGCGGGCGCCTTCAACCGCTTCATCGACAAGATCGCCGCCGTGCTGGTGAAGATCCGCACGGCCAGCGAATCGGTGAAGGTGTCATCAATGGAGATCGCCGCCGGCAACCAGGACCTGTCCTCGCGCACGGAACAGCAGGCCAGTTCGCTGGAAGAGACGGCCGCCTCGATGGAGGAACTGACGTCCACGGTGAAACAGAATGCGGACAATGCGCGCCAGGCCAACCAGATGGCCGTGTCGGCCTCCGGCGTGGCCAGCAAGGGCGGCATGGTGGTGGCGCAGGTGGTCGATACCATGACTTCGATCAATGCCTCGTCGCGCAAGATCGTCGACATCATCGGCGTCATCGACGGCATCGCCTTCCAGACGAACATCCTCGCGCTGAATGCGGCCGTGGAAGCGGCGCGCGCGGGCGAGCAGGGACGGGGCTTTGCCGTCGTGGCGACGGAAGTGCGCAGCCTGGCGCAGCGCTCGAGCGCGGCCGCCAAGGAAATCAAGGCCCTGATCGACGACTCCGTGAGCGCCGTCGACACGGGCAACCGCCTGGTGGGCGAAGCAGGTGCGACGATGCAGGAAATCGTCGACAGCGTGCAGCGCGTGACGGACATCATGGGCGAAATCACGTCCGCCAGCGTGGAACAGAGTTCCGGCATCGAACAGGTGAACCAGGCCATCGCGCAGATGGACCAGGTGACGCAGCAGAACGCGGCCCTGGTGGAAGAGGCGGCGGCCGCCGCGGAAAGCCTGCAGGAGCAGGCCAGTACCCTGGCGCAGGTGGTGGGCGTGTTCAAGCTCGATGACGGGCAGGCGCCGGCGCAGCAGCAGCGGCCCGCGGCACCAGCGGCGCGTCCGCCCGCCGCGCCGCGCATCGCCAGCCACCCTGCCGCCAGGGCGGCTTCCCGCGAGGCGGAACAGTCCGAGGAGTGGGAGACTTTTTAAGCAGCTTTGTCAGTGCGCTGCCAGGCGCGCCGCGGCGCCAGGGTCGGCGCCATCTGCCTGGCCACCGCGAAAAAGGCATTGGTGGCGGGCGTGTTCTGGCGCCGGTCGCGCACGGCCAGGCCCACCTTGCGGCTGACGGGTGGATTTAACGGCAGGGCGACCAGCTCCGGATACTGCTCGCGCAGGCGCTGCGGCAGCGCCAGTTCGGCGACGATGGACAGGCCGTCGCCGCGGCTGACCATGTCGAGGATGGTGATGACCTGGCTGATGCGGTAGGGCACCTGCGGCTGCAGGCCCGCGTTGGCGAACAGGGGCTCGATCAGGCAGGCGCAACCCGCTTCCGACATGATGAACGGTCCCTCGCACAGCTGCGCCAGGGTGATGGCTTCGAGCCGCGCCAGCGGATGGCTGCGCGGCACCAGGGCCATCATCTGGTCTTCCACCAGCGGCGCCGTGTCGAAGCGCTCGTCGGGCAGCACGACGAAGCCCACGTCGACCCTGCGCTCGCGTATCCACTGCACCACTTCATGGTCGGCCCCTTCGTCGATGCGCAGGTCGATGCCCGGATAGCGCAGGCGGAACTGCGCCGTGATGGCCGGCAGCAGGTTCAGGGACGAGGTGGGGCCGAAGGAGCCGATGCGCAGGGTGCCCTGGCGCTGGCCCAGCACGTCGGCCGCTTCCTGGCGCATGGCTTCGGACAGGCCGAGGATTTCGCGCGCGCGCACCAGCAGCTGGCGGCCCACGTCAGTCAGCTCGGCCGAGGCCTGGTGGCGCACGATCAGGTCCACGCCCATCTCCTTTTCCAGCGCTTTTAATGCATGCGAGACGGCCGACTGGCTGATGCCCAGCTGCGCGGCAGCGGCGGAAAAGCCGTGCAGTTCGGCCACCAGGGTAAAAATTTCCAGTTGTGTGAAGGTCATGGCGTGGCTTTTGTGGGTTATGAGTATTTACTCATTATTTCATGAGTTGATATTAGTATTAATATATATGGACACTAGCCGCCGCGCAAGCGGCATCACAGGACTTTCCATGCCTACTACCGCCGCACCTCCTTCGCCGCTGCTCGCCGTGCAGTCGCCCCTCGTCTACATCAAACTGATCTTCGTCGCCCTGTTCTGGGGCGGCACCTTTATCGCGGGGCGCGTGCTGGCGCAGCAGATGCCGCCCATGACGGCGGCCAGCGGGCGCTTCGGCGTGGCCGTGCTCTTGCTCGTCGTGCTGGCATGGAAGCTGGAAGGGGGTTTGCCGCGCCTGGACCGCAAACAGCTGGCGACGACGGCGGCCCTGGGCCTGACGGGCATCTTCCTGTACAACCTGTGCTTCCTGGCGGCCCTGTCGCGCATGCCGGCGGGGCGCACGGCGCTGTTCGTCGCCCTGAACCCCATCGTTACGGCGCTGGCCTCGGCCATGCTGTTCCGCGAACGGCTCGGATCGTTCAAGTGGCTGGGCATCCTGCTGGCATTCTGCGGCACGGCCATCGTCATCACGCGCGGCGACCTCGCCGGCGTGCTGCACGGTAACGGCGGCGGCATCGGTGCCGGCGAAGTCTTCATGTTCTGCGGCATTTCCAGCTGGGCCGCCTACACCCTGATCGGCAGGGTGGCGCTCAAGGGACTCTCGCCCATCGCCGCCACCACGTATGCGTCGATGTGGGGCCTGGCCTTCCTGCTGGTGGGGGCGGCCGTGGAATTCCCGACGGTGCCGTGGCACAGCTTCGGCTGGCAAGTGTGGGCCGCCATCGGCTATCTGGGCGTGTTCGGCACGGTGATCGGCTTTGTCTGGTATTACGAAGGGGTGAAGGCGCTGGGACCCTCGCGCACGGCCGTGTTCAACAACCTCGTGCCCGTGTTCGGCATCGTGCTGGCGGCGGCATTGCTGGGCGAACCCGTGCTCGTCTCCATGCTGGTGGGCGGCGCGGTGACGATCGCCGGCGTGGTGATGACCAACCGGCAAGCGAAATAGCAACTGAACCCTTGGCGAGGACTGGGGTCGGAACTTAAGTTCCGACCCCGGCAGTGCAAGGGTTTGGCGGCTTAGCGTGCGCGGCGGCGCTTCGAAGGCTTGGCCGGCGCCTTCTTGTGCCGGCTGACGGAAGCGCGCATGACTTTCGGCTCTTCGATGCCGTTTTCGGCGGCCAGCATGCGGCGGATGTTGACGGCGTCCATGGCGCGCACGGAATTGGCGCGCGCGTTGAGCAGAATCATGGTGGCGAACTTGCCGGCCGACTTGATGCGCATGATCAGGCAGCGGCCCGCTTCATTCGTGTAGCCCGTCTTTGACAGGCCGATGTCCCAGCCCTTGGCGCCCACCAGGCGGTTCGTGTTATGGTACTCCACGTCGCGGCCCTTGATCTGGATCACGTCCTTCGAATCCGTCGTGATGCGGCTGATTTCCGGGTAGCGCGAAGCGGCCACGGCCATCTTGACGAGGTCGGCCGCCGTCGACTGGTTGTTCGGCGACAGGCCCGTCGGCTCCTCGATCACGGTCTGGCGCATGCCCAGGGCCTTGATCTTGGCATTCACGGCGACGGCGAACGCCGTGGGACCGCCCGGGTAGGTGCGCGCCAGCGAGGCGGCGGCGCGGTTGTCGGACGACATCAGCGCCAGCTGCAGCACGTCGTGGCGGCTCAGGGTGGCGCCCACGGGCACGCGCGAGGTGCTGTGTTTCAGGGTGTCGACATCCTCGCGGTCGATGCTGATCTCTTCCTGCATGTTCGCCTTGGAGTCGAGCACGACCATGGCTGTCATGAGTTTGGTCAGCGAGGCGATGGGCACCACCACGTTGGAATTTTTTTCAAGCAAGACTTTACCTGTGCCGTCTTCGACCACCAGTATCGACTGGGAACCGAAGGGCACGGCGATGGCCGCTGTCGAAAGCGTCATCAGCACCGCGGCGAACATTTTTTTGAGCATGGGATCGTATGTGGGAAAGCAGTTTTGGGGCGCCACCGTGGGCGCTGCGCGCAAAGCCGGGACAGGGCCGCGCGGGGACGCGGTATGTGTCTCGGAGGCAATATTTGCCAAGTGTAGACAATACCATTAAAAATATTGCGATGTCTACGGCACACTGGCCGCGTCAGCCGCTTTGCGGCGAGAAAGGTGAAAATAATCGCGATCCGGCATGTAACTATTGCCTGACTGAAAATTGTCGCCGTATTATTGATTTCATTTAGGAAATCTAATACTCTTTCTGCAATCTTGCTGGTTGGCATACAACATGGGCCGCCGTCGTCGCTCGTACCCGCAAACTCGTGCCTGGTCATGTGCCCCTGTGCCCCGGGCCATCCTGCCCCCAGACTGCGTTCATGCATCTGAACTTATCAAGGAGAACGCACCATGTGGGGAAAAATCAAGCAGTGGCACCAGCAGATGGACGACGACGCCATCCTGGTGCTGGAATCGCCCGGCGCCGCCGCCACCTTGCCGGCCGGCTACCGGCGCTGTATCGGCACGCGGCTGGCCACCATGTCATTGATCGAGCGCCAGCAATTCCGTGCATTCCTGCTGAAATACCGCGGCGCCCGCTTCTACAAGGCGGCCGCCAGCCTGCTCATCCCCTTCAGCGCGCTGGGCGTGCTGCAGCACCTGCTGTGGCCAGGCAAGCTGAGCTGGGTCGAAGCCTTGGTGTTGAGCAACCTGATCGGCTTTTCGCTCGCTTGCGGCCTGATGGGCGTCTGGTTCAACTACCGCACGCTGGTGGCGAACCGCTCGCTGAAGCCCTTGCTGCGCATCCTGCTGGCCTGCATGGGCGGCATGGCCGTGGGCATGGGCGCGGCGGCCATCTTCAGCGACCAGCCCATGGTGTTTTCTCCGGAGAAAATCGCCCGCAACCTGGGCATCGCCCTGCTGGTGGTGAGCCTGCTGTACATCGTGCCGCTGGGGATCGTCGCCATGTGGCGCAACCGCCAGTTCGAGGCGCTGACCCTGCAGCTGCAGCAGGATGCCGAGCGCGACCGCCTGGCGCGCGAGCTGAGCGAATCGCAGCTGCGGCTGCTGCGCGCGCAGATCGAGCCGCATTTCCTGTTCAATACGCTGGGCGCCGTGCAGCAGCTGGCCGAGCAGGGTGCGGATGGCGCCGCGCGGGCCGCCGCCCTGACGGCCGACCTGATCGCCTTCCTGCGCGCAAGCCTGGCCGAGATGCGCAGCGAGCAGGTGCCCCTGCAGAGCGAGTTCGACATGGTGGCCGCCTACCTGCGCGTGATGCAGGCGCGCATGGGTCAGCGCCTGCGCTATCGCCTGGACTTGCCGGCCGGCCTGGCGCAGGCCATGGTGCCCAGCATGATCGTGCTGACCCTGGCCGAGAACGCCATCAAGCACGGCATCGAACCGGCCCTGCGCGGCGGCGACGTCACTATTTCGGCTGAGCACGTCGACGGCATGCTGCGCCTGCGCGTGCAGGATACGGGCATGGGCATGGCGGAGCACGGCGTGCCCGCCGCCGGTGGCGGGCTGGGCCTGGAAAACGTGCGCAGCCGCCTGCGGCTGGCGGGGCAGGACGGCGCTCCAGCGGGCCGCCTGGAGCTGCGCAATGGGGAGGAGGGCGGCGTCATCGCCGATATTTTGTTACCCGTCAATGCAAAGGACAGCAGCACATGAAAACGACGATCATGATTGCCGAGGATGAACCCCTGATGCGCGAGCGCCTGCAGGGCTTGCTGGAACAGGCATGGCCGCAGGCCCGGGTGGTGCTGGTGGCGGAAAACGGCAACGATGCCTGGGATGGCTTCCTCGAGCACGAGCCGGAAGTGGTCTTCCTCGACATCCGCATGCCGGGCCTGTCCGGCCTGGAAGTGGCCGAGCGCATCGGCAAGCGGGCCCACGTGGTGTTCGTCACGGCCTACGACCAGTATGCCGTCGACGCGTTTGACGCGGGCGCCGTCGACTACCTGCTCAAGCCCGTGCAGGCCGAGCGCCTGCAGCGCACGCTGGCCCGCCTGGGCGACAAGCTGGGCGGCCAGCCGGCGGACATGGCGCACCTGCTGCAGTCGCTGCGGGCCGCGCTGCCGGCGCCGCCGCGCGAAAAGATGAAATGGATCAAGGCCAGCGTGGGCAAGCAGATCCGCCTGATCGATATCGATGACGTGCTGTTCTTCCAGGCCGATACCAAGTACACGCGCGTGGTGCTGGCCGGCTCGGAAGCGCTGGTGCGCACGCCGCTGAAGGATTTGCTGGGCGGCCTGGACCCGGAACAGTTCTGGCAGATCCACCGCGGCACCATGGTCAACGTGAAAGCCATCGAGGCGGCCGAACGCATCGACGCCGAGCGCATGCAGGTGCTGGTGCGGGGCAGCACGGAAAAGCTGCCCGTCAGCCGCACGTTTACGCATCTGTTCCGGGATTGATATGATGGCAATCTTTCATTAACGCCACTGACTGGATTTCCATGACACTGCTACGCCGCTGCTTCGCCGCCTTCCTGCTTTCCCTGTTGTCGTACACGGCCGTGCAGGCGGCGCCGAAGCCGGAAAGGGTGGTGTATCACGTCAACGACGCCGCCAATGCCGCGGCGGCGCTGCGGAACATCCGCAATCACCTGGACGCCAGCCCGCAGGCGACCATCGTGCTCGTCGCCCACGGCGCCGGCATCGATTTCCTGCTCGATGGCGCCATCGACAAGGATGGCTACCCGTATGACGTGGCGGTGCGCGAACTGGTCCGGCGCGGCGTGGGCTTTCGCGTCTGCAACAACACCTTGCAGGGGCGCGGCATCGACCGCCAGCGCGTGCTGCCGGAAGCCGTCATCGTGCCTTCGGGCGTGGCCGAGCTGAGCCGCCTGCAGACGCAGGAAGGGTATGCCTATATCAAGCCATAGAGGCCAGTCCATGCGACAACGCCGCGCCGCTGCCGGAGGGCAAGGGCGCGGCGTCGGCAAGGGGGCGCGGCTTACTGGATCTTGGCGATCGACACTTCCGTCGATTTCACCAGGGCGATGACTTCGCTGCCCACCTTCAGGTCCAGGTCCTTGATCGAGCGCGAGGTGATCACCGAAGTGACGATGCCGTGCGGCGTTTCCACGTCCACTTCCGAGACGACGGGGCCAAAGATGATTTCCTTGATCTTGCCGCGAAACTGGTTGCGTACATTCACTTCCGAGATAGCCATGATGTTTCCTTTGTGCCCGTAATACGCCGTGCGGCGCGACATGGCCAGAGTACGGCCCGCGCGCGCTTTTGACCACGAATCGATGCGCATATCGATATGCGCAAAGCGTGCGCCAGCCCTGGCGCAAGCATATTATTCGCCTATACTCGTTCGTATATCCACGGGAGGCTTGCCATGCGTTCACGTTTGCCGTCGTTCCTGCTGCTGCCCCTGCTGTTGCCCGCCGCCGTGCTGGCGCAGCCCGTCGCTGCCCTGCAGCCGATGGCTTTCCTGGCGGGGCACTGCTGGAAAGGGGAGTTTCCTGGCGGGACACAAACGGATGAACACTGCTTCCAGTGGCTGTATGGCGGCCGGATGCTGCGCGACGTGCACACGGTGCGCAGCCCCGGCAAGCCCGACTACGTGGGGGAAACCCTGTATTACCACGACGCGGCCGCGCGGCAGGTGGCCTTCCTGTACGTGGAAAACAGCGGCGGCTACAGCCGCGGCACGATGCAGCCGGCGAACGGCGGCCTCGACTTTCCTGCCACGCAGTACGTGGATGCGGACGGCAAGGCGCTGACCTACCGCGTGCGCTGGACGCCAGCGGGCGACGCCTATGAGGCGTACAGCGAAATCCAGGCGGGGGAGCGCTGGCTGCCGCAGTTCAGGCTGATGCTGAAAAAGCAGTGACGGCGCGCCAATAAAAAAACCGGGACGTGTCCCGGTTTTTTTGATGTGGCGCAAACTTACTTCTGATAAATCTTGTCGAATTCGCCGCCGTCGTCAAAATGTTTCTTTTGCGCTTGTTTCCAGCCGCCGAAGACCTCGTCGATGGTGAACAGGCTGATCGGCTTGAAGCTGGCCGCGTATTTCTTCGCCACTGTCGCCGAACGGGGACGCAGGTAGTGCTTGGCGACCAGTTCCTGGCCCGGTTCCGAGTACAGGTATTGCAGGTAGGCGGTGGCTTCCTTGCGGATGCCGCGGCGGTCGACGACCTTGTCGACGACGGCCACGGGCGATTCGGCCAGGATGGAAATGCTCGGGTAGACCACTTCGAAGTTGTCGCCGAATTCGGCGCGCACCAGTTGCACCTCGTTTTCAAACGTCACCAGCACGTCGCCGATTTCCCGCTGCGTGAAGGTGGTGGTGGCGCCGCGGCCGCCGCCGTCGAGCACGGGCACGTTCTTGAACAGCTTGGTGACCAGGTCGCGCGCCTGCGCTTCGCTGCCGCCTTTTTTCAGGGCATAGCCCCAGGCGGCCAGGTAGGTGTAGCGGCCGTTGCCCGAGGTTTTCGGATTCGGCACGATGACCTTGATGCCGGGCTTGGCCAGGTCGTCCCAGTCCTTGATGTGTTTTGGATTGCCCTTGCGTACCAGGTACACCATGGTGGAATAGAACGGCGCCGCATTGTTCGGGAATTTCTTGGCCCAGTCGGCCACCACGAGGCCGCGGTCGACGAGGATGTCGATGTCATTGGCCTGGTTCATGGTCACGACGGACGCTTCCAGGCCATCGGCGACGGAACGCGCCTGTTTGCTGGAACCGCCGTGCGATTGCTTGATGGTAATGGTTTCACCTGTCTTGGCTTTCCAATCAGCAATAAATGCGGGATTCACGTCCTTGAACAGTTCGCGCATCACGTCGTAGGAGGCGTTCAGCAAGACCACCGGTTCGGCTGCGCTGGCGGCCATGGGCAGGCTCATGGCGGCAGCGGAGGCGGCCAGGGCGCTGGCCAGGAACCAGCGGCGCGAGCGTTGGGTGAGCGTCGGGACGGCGGTCTTTACGGCGTTGAATGGGGACATGGTGAACTCTTGTTGTGAGAATAGATAGACATAGTCTAAAATTCCGGCCGGAAAAGAAACGAATTTTTCGTAATATGCTTAGATCACATTCCCGTTTCTGTCAAAAAACAGATATGGATTTTTGAAATGATTCGTGGGCAAGGCGCGTATCCGGGCTTAGTCTGCAAGCAGGCTGCCACAGGCAGAACAGGGCCGTGGCGCGGCGCGAAAAAACCCGAATGCGCCGCTTGGTGTATAGTCGAATGGCGCGATACACGGTGAAACGGCCTGCATCGGCAACTGGAATATTTTGTGAGCGTACATGAGTCTTGAAATTCGTATTGCAACATCGACCGACGCTTTCGAGGCGTGCAATGTATTACGACGCTCGATCGTCGAATGCTGCAGCCTCGATCACCGGGACGATCCGGCCATCCTGGAAGCCTGGCTGGGCAATAAAACACCGCAGATGGTGGCGTGCTGGTTCGCGTCGCCCACCAATTTTTCGCTCGTCGCTGTCGAGCAGGGCGCCGTCGTCGGCGTGGGCCTGCTGACGCGCGCCGGCAAGCTGGCCCTGTGCTACCTGCTGCCCGAGGCGCAGGGCCGCGGTGCGGGCAAGGCGCTGGTGGAAGGGCTGGAAGCGCAGGCGCGCGAGTGGGGCATCAAGGCCTTGCAGCTGCACAGCACGGCCAGCAGCCAGGCCTTTTTCGTCAAGCAGGGCTATGTCGAGGCGGGCAATGTGCGTTCGCCGTATGGCGTGGAAACGATTTTTTGCTGGAAACAGATTGATCCCGCAGGCATCGCCAGCGGCGACCCCAAGCGCAAGCGCTTTTGCAACTGCAATTCGGCCTGACGGCCAGCCGGCGCTGCAGCCCGCCCATCCTGCGGCGGGCCTTTTCTTCCCCTTGAATATTTCTCCTCAGTAACTGATCTGGATATACACGCCGCCTGGCGCGCGCTCGTCCGCCTGCAGCAAGGTGCCGCCGGCGAACAG
This sequence comes from Janthinobacterium sp. GW821-FHT03C08, assembly GCF_059420905.1. Classification (NCBI taxonomy): domain Bacteria; kingdom Pseudomonadati; phylum Pseudomonadota; class Betaproteobacteria; order Burkholderiales; family Oxalobacteraceae; genus Janthinobacterium; species Janthinobacterium sp. GW821-FHT03C08. The sequence continues at coordinate 24,635 of NZ_JBWKUP010000007.1, read as the reverse complement.
TTTCAGTTCGCCGGGTGCAAACGCCAGCCACTGCTCGTTCTCCGTCAGCGGGTGCGTGGCGATGACGGCGATGCGGTCGTCGAGGTGGTTGTGCTGGCGAAAGTCGATGCTGCGTTCGCAGTCGATCAGGTGCGCCACGGAAAATGGGTATTCGCGGATCACATAGTGCAGATGCGTGGAGCAGTGGGCGAACAGCAGCTCGCCGTCCGACAGGATGAAATTGAAGGTGCCGTGCGCTGCGATGTCCGCCGCCACCTCGCCGATGGCGGCGCGCAGGTCGGCGCGCGTCGGTTCGCCGGCGGGAAAGCGCGCGCGCAGGCTGGCCAGCAGGTGGCAGAAGGCCTGTTCGCTGTCCGTGTCGCCGCTGGCATGGTAATGCGCGTTGGCGGGCGCGCGCCACGTCTTGAGGTCGCCATTGTGGGCGAAGGACCACGTCCTGCCCCACAGTTCGCGGGCGAACGGATGCGTGTTTTCCGGCGCGATGCTGCCCTGCGTGGCCTTGCGGATGTGCGCGACGATGTTTTTCGCCTTGACGGGATGCTGCTGCACCGTGGCGGCAAGCGGCGAATCGATGGCGGCCAGGTGGTCGGTGAGCAAGGTGCAGCCGCTACTGGAGTGATAGGCGATGCCCCAGCCGTCGCGGTGCTCGTCCGTGCGGCCGCCCCGCTCGGCGAAGCCGGCGAAGGAAAATCCCAGCGCGGCCGGCTTGCTGCTGTTCATTGCGAGTAACTGGCACATGGCGGCCCTTCCTGATGATATCGGTACCTGGCCACAGTACTGGCCGCGGGCGGGGGCGGGAAGGAATGTTTCCGACTATCGTTATGCGCTGGCCGTCGCCATGCCCTTATGCGCCGGGCGCATATCAAATGGCGAAACCATTCGTTCTCCTTTGGTTCACCCTGCCTTAGTCTGCACACTTTGGCGTCGCCTGCCCCACGAGGGCCGGCGGCGCAGCCCTACGAAGGAGCTTCCATGCCATTTCCCGTCCTGAAAAATTACCTGGCCCGCCTGTCGCATCAAACCCAGGCCGGCACCAGCGTCTGGCTCGATGACGAGGGCAGGGCGCTGGGGCGTTTTTTCAATTGCACCATGACGAGCGCCTTCCAGCCCCTGCGCGAACTGCAAAGCGGAAAATTGCTCGCGTTCGAGGGCCTGGCGCGCAGCGTGTCGAAGGCGGACGAAGGCCTGTCGCTGTGGCGTTTGCTCGACCATGCGGCCAGCGACGACGAATCCGTGGAACTGGACCGGCTGTGCCGCATGCTGCACGCCATTAATTTCTTCCGCCAGCCGGAAGCGGAGCAGTCCGACCTGTACCTGAACGTGCACGACCGCCTGCTCAGCGCCGTCAGCAGCAACCACGGCCACGCCTTCCAGCGCATCCTCGATGCGCTGGGCCTGCCCATCGAGCGCATCGTGCTGCAATTGCCGGCCGTGACGCCGAACCAGGGGTGGCTGCTCAACTACGTGGCCGACAATTACCGCCGCAACGGTTTCCGCCTGGCCATCAACGTGGCCAGCGTGCACGAAGCGACGGGCATGCTGGAGCGGCTGCACCCGCATGCGTTCAAGCTCGACGCGGGCAACCTCAGCGACGAGCAAGCCGTCGCCAGCTTCGTCACCCTGTGCCACGCGGCGAAGATCCGCGTCGTCTTCAAGCGCCTCGACACGCCGGCCGCGCTGGCGGCCCTGCAGCGCATCGCCGCCGCCACGGGCTTGCCCATCGTGGCGCAGGGTTATCTGCTTGATAAGCCATTGACGGCCCTGGCGACGGCGAAGGACGGCATCGCGCCCGTCGCCGCCGCTGCCTGACGAAAAAATGTGCTGCAATCAGGGCGGCACGATAGGGATACAGGGTTTTTCTTCGCAGCACAATAGGCTATAGTATTCGTATCGTTATATTGGAATGACTATGGCATCGCGCAGAAATTTTCTACACCATGGTATGGGCCTGGCCGCGCTGGGCCTGGTAGCCACGCCTCTCATCGGCTGCGCCTCGCGCACGGCCGCTCCCGCCTCGGCTTCGGCCAGCGCCAAGCCCCGCGCGCCGGGCACGGGCGTGCCGCCGCAGCCGACGCAACTGGCCAGCGTCGACCGCTCGCTCACGTCGCAGTCGCGCCAGGCCATCACGGAACTGGAACCGCCGCCCGACATCTTCGATGCGCAGGCGCTGGACCTGGAATTCTGGCTCAAGCCCCGCACCCTGGAAGTGGTGCGCCCGGCCAGCAATGAAAAAGCGAAACTGCTGTACTGGAAAGATGGCGAAGTCATCGATTCAGCCTACCAGGAACTGTGCCACTTGCTGCGCGACGTGAACGGCAAGAAGACGGCGCCCATCGACCCGAAACTGCTGGAAACCCTGTGGGGCACGCAAGCCTTCGTGGCCCGCTACGGCATCGAGCAGCCGCTGGAGATCCTGTCGGGCTACCGCACGGCCGAATCGAACGGCAAGCTGCGCGAAGCAGGCGTGCCGGCCGCGCGCCAGTCGCTGCACATCTCGGGCCGCGCCGCCGACATCCGCGTGGCCAACCTGAACGCGGAAGTGCTCGGTTCGCTCGTGCGCAGCTTCAAGCAGGGCGGCGTGGGCTTCTATTACCGCTCCGGCCCCCGCGGCGGCTGGATCCATGCCGATACGGGCCTCCAGCGCACCTGGAAGGGTTGACCGATCACTGCTCGCGCGGCCGCCTTGCGGCCGTTCGCGCTGGTGCGTCAAGCGTTCTCCTGATCAGTCATAGTGATATGGCGGTTCCGGCACGCTGTCGGTGCCGGCCCGCTGCAGCTCACCGAAATTCACGGGGCGCTCCCAGAAAATGCGCCAGCCCTGGCGCTGGCTGGCCTGCACCTCGGGATGGGCCTGCAGGTAGCCATCGATGAAGCGGGTAAATTCCGAAACGTAGCCGCTGCGGCGGTAAGTGCATCGATGGCGCATGTGTACTCCCGGGTGTTGCTGCCGTTCCCCCGTTTGACCGCGCGCGCGGCCAGAAGTGCCGCACTTTCCACCTTTCCCATGAAACTTTCCAGCCATAACATCGAACTGTTCCTGGCCGTCGTCGACGGCGGCTCGTTTTCCAGCGCCGCGCGCGCCCTGGGACGGGCGCCGTCGGCCGTCAGCATGGCCATTGCCAACATCGAGGCGGAACTGGGCATCGTCCTGTTCGACCGCAGCGCCCGCGAAGCTGTGCCGACGCCGGCCGCTTGCGCCCTGATTCCCCACGCGCGCCTCATCGCCGAGCAGCTTAAGCAATTGCACCTGCATGCGCAGGAATTGTCGCAGGGGCTGGAAAGCCGCATTTCGCTGGGCATCGCGGCCGAACTCGACCATGCACCCTTCCTGGCCGCCGTGCGCGCGCTGTCGCTGCGCCACCCGCTGCTCGACATCGAAGTGCTGACGGCGCCGCAGGACGACGTGCTCGACATGCTGCACCGGGGCCGCATCAGCGCCTGCATGGCGTTCGCCGGCGGGCGCATCAATCACGAGGAGCAATTCCAGCTGGTGGGCAGCGACGCCCTGCTGGCGATTATTTCCACGCAGCATCCACCGAGCGCGGCGGGGCGCCCCCTGTACATCGAGGAACTGGTGAATTTGCGCCAGATCATCGTCGCCAGCCGCGAGCTGGACCTGGCCGATGCGCGGCCCGTCGTGGGCCTGTCCTACTGGCGCACCGATAGTTTGCCGATGGCCCTGTCCATGGTCGAAGCGGGGCTGGGCTGGGGCAACTTTGCCGCCTCGGCGATCCGCGACTCGCTGGCGGCGGGGAGGGTGCGCTGCGTGGCCTTCAAGAACACGGGCAATGGCCTGGTCGTGCCCATCCACCTGGTGTGGATGAAGGACCGGCCGCTGGGCATGGCGGCGCGGTCCTTTCTTCAGTTGCTCAGCGAAGCGGCCTGAACGTCGGTGGCGTTTTCCTTGGGCTGCTGCGCCGACAGGGGCACGCCGAACAGGCCGTCGAAGAAATAATTGAAGATGAAGCTGTAGCAGGGGATGATCAGCATCAGGGCGAAGTCGAGCACGAAGGCTTGCCACAGGCTGATGTCCAGCCACCAGGCGATCAGCGGGATCAGGTAGACGACGAGGGTGATCTGGAAGCCGATCGCATGCAGGATGCGGCGCCAGACGGTGCGCGTGCGCGATACTTGCCGGATTTCCCAATATTCGAAGGCCGTGTTGTAGAGCAGGTTCCAGATCACGGCGATGGTGGTGATCATGATGGCCAGCGGTCCCGTGCTGGTGGGCGATTCGCCCGAAAGCAGGGTCAGCCAGGCGGTGGAAATGGCCATGCCGATGATTTCAAAGGCGGTGACGTAGACGATTTTGCGTTTGATGCCTTGCATGTAAAGCCTGTAAAGTAGAAGTGGCGGCCATTTTAAGTCAGGCATGCTGACGTTAAAAGTTAATAGCTGTCAGTTTTTCTGATGGATTGGCTGTGGGATACCCTGCACGCCGCGAACGGGGGATAATGGCGGCTGGCGGGCAAGTGGTCCCGCCGCATCACCGCAAGAGAGGCCAACGAGCATGCAAGGCGCAGCAGACAGCAATATTCCAGGCACCCCCGCCGATACCCCAGCCAGCGCGGAGGAACGCCCCCGTTTCCGCCCCCGTCCGTGGGAACACCTGGAAACCCCGTACGACGTGGAAGTGTGGATCGAGGAACATAACCGCAGCATGCAGGACAATATCCGCGCCACGGAAACGGGCGTGGGCATCTGCTTCACCCTGGCCGAGGGCGGCGACATCTACATGCAGACGAGCGCCGACGGCGCCGTCGTGCTCGACGTGACGCCGGACGCGGCCTGGGTGTCGCCCCTGATCAGCGCCGCCACGGGCTGCGGGACGCCGGATTCGTCGCTGTGGATCTTGCCGGACGATAAGCTGATCCAGCTGATCGTAGGCCTGTCCAGTCTGGTGGCCAGCACCTTGCTCGTGGTCGGCCACGACTTCGGCCTGCGCCGGCGCGGCATGGGGCGCTGAAGACCGTCCGTCCTGTTGCAGAATCGTTATCCGCCGCGCGCATGGCTCGACACTGCGCGCGGCGCGTGCTAGTCTCGGGACAGCATCCGCCTGGCTGCCTGGGCGGTGGTGCAAAGGATAGCCATGGACAACACGCCGCCTGCGGTACCTGCTCCGGATTCCTCCCGGCACGGCCACGTGCCGTGGCCAGCCGCGCCGCTGCTCGACGATGGCGTCTTCAGCCCGCAGCGCGTGAAGGCTGAACGCGAACAGGCGTATTTCAACGATCTGTACCTGCTGGCGCCCGTCGCCTATTTCGTGCTGGGACTCGACGGCGCGATCGTGCAGATGAACCTGGTGGCGGCCGAGCTGTTCGGCTTGCCGCGCGCGCGGCCCGGCCACGTGCTGTTCCGCGCCTATGTGCATGAAGCGTTCCGCCACGATTACGAGCAGTTCGTCCAGCGCGTGCTCAATAGCAGCGAACCGCAGCGCATCCAGCTGCAGGTGCGGCTGCCGCCGCCGCACCCCGGCGCGCAGGAGGCGGGCTTGCCCGTCAGCCTGCTGGGCAGCGCCGACCCGAACGGCCAGGCGCTGCGCCTGGTGCTGGAGCAGGCCGAAGGCAAGCTGGCCGCGCTCGAGCGCAGCGAGGAGCGCTTCCGGCGCATCGTGCACAGCGCCGAGGAGGGCATCTGGGAAATCGATGCGCAGGCGCTGACCAGCTTTGTCAATCCGAAGATGGCGCACATGCTGGGCTGCCAGATCGAGGACATGCTGGGCCGCCCGCTGGCCTCTTTCATGGACGAGGAAGGGCGCGCCATCCTGGAGCGCAACATCGCCCGGCGCCAGGACGGCATCGCCGAGCGCCACGAGTTCAAGTTCGTGCGCAGCGACGGCAGCGCCCTGTGGGCCACCCTGGCCACCAATCCCATCTTCGATGCCGGCGGCGCCTACCTGGGCGCGCTGGCGCTGGTGAGCGACATCACGGCGCAGCGCGAGGCGTCCGGGCGCATCTGGCAGCAGGCCAATTTCGACCAGGTGACGGGCTTGCCGAACCGCCACATGTTTCTCGACCGCCTGCACAACGAAGCGCGCCGCGCCAGGCGCGAGGGGACGTGCCTGGTCCTGCTGTTCATCGACCTCGACCACTTCAAGCAGGTAAACGACCGCTTCGGCCACGAAAAGGGCGACTTGCTGCTGCGCCAGGCGGCGCGGCGCATCAGCGAGCGCGTGCGTGCCACGGATACGGTGGCGCGCCTGGGCGGCGATGAATTCACCGTCATCCTGGCCGGCGTGGCACAGCTGGGCGGCATCGAGCGCGTGGTGCAGGAACTCGTCGCCGCGCTGGCCGTGCCGTTCGCGCTCGACGACGACAGCGCGCACGTGTCCGCCAGCGTGGGCGTGGCGCTGTACCCGGCCGACGCCGACTCGGTGGACACCCTGCTGCGCCATGCCGACCAGGCCATGTATGCGGCCAAGAATGCAGGGCGCAACGGCTACCGTTATTTCACGCCGGCCCTGCAGCAGGCGGCGGAACTGCGCCGCAACACCGTGCGCGACATGCGCCTGGCGCTGGCGCAGGAGCAGTTCGAACTGCATTACCAGCCCATCGTCAGCCTGCGCGACGGGGGCATCGCGCGGGCCGAGGCGCTGCTGCGCTGGCGCCATCCGCTGCGCGGCCTGCTGGCGCCCGCCGAGTTCATCGGCTTCGCGGAGGCGAACGGGCTGATCACCGATATCGGCGACTGGGTCTTCCGCCAGGCCGTGCGCCAGGCGCAGCAGTGGCAAGCGGCGTATGGGACCAGCTTCCAGATCAGCATCAACAAGTCGCCGGTGGAATTCCGCGGCGACGCCGCCCTCTACCAGGGATGGCCCGAGCATTTGCGGCGCGAAGGCTTGCCGCCGGGCGCCATCGCCATCGAAATGACGGAAGGCGTGCTGCTCGACGAGGCGCGCCAGGTTAACGAGCGGCTGCGCCAGTTCCGCGCCATGGGCCTGGCGCTGGCGCTCGACGATTTCGGCAGCGGCCAGACGTCGCTGGCATGCTTGAAGAAGTTCGATATCGACGTTCTCAAGCTCGACCGCTCGCTGGTGGGCGCGCTGGGGCAGGGCGATGCCGAACTGGCCCTGTGCGAGGCGATCATTGCGCTGGCGCAAAGGCTGGGGCTGAAGGTCGTGGCCGAAGGCGTGGAGACGGCGGCGCAGCGCGACCTGCTGCGCGCGGCCGGCTGCGACTATGCCCAGGGCTATTTCTTTTCCGGCGCGCTGCCGGCAGGGCAGCTGGAGCGGCTGCTGGGCGCTCAGCCTGCGGCGTGAAGTGCCGCCGGCGCGTCGCCGTCCATCAGCGCTGTCACGGCGGCCAGCGTGTCGTCGGCGCTCACCCCGGACAGGGTCAGCCCCGGCGCCAGGATGACGCGGTAGTGGCGGCTGGCCGGATAGAACCAGCGGTAGTTGTCCGTGCGGATGTAGTAGCCGACGATTTTCTTGTCGTACGCCGAGGCGATGTGGATCACCGACGTGTCGGGCGAGAGCACCAGTTCGCAGCGGCGGATCAGGGCCGCCAGTTCCAGGATGTGGCCGGTAGGCGGCGCGGCCATCACGTTGGCGTGGCCGGCGCCGCGCACGATCTCGGCGGCGCGCGCCTCGGCGCCGGGCGCGGCGATCACCAGCAGGGCATGGCGCGGGTAGCGCGCGGCCAGGGCGGCGCAGCAGCGCCGGGCATCGGCCACGCTGACCGTGCGCTGCGCATTGCTGCCCTGGAAATTCAGGCAGAACAGGCCCTCATGCGTGCGCAGCAGGGCGTCGCAGGCCGCGTCGACGGCGGCCGCATGGGCGTCCACGCCGGACAGCTCATAGCGCAGGTCGATGTCGCGCAGCTTGAATTGCGCGAACGCGGCGAAGTAGCTGTGCAGGATGTGGCGGCTGCGGTCGCAGGGCACCGTGTGGTCGAACATGCCCAGCTTGGCCGTCGACGTGCCGTACTTGGGAATGGCAAAGCCCGTCAGGTAGCGCGCGCCCAGCCATTTAATGCGCAGCAGCAAGGGGATCGAAAAGCGGTTGTAGGGGTTGAAGATGACGTCGTAGCGGCGCCGGCGCAGGTCGGCGATGGTGGTGCGCAAGTCGCGCAGCAGCGGCTGCTTGTCCCAGATGAGGATATCGCTGACGTGGGGATTGTCGGCGATCACGTCGCGGTTGGCGCTGCTGGCGGCCACGTCGATCTGCCAGTGGGGATAGTTTTTCTTGAGTTCGCGCAGCAGGGCCGTGGTGACGATCATGTCGCCGATCTTGTCGTTGCGCAAAATCAATACCTTGCGCACCGTGGCGATATCGAGGGGCTGCTTGTCGGATTTGCCCAGCAGGGCATAGCTGATCAGCCGGGCGGCGGTCTTTATCAAGGGAACTCCGGAGATGGATGACGGGGATGCGCTGGCGTACTTGTCAATATGCAAGCGTACCAGCAGCATCTTACGGATTTCCACTCCCCGCAGCTAGGGGCGCCGCGGATTTTATTGCCGCGTGCGCCAGCGCAGGGCGCACAGGAAAGCTGTGTTAGCGCAAGCCCAGCAGGGCAACGACGCGCTCGCGGCTGATGCCGACCAGTGCCGAACTGATCGCCAGCAGCGATTCATAGCCCGGCTTGCTGGCTTTTTCCGTGAAACTTTCCGCCAGGGTATCCATGCTGACATTGGCTTGCACGGGCTGCGCCTTGGCCACCCGCCCCGTGGCCTGCGCCAGGGCCAGGCTGACGGAGCTGCGCGCCGCCTGCAGCTGGGCCAGCGCCTGCACCACTTGCTGCAGCGTGGCGCGCAGGGCTTCCACGTCGCTGGTATCCCATTCTTCCGGGGCGATGGCGGCCGGTTCCGCATCCGTGCGCACGCGGTTCATCTGGCCCGTCGGGAAGCGGATGCCGCCGCCCCGCACGGACAGGCTGTCGCGCACGTTGGCCCAGGCACCTTCCGGCGTGCTGAACACCAGTTCGCCGCTTTCCCCCTGCTTGACGCGTATGCCCGACGGCATCAGCGCCTGGTCGAAGCGGGCGACGATCTGCTCTGCGCTCAGGCCCGGCTCGATGTTGACCGAGCGGATGGCCTGGCTGGCGCCGCCGACGGAAAAGGCCAGGGTTTCCTGCGGCCCTTCCTGCAGGCTGGCCATGGTCAGGCCGCGGATGCTGAAATTCTGCTGCGCCACCTGCGGGCTGGTATAGCCGAGCTGCGCGTCCAGGCTGCCGCCCGAGGCGCTGGCGCGCTGGCGCCACGTATTGCTGAACTGGCGTACCCGGGCCTCGACCTGGCCGTCACGGCCCTGGCGCGCGGCCAGCTTGGCCGCCAGCTCGCTTTTCAGCGCCTGCAGCTGGCTGCTGCTGCGTTCCAGGTAATCCAGCGTTTGCTGCGCATTGGAAATTTCTCCCTGCAGCTGGTGGTCCCAGTTGCTCAGGCCACGCTTCAGGCTTGTCGCCGAACTCTTCCCCGCCGTGCCTTCGGCGCGCGTGCCGGCGCTGCCGTCGATGGCGGTGGACGCATCATCGGCGACGCGGGTCGTGCCGGTGCCTTTGGTGCTGACGCCGGATGGGGAGGAAGTCTGAGCGATTTGCATGATGGTCAGAGAAGGTCAAACAGGGAAAGGTTGCCCACTTTTGAGTAAGCCTTGTAGGTTGCCTGCAACGCTGTCTGGTAACCGGTCAGCTCGATGGCGGCGGCGCCGATGTCGGCCTTTTTCAGGTCCGTCAGCGCGGTCTGGTTCGACAGCGACACGTTGGCCAGGTTGCTGTCGAGGGTGGTCAGGATATTTTGCGCACCGCCAAAAATGGCGATTTTTCCCGAAAGCAAGTTCATGCCATCATCCGTGCCGTCGAGGCCCGCCATGACGATGGCGCGCGTGGCCGGGTCGGCCGGATTGACATTGGCCGCGCTCAGCGCGTCGATGGTGGTGTCCATCTTGTTGAGCCAGGTTTCCAGGTTCTTCACGTCGACGTTCGCCGCCTGCGTCACGCCATTGCCCACCACCACGGTCTGGGTTTCCGTATTGCCCGTGTAGCTGTAGCGCGAACCGACGGGCTGGCTGCTGTCGTACTTGAGGGCCGGGGTATCCGTGGCGGTGCCCGAAAACATGTAGCGGCCTTCCTGGTCCTTCAGGTTCGACGTGTAGAACACGCTGTCGCGCATGGCGCGCAGCGATTCGGTCATCGCATTGAGGTCGCCAGGCGCATTGCTGCCATCGGCGGCCCAGACAAGCAGGTCGCGTGCCTGCCCCATGTCCGTCACCATGCTCGACAGGTAGTTTTCATTTTTCAGCAGGCGCGTCTTCACGGACGCGATGTTTTCCTGATACTGGGTCACCATCGATTGCTCGCGCGTCAGGCGCGAAATGCGCACGTTGCCGACCGGATCGTCCGATGGCAGCTGGATGCGCAAACCCGACGACATTTGCTGCGTGAGGAAATTGATGCGATCCTGGTTTTGTTGAATCGAAATATTAATCAATGACTGGTACTGGCCGCTGGCGACGCGCATATTCTTCTCCTTAGCCCATCATTTTCAGGGTGGCGTCAAACAGGGTGTTGGCCACCGAGATGACTTTCATGTTGGCCTGGTACATATTCTGGAATTCCACCAGGTTCATCGCTTCCTCGTCCTTGTTCACGGCGCTGGTGGATTTCCAGTCATTGATGGCCTGGGTGCGCACGGTATCGGCGGTTTTCAGCAGCGACTGGTTCTGCTGGCTGTAGATGCCCAGCTTGCCGACGAGCTGCGTATCCGCATCGCTGATCAGCACGGTGCCCACCCAACTGACGCTGGCGGACTGGTTCTTGATGTCGATCAAGCTTTGCAGGTTCTGGCTGTCGCCGGCCGCGCCCGTGGGCGATGCCAGCGCCAGGTCGGCGGCGGTGAAATTCTTGCTGATGGACAAGCTGCCATTGTCGTAGACGAGCAGGGGGCCGCCCACGCTGCCGCTCATGGTCTTGCCGGCCGCCAGCTGCGTATTGATCTTGGTGGCCAGCGTGCTGGCCAGGTCGCGCACGGATTGCTGCATGGGCTTCAAGGTGTTTTCCTCGAACTCGCCCAGGCCGCCCAGCTGGCCGCCGACGGCAACGTTATCGAGCTGGAAGATCGAGTTGCCGAACTTCAAGTCCAGGGTCTGGTCGCCCGTGGCCGACATTTTGCTGCTGAGTGTGCTGCTCATCGAGCCGAGCACCAGCGGCTGGCCTGACTTGAGCGAGATATCGCGCGAGCCGTCCGGCTGGTCCGTCACTTCGATGGCCATTTGCGAAGCCAGTCCGTCGATCAGCTGGTCGCGCGCATCCATCAGCGCCGAGACGTTGGTGCCGGCGGCCGTCGAGGTGCTGATGCGTTCGTTCAACTTGGCGATGTTGGCCAGCGCGGTATTGGCCTGCGGCATGATCGCTTCGCGTTGCTGGTGCACGGACAGCAGCTGGTTGTTCATCACGTTGCTGATGCTGTTGAAATTTTGCGACATGGCATCGGCGGCGGTAATGATCTGCTGGCGCAGCGGCGTCGAGGTGGGGTCCACGGCCGCCGCGTTCAGGGCCTTGAAGAAACCGTCGATGCCATTGCTGATGCTGGACGTGTCATCACCCATGATGCGTTCGAGCTGGGTGATGTAGGGCTGCGTCTGCGAGCGGAAACCCTGGTCCGAGGCGGCGCGCCACATCTGCTGGCTCTTGTACGCGTCGGCAAAGCGCAGCAGCGACGACACTTCCACGCCATTTCCGGACGAGCGCACGCCGGCGCCGGCGCCCAGCGAGGCCAGCAGCACGCCCTGGCGCGTATAGCCGGCCGTCTGCAGGTTGGCGATATTCTGGCTGGCGGCGCCAAGGGCGGCCTGGGCGGCGATGGTGCCTGACAATGCATTGCTGATGATGCTCATTGGGCAAGTTTCTTTCGTAAACAGTGTGGCGCGTGCGACGGGGCAGGCTGTGTATCGTTCTTAACTTGAACAGGCGACACTTCAGGCGGATTTATTAAGCGGCGCTGCAATATTGTCGGTTTTGACAGCGCTGCCTGCCGCGGCGGGGGCGCTGGCAGGCGGCAGCAGCTGGCGCAGGATGGCGTCGGCGATGCCGAAGGCGCGCTGGCCGGCCATCTTGTCGGCCACCAGGCTGTCGGCCATTTCCAGCATGTCGCTGTTGATGGGGTCCTTGAAGACGCTGTCCTCGCCCGCCATCTCGCGCGTGCCCGAGCGCATCTGGCGCAGCATGTGCGAGATGAAGAAGGCTTCGAACTTGACGGCCGCCTCGGTGGCCTTGGCCGCGTAGCGCGGGTCGGCCGGCGTGGCCGCGGCGGGAGAGCGGTCGTCGAGCGCCGAGGGCAGGGCGCCGCTGCTGTCGTTGATATTCATCATATGACCACCAGTTCGCCTTCGATGGCCCCGGCCTGGTCCAGGGCTTGCAGAATTGCCATGATGTCGTCGGGCGAGGCCCCCAGGCTGTTGACCACGTCGATGATCGATTGCAGCTTGGCGCCGGCCGGCCATTTGAACATATTGCCGTTGCCCTGGTCGACGGAGACTTTCGACTGCGGCGTGACAGTGGTCTGGCCGCGGCCGAACGGCGCCGGCTGGCTGACGGCCGAGCTTTCCGAAATGACCACCTTCAGCGAGCCGTGCGTGACGGCGGCTGCCTTCACGCGCAGGCCTTCGGCGATGACGACGGTGCCGGTGCGCGAATTGAAGACCACCTTCGGCGTGTCGACGCCCACGTCGACGGTCAGCGCTTCGAGCTTGGCCATGAAGGCCACGCGCTGGGTCGGGTTTTCCGGCGCCAGCACGTCCACGCTGGTGGCGTCGCGCGTGGTGGCGACGGCGCCGAAGCGGCGGTTCACGGCTTCGACGATATTGATGGCCGTCTCGAAATGCGGATGGCGCAGGTTCAGCGTGACGGAGGGCTTGGTGGAAAAGTCGCTGAGGATCTCGCGCTCGATGTTGGCGCCGTTGGGAATGCGGCCCGAGGTGGGCGTGTTGACGGTGACGGACGAGCCGCTCTTGCCGGTGGCGTTGAGGCCGCCCACCACCACGTTGCCTTGCGCCAGCGCATAGATTTCATTGTCGGCCGCGCGCAGCTGCGTCAGCAGCAAGGTGCCGCCACGCAAGCTTTTCGCATCGCCCAGGGACGACACCGTGACGTCGATGGCCTGGCCGCGGCGGTAGCCTGGTGGAAACACGGCGCTGACCATGACGGTGGCGACGTTCTTGCTTTTCGCCTCGGCGCCATCGGGCATCTTCACGCCGAACTGCTTGAGCATGTTGACCACGGACTGGCTGGAAAACTTCACCTGGGTGGTGTCGCCGCTGCCGTTCAGGCCGACGACGAGGCCATAGCCGACCAGCGGATTGTCGCGCACGCCCTCGATGCTGACCAGGTTGCGCAGCACTTGCGCGGCGCTGGCGGGCAGGGTAAAGCCGGACAGCGCGGCCAGCATGGCTGCCAGGGGCAGGGCGGAGCGGAATTTCATGATGTCACCTTAAAACGGCATCCATGGGCCGACGAAAAAGCGCGTCAGCCAGCCTGGTGTATTGGCTTCGGCCAGGGTGCCTTGGCCGGAATAGGCGATCTGCGCATTGGCGATGCGCAGGGAAGACACCTGGTTGTTGGAGTCGATGTCGGACGAGCGCAGGTAGCCGCGCAGGCGCACGAATTCCTCGCCCTGGTTCAGGGTCAGGGTTTTTTCGCCCTGCACGCGCAGCAAGCCGTTTGGCAAGACTTCCTGCACGATCACGGTGATGGCGCCGGATAGCGCGTTTTGCTGCGTGCTGGTCGAGTCGCCGGCGAAATTGCGGTCGGCGGACAGGTCCAAGCCCGTCTTCGGCAGGGTCTTGCCAAGGACATTGGCCGCCTTCACGCCGACGGTGGAACCCTTGTTGAACGAGGTGCCCGCCTTCTTGCTGGCCTGCGTGGTTTCCTGCAGGGCCACCGTGACGACGTCGCCCACGCGGAAGGCGCGGCTGTCGGAGATCAGGTCCAGGCCCGCGTCGGGATTGAAGACGCCGCCGGCCACGCCGCCGCGCGCCACGCTGCGCGGCGCCACCGGCAGCGGCGTGTCGGAAAAGCTGGGCGCCACGGGCGCGGCAGGACGGCTGGCGCAGCCGGCAGCGAGCACCAGCAGCAGGGCTGCCGTGGCTTTCATGGCGACCGTCATCAGCGTGCCGCTTGCGCCAGGTATTGCAGCATGTTGTCGGCGGCCGACAGCACCTTGGTATTCATTTCGTAGGTGCGCTGGGCCGCGATCATGTCGACCATCTCCTCGACCACCTGCACGTTCGAGCCTTCCAGGGCGAATTGCTTGATTTTGCCCAGGGCGCCTTCGCCGGGACGGCCTTCCGTCGGCGTGCCGCTCGATGCCGTTTCCTGGAACAGGTTCTCGCCCAGTGCCAGCAAGCCCGTCGGGTTGACAAAGCTGGTCAGGTTCAGCTGGCCCAGCTGGGTGCCGTTGACGTTGCCCGGCACGGTGGCCGTGACCATGCCGTTCTCGCCGATGGTGATGGCCGTGGCATTGTTCGGCACGGTGATCTGCGGCACCAGGGGCAGGCCCTGGGCGTTGACCATCACGCCGTTTTCATTGATGCCCAGCTGGCCGGCGCGCGTGTAGGCCGCTTCGCCGTTCGGGCGCAGCACCTGCAGGAAGCCGTTGCCGGTGATGGCGACGTCGAATTCGCGGCTCGTCGTTTGCAGGCTGCCGGTGGTAAACACCTTTTGCGTGCCAACCATGTGCGTACCGTTACCCAGCTGCACGCCCGATGGCGACAGGGTATTGTCGGCGCGTTGCGTGCCCGGCTGCTGCTCGACCTGGTAGAACAGGTCTTCGAAGACGACGCGGTCGCGCTTGAAGCCCACCGTGTTGACGTTGGCCAGGTTATTCGCGATGGCTTGCAGTTTTGCATCTTGCGCCTGCACGCCCGTCTTGCTGATCCACATTGCTGGATTCATGTATTGCTCCTTGAATATTTAATCGCGGTGGACTCAGGCACCGAGAAGGCGGTTGCCCGATTCCGTCATCGAATCGCTGGCCTTGAACACTTTCATCTGCATCTCGAAACTGCGGTTCAGGCTCATGGTGGCGACCATTTCCTCGACGGCCGAAACGTTGCTGCCTTCCAGGTGGCGCTCGCGCACGCGTACCGTGGGATCGGCCTGCAAGTCTTCGCCGCTGCGCGCCACGATCAGGCCCGCCTCGTTCTTCGTCAGCTCGCCCGCTTCCGCGTTGACCAGCTTGAGCTTGTCGACGGTCTGCATCTGCGCGGTGCCCGGCACCTGGATGGAAATCGTGCCATCGCTGCCGATAGCCAGGCTGGTGTGCTCGGGAATCGTGATGGGACCGCCTTCGCCCAGCACGGGCCGGCCGTTGATGGTCAGCGCGCCCGTTTCATCGAGGTCCATGGCGCCGGCGCGCGTGTAGGCTTCGCCGTTTTGCCATTGCACCGCGAGAAAGCCGTTGCCCGTGATGGCCACGTCGAGCTCGCGGCCCGTTTCCTTGATGGCGCCCGTGCGCGTGCCGACGGCGCTCGACTGCGTCTGCGTCATGTGGCGGTCGTCGTAGCCGTAGCCGTTCTGCAGCGGCTGGGCGGTCGACACCTCGAGGTTGGCGCGGAAGCCGCCCGTTTCGATGTTGGCCAGGTTGTTGGCGTGTACCTGCTGTGCCCGCAGGGCCCGGTCGGCCCCGCTCATGGCCGTATAAATCAGCGCATCCATTTTGCTTTACCCTTGCGTCGTGGCGATTACAGCGCTTGCATCAGCGATTGCAGCATGGCGCTCTCGGTCGAGATGACCTTCGAGTTCGCCTGATAGTTGCGCTGCGACGTCATCAGGCCCACCAGTTCGGTGGTGATGTCGACGTTCGACTGTTCCAGCGAGCTCGTGGCCAGCTTGCCGGCCATGCCCACGCCAGGACGCTCGTACAGCGGCGTGCCCGAACCGGTCGATGCGATCCAGCTGGTATCGTTGACGGCCGTCAGCGCGCCTTCGTCGGCGAAGGTGGCCAGGGCAATGGTGCCGACATTCTGTTTTTCGCCGTTGGTGTACTTGGCCACCAGGGAGCCGTCGTCCGCCAGTTCCACGCCCGTGTAGGTGCCCGAGGCATAGCCGTCGGCCTTGTTGATCGAGGTCGTCGCTTCGCCGGCGTACTGGGTGGTGTCGTTGTAGTCGACCGCAAAGGCCAGCGCATCGGCGCCGGGAATCGTCGCGCCCATGCTGACGGTGGCGAAGATCGGCTTCCAGTCGGCGGGCTTGACAGCCGGCGGCACGGGGATGTTCGTGGCCGTTGCACCATTGATCGATTCGAGCTGGCCATTCGTGCCGAATTTCAGGATCGTCGCCGTGGCCGGCGCCGCGAGTGGCTTGTCGTCCAGCAAGTATTCGATCTTGACCGTATTGTCGTCCGTCTTGATGAAGTACTGGTTCAAGGGATGCTTGGCGCCCAGCGAGTCATACACCACCGAACCCTTGACGGCGTTGTAGCTTTGCAGGTTGCCCTTGTCGAAAGGAATGGTCTTGGCGACCCAGTCCGAGGACAGGTTGCCCGTGTACGTCAGTTTTTCCGATGCCTTGGCAGGAATCTGGCCGGTAGGAATCTTGATGTCGCCCATCGGGCCCAGGGTGTTGAGGCCGGGAACGGTGGCGTAGCCTTGCACCAGCTTGCCGTTCGAGTCCGTCAGGTAGCCGCTGTTGCTTGCCGAGAAGATACCAACCCGGCTGTACGTGAGGGTGTTCTGCGCATCGCGGCTGACGAAGTAGCCGCGGCCGTCGATGGCCGCGTCGAGCGTGCGGCCCGTATTGAGCACGCCGCCATTGAGCGACATGCTCTGAGTGACGGAACCGACTTCCACGCCCGTGGCGCGCGCACCCGCATACATGGACGAGAAGTTGGCGCGGCTGCTGCGGAAACCGTAGGTGCCGGCATTGGCGATATTGTTACTGCTGGTGTTCAGCTGCTGGTTGATGGCCTGGATGCCGGACAGTGCGATGTCGAAACTCATGGTCGTTTCCTTAAATGAAGGACAGGATTAATTGGTCAGGAAGCAGGGTGGCTGGCTGGTATCAGCTGGTCTTGCCGTTAAAGCCGGTAATGGCGCCGGGGTTGATCTCGCCCAGGTTGGCGACGCTGAGTATCATGCTGCCCGTGGCGGACAGGCGAACACTATTGAGCTTGCCAGCGATGTCGACCGTCGGTTTTTCGGCGCTGCTGGTAGTGACATCCATGGTGTACGTGCCTGCAGGCAAGCCCAGTGCCACGGGATCGATGGTGAAGGCCACGCTGCCGGCCGCCTTGGCGCCCAGTTCGATCTTGTATTCCTTGTCGTCGGCGCCCTTCAGGGTCACCGTCGTGCTGCTGCTGTTGGCCGCCAGCGAAATGCTGCCGTTGACCTTGCTGCTGTCGAGTTGCACGGTGGTGCTGTTGACCATCACTTCCGAGCCCACCTGCGCGCCCAGTGCCAGCACCTGCATGGTTTGCAGCACGCTGGCATTGGCGCTCGTCAGCGCGGACAGGTTCTGCATCGCTTCCGTCTGCGCCTGCTGCGTCAGCTGGTTGACGAACTGGCTCGGGTCGGTCGGCGAGAGCGGGTCCTGGTTCTTGATCTGCGCCACCAGCAGCTTGGTGAACATGTCCTGGGTGGCATTGTTTTGCGATGCCACGGCATTGCTGGAGCTGCCGGAGCCGCTGCTGCTGTTATTTGTAAAGAGAGTGGTTTCCATGACTTATGCTTCACCTAATTTGAGGAGCGATTGCTGCATCGACTTGATGCGGCCCAGAACTTCGACATTCGTTTCAAACGCGCGCGAGGCCGACATCATGTCGGTCATCTCGGCCACCTGATTGACGTTGGGGTAGAACACCATGCCATCGGCATTGGCCATCGGGTGACCCGGCTCGTAGACCTTGCGCAGCGGTTCATCGCTCTGCACCACGTCGAGCACCTGCACGCGGCCGCCCGCGCCGCTGGCGCCAGGGCCATCCATCACGGCGGAAAACACGGGCTTGCGCGCGCGGTAAGTCTCGCCTTCGGAACCGGCAACGGAATCGGCATTGGCCAGGTTGCTGGCGATGGTATTGAGGCGCACGGTTTGCGCCGCCATCGCCGATCCGGCGATCTTGGAAATATCCTGGAAGCTCATGCTGGTCCTTATTGTCCGGAAATGGCCTTGGCCAGACCCTTCAGTTTCATGTTGACGAAAGTGAGGCTGGTCTGGAAATCGGTGGCATTCTGCGAGAAGGCCGCCTGTTCGACGCCGATTTCGACGGTGTTGCCGTCGCGGCTGGGGTGGTAGGGTACGCGGTACAGGGCGCTGGCATCGTCATCGGTCGACAGCAGGCCAGCTTCATTGTCCTGCAGTTGCTGCAGGGCGCTGCCGAAATCCATGTCCATGGCCTGGAAGCCGGGCGTGTTTTCATTGGCAATGTTGGCCGCCAGCACGCGGGTACGGTCGGCACGCAGCGCGAGTGCATCGGCATGCACGCCAAGCGCATCCTTGAAATTAATCCCCATGGTCATCCTTTGTGTTGAATTCGATCGTGCTTTTTGCTGTTCGGGCTAGAAAATAGTGACTGCAGAGGTAAAATCCCAGCCTGGTCATGTTGACGCATGGTAAGGTCATGCCGCTTCAGTATCTTTGATTAAGGTTAGCAATGATTCATTTCAACAGTATTTCCATGATTCGAAACAAGCTGCCACCTCCTCACATACTGCTCCCGGGCCTCTTTTTACTGACCAGCCTATATAGTAGTGCAGGACGCGCAGAATTGCCAGCCGACAATATATTTTCGCGTGTGGAACAATTGGCGCGCGAGCAATTGGCGCAGCAGGCCGCCGCGGCCGGACTGCAGGAACCGCAGTTCCAGGTCGCCGTGGTGAAAAGCACGCGCCCCGTGCCGGCCTGCGCGGCGCCTGTCGCGCTCGAGACGGCGGACAGCCGTTCGGCGCAGCGCATGCGCTTCGTGGCAGTGTGTCCTGGGAGCAACGGTTGGCGTTACGAAATGCTGGTGCGCGGCAGCGTCACGGCCCAGGTCGCCGTGACGGGCGTGCCCGTGACGGCGAACACGCCGCTGCAGGCAGGCGACGTGGCGCTGGCGCGGCGCGACGTGACGATGCTGCCGGACAGCATTGCTTCCCCGGCCGATGCCGTGGGCCTGACGAGCCGGCGCAGCCTGCGCGCGGGCGAAGTGCTGCGCCAGGGCCAGCTGGCCGCGCCCGTGCTGGTCAAGCGGGGCAGTGCCGTCAGCATCGTCGCGCGCAAGGAGCAGGTGGAAGTGAGCATGGCCGGCGAAGCCATGGACCCGGGTGCGCTGGGGCAGGTGATTCGCGTGCGCAACGCCACCAGCGGCACGGTGATACGGGCCAGGGTGGTCGATGCGGGCGTGGTGGAACCGGCCGACATTCCCGGCCGTTAAGGGGGGAGAGCCGGCCGGGATGCCCGGCTGGTAAGGGAACTACTCGGCGGCGGCCGTGCGCTGCAGCCGCGTCGCCAACTGGGTCAGCTTGGCGGCGTACTGGGGATCGGTGGCATAGCCGCCGCGCGCCAGGCCTTGCGCGAAGGCGCCCGCGTCGCTGCCCGTGTTCAGGGCGGCGCGGTAGCGGGGATTGTCCAGCAGCACTTGCGCATAGTCGCGGAAGGCGCTGGCCTGGTCCGGGTAGCTGCGGAAGCGTTCCGTCTTCTTCAGGGCCGTGCCGCTGCCCGCCTCGTATTCGGTGGTGACATTGCTGGCCACGTCGCCCTGCCATTTGCCGCCGGCCTTGATGCCGAACAAATTATTCGTGTCGGCCCCCGTGCCCTGGCGCAGGGGACGCTGGCCCCAGCCCGATTCCAGCGCCGCGTGGGCGGCGACGATTTCCGGCGCCACGCCCAGGCGCGCGCCCGTTTCTTCCGTCCACGGCTTGATCGAGGCAAGGAACTGCTGCTGCACTTCGCCGATCTCGCCACCCTGGTTGATGCTGCCCAGCACGTTCACGGGCTGGCTCTGCTCCAGGTAGGCGCGGCCCTGCGGCTGCAGGGTGGTGGCGCTGCCGCCGCCCTGTTCGATGAAGCGGGCCACTTCGCCCTGTACCTGCCGGAACACGCTGCCGAAGCTGCCGCCGGAACCCGTGGCATCGGTGGCGCGCATATTGCTTTGCACCGGCGTGGCGGCCATCGTCGATGGTGTCGCCGCCGTGGCGCGGAGGGTGGGGAAATCAGCCTGGCGCATACGTATCTTCCTCGCCATGCAGCACGCGCTGCATGATGCTGTATTGTTCTGTTAATAATTCGCTGTTGCGGGCATTCAGGCGCTTGCATTCGAGCACCATCTGTTCCAGCGCGGCCCAGTCGCGCTGCGCCGTGGCGCGCGCATCTTCCGGCAGCGATGCAAATAATTTCGGCATGTCGCCTTCCGGCCCCAGCAGGGCAGTGACGAGGCTGACGCGCTGGCGCCGGCGCGCATCGAGCGACTCGACGGCGGCGATGACCTGCTCGGCCAGCGCCGCCAGCTGCGCGTTCTGGTGGCGCAAGGTGGCGTGGAATTGTTCTTCCAGCAAGGCCAACAGGGCCGCATAGCCTTGATGATCATCGGCGATGCCTTGCAGTACGCGGCGCACGGCTTCCTGGCGCGTGATGCCCTTGCGTGCTGCGGTCACGACTCACCGCCGTGGAAGCGCTGGATCAGGCCCGCCAGTTTCGACGGGTCGAACGGCAATTCGCCCTTGGCCAGCGCGTCGCGCAGCATGGCGACCCTGTCGTGGTCGATTTCGGGCATGGCGCGCAGGGCGGCCATGGCCGGCTGCAGCACGGCCGACTGCAGTTCCGCCCCGGCCGACGAGCCGGCCATGGCGGCGCCCGCGGCCCCGTTCTCGGCGATCGCCTCGGCGGGCGCCACGGCGCCGCTGCGCACGGTGGCGCCCGTATTGCCGGAGGAGATTTTCATTCGTTGTCCCTTGCCCTTAATTTGCATGCTCATCCCGTTCTTTCTTTGCGGGCAGGCCCAGCTTGTCGCGCAGGCGTTGCAAGGTTCCCGCGTCCGGTTCACCCACTTGCAGCTCTTCGCCCTGCACCTTTTGCCCGGCCATGCCGAACATGGCGGCGATGCTGTCGGCCTGGCCACGCGTCAATATTAACAGTTCGATGCGGCGGTTGATGCCGGCGCTGGCATTTTTCACGTCCAGCGGCGCGCGGTCGGCCATGCCCACCACTTGCAGCACGCTTTCCGGACTCATGCTGCCGATCAATAATTGCGCCCGTGCCGACATGGCGCGGTTGGCCGACAGGGTCCAGTTGGAATAGCCTTCATAGCCAGTATTCGCGTATTGCATCGAGTCGGTATGGCCGACGATCAGCATCTGGTTCTCCATCTGGGCAAAGACCGGGCCCATCTGGCGCAGCAGCTTGCGGAAGCGGTCCGTCGGCACGGCGCTGCCGCGCACGAACATGCCTTGCTTGTCCGTATCGTGCAGCATGACGCGCAGGCCGTAGGGCGTGATCACGGATTGCAGGTTGCTTTTCAGTCCCGCTTCATCGCTGAGCTTGTCGAGCGCGCGCGACAGCGCCAGCAAGTCTTCCGGCGACTGGTAGCTGACCTTGGTCTGGTTGGGCGGGGCCGAACCGGCCTTGCCGTCCTGCGACTGCTTGCCTTCCGTGCGCGTGTCGCCCGTGCCCTTGCGGGGCATGGGGAAGCGCTCGATCAGGCTGCCGCGCGGGCCGCCTTTCTGTTCCGGCATGACACCCTGGCCTTCGCCCTGGCGGCTGCCCGCCGTCGCGTCCATCATGATTTCCTTCATCGCCTGCTGCTCGCGCGCGGCCATCAGCCACAGCACGAGGAACAGCGATAGCAGGGCCAGGCAAAAGTCGGCGAACGCTACCTTCCAGGCGCCGCCGTGGGCATCGTCATCGTGCTTGCGGCCGGCCCGCTTGATGATGGCCTGTTCATGTTTCTCATGCGGCTTTAGCACGGCGGCCTCCCCGGCCTTGGCCTTGCTCTTGTTCCGCGCCGCCATCTTCCAGCGCATTGATCCAGCTTTCCAGCTGGGCGAAGCTCGGCTTGATGTTCAGCTGCACCAGGCGGCGGCCCGCATCGATGGCCAGCAGGGGCGGCTTGCCCGCCACGTGCGTGACGAGCACGACTTTCACGCATTCCATGGTCGAGCCTTCCTCGCCCACCAGCTGCTTCATCATGTTGCACATCGGATCGAGCACGCCGTAGCAGAAGAAGATGCCGATGAAGGTGCCGACCATGGCGGCGCCCACTTTTTCCGAGATTTCCGCCGCATCGGCGCCGTCGGCCACGGAATTCATGGCCATCACGATGCCAAGCACGGCAGCCAGGATGCCGAAGCCGGGCATGGCTTCGGCGATCTTGTGCAGCGACTTCGACGGTTGCAGCAATTCGTCGTGGATGGCTTCCAGTTCCTGCTCCAGCACGCCTTCAAGCTCATGCGCGTTGATCTTGCCCATCGCCATCAAACGGAAGTTGTCGACGATGAAGGCCAGCAGTTTCGGCTCTTCCAGCACCAACGGATAGCGCTGGAACAGGGCGCTTTCGCGCGGCGCCTCGACGTGCGCGTCGAGCGCCTTCAGGCCGCCGGCGGCCGTCTGCAGCAGTTCATACATCAGCAGCAGCAACTGGCGCTGGAATTCCGAGCCTTGTTTCTTGTGCGTAACGATCTTGCGCATCTGGTGCAGCATTTCACCGAGTACATGCTTGGGGTTGCCCAGCACCAGGGCGCCAACGGCGGCGCCGATGATGATGATCAACTCGACCGGTTGCCAGATCGCGTGGACGGTGCCGCCCATCAGGGCGAAGCCTCCGAATACACACCCCATCACGATTAAGATACCGATAATTACCATGTCAACTGCCTTTCTGCGTCATTGTGCTGCGTCAATTTATGGATGTTGCTTAACTTTATGCGTCCTGCAGCATGGCTTTCATCTTGCCCAGTGCCGTCTTGTTCAGCTGGCAGACGCGGGCGTCGCTCAGGTCCAGCACGGCGGCAATTTCCTTATAGCTCAGTTCGAATTCGTAATACATCTGCACCACGCGCTGTTCGCGCTCGTCCAGCGCGCGCAGGGCCTGCTCCAGGCTGCGCCGCACCATCAATTGCTCTTCCGGGCTCGGTGCGCTGTCGGCCTGTCCCAGGCTTTCCTGCAGCACTTCGTCGAAACTGGCGATCAGCTCGGCGTTTTCCGCCAGCTGGTACTCCTGGTAGGCTTCCGGCGTCAGCTTCAGGGCGGCCATGATTTCCCCTTCCTGCGGCTCGCGCCCCAGGCGCCGGGTCAGGGCGCGCACGCTGTCGCGCAGGCGGTGGCTTTCCTGGCGCACGGCGCGCGGTCGCCAGTCCTGGCGCCGCAGTTCGTCGAGGATGGCGCCGCGGATGCGCAGGCTGGCATAGCTGCCGAAGGACTGGTCGGGCACGCCGTAGCGGCGCAAGGCTTCGAGCAGGCCCATCAGGCCGATCTGTTCCATGTCGTCGCGGTCGATGGCGCCCGACACCTGCGAATTGAGCTGGCGCACGATGCGCTTGACCAGCGGTGCGTATGCCACCAGATGTTGTTGCTCTTCAGCAACGCTGAGCACGGCCGCGCAAGCGCTGGCGGCCGCATATTCGCCGGCGCCGTACGCTTCCTGGTATTGCTCTACATAGGCCAAGGGATCTCCCACTAGGTCGGCTGGCGTGTCGGCTTATTCAATGATCAGCTTGCCCACCATGACTTCGGTGAAGGGCTTTTCCATTTGTTCGCGCTCATAGCTGACATTGAAGGCCTTGTTGATCTGTTCCGCATACTGTTCCACGGTCATGGTCTGTGCCTTGTCCACCGGGAAGCTCGACAGGGTGCTGACGGCGATCGAGCGCATCAGGGGCAGGTGGTCCTTGGTCAGCTTTTCCTTCTCTTCCGTGGTGGCGATCACCAGGTCGGCCGACAGGTAGTGCGTGTCCGTGTCGCCGGGGCCGCGGCGCAGCATCACGATGACCTTGTCGAGCGTGATGAACTTGCGCGCCTTCTTGCCCGTGGCGGGCGGCGGCGGGGCTTTCGCTTCGGCGGCATCGGCATGGCCGGCGACCGGCTTGGCCAGGTACCACATGGCGCCGCCGGCCGCGCCGGCGGCCAGCACGGCCACGGCGATGAAGCCGGCGATCAGTTTCATTTTCATATTCATCAGGCAGTCTCTCGCTCATGCATGGCGTAAGTGGTGGGGGCAGTGCTGCCGTCGGACAGGGCGCGTCCCGGTTCCGCATCGTCATCCTGGCGCCCCGGCTGACGCTGGCCGCGCGCATCGCCCTCGGCGAAGGCCTGGGCGGCGGGGCTGCGCGGGGTGGCGCCGATATTCACGGCCACCTCGGTGTACTGGCGCTGCGCCAGGTCGCTGCGCAGGTTGTCGCCGATGCCCTGCAGCTGGCGCAGCACTTCCGGGTTCGACGCCGTGACGTTGACCTGCAGCGTGCCGGCCGCGTGGCGGATGGAAATGTCGATGCGTCCCAGCATCGGCGGCTCGAGGCGGATCGTCGCGTGCTCGCTGTTGCGCCAGATCTGCGTCTGCAGGCGCTCGCCCAGCGCTTCGCGCAGCGGTTCCTGCCATTGCTGGGCAGGGCCGCTGAGCTTGACGGTATCGCCGGCCGGGGCCGCCGCCGTCGCACTGGCCAGCGTGCCCGTCAGGCCTACGCCGGGCGCGGCCGGCGCGACAGGCGTGGCCGGCCGTTCGGCGTCGCGCCCGGCGAGTGC